>JBGPEO010000042.1:0-18156 GCA_041482895.1 Candidatus Dormibacteraceae bacterium | reverse complement strand
TCATCTTCGGCGTGATCGCGCTGTTCATGACCGCCGTGATCATCGAGGTGCAGCAGGCGGTGAGGAAGATTCCCATCCAATCCGCGCAACGCACGGTGGGCTTGAAGCAGGTGCAGAGCCGAGCGAGCTTCCTACCCCTGCGCGTCAACCACGCCGGGGTCATTCCGATCATCTTCGCGATCTCGGTCATGTTTCTGCCGACGATCCTCGCCAACTACTTCACCGGCGCGCCGCCGGACACGTGGTACTACAAGGCGGCGGCGTGGGTGAGAGGCAACTTCTCGCCCACCACCTCGAACCTGGCGATGTCGGTCACGTACAACGCGCTCTACTTCGCGTTCACGTTCGGGTTCACGTACTTCTACACGGCCATCACGTTCGACGTGAATGAGGTCGCCGACAACCTCAAACGCTACTCCAGCTTCATCCCGGGCATCCGCCCGGGCCGTCCGACGGCGGACTACCTGGCCGCCGTGATGAATCGCGTGACGTTCGCGGGCGCGACCTTTCTGGGCTTTATCACGGTCATCCTGCCGATCGCCACGGCCAGGATCTCCGGCATCAACACTCAATCGATGTACCTCGGAGGCACAGCCATACTCATCGTGGTCGGCGTGGCGCTGGACACGATGAAACAGCTGCAGACGCAGCTGGTGATGCGCCAGTACCGCGGCTTCATCAGATGAACCAAGTTTCCCTCTCCCCCTCGGGGAGAGGGCTAGGGTGAGGGGCTTAAGCGTGAATTTGCTCTTGTACGGAGCCCCTGGCAGCGGAAAGGGGACCCAGGCCAACATGTTGCGCTCGCATTTCGGGATCCCGCACATCGCCACGGGCGACATGCTCCGCGCGGAGATCACCGCCGGTACCCCGCTCGGCCATAGGGCGCAGCCCATCCTGGCCGCGGGCCACTATTTGTCGGACGACATCATGATCGGCATGATTCGCAACCGGCTCCGGCAGCCCGACTGCCGGCGCGGCTTCATCATCGACGGCTTCCCGCGCACCATCCCGCAGGCGGAGGCTCTCGACACCCTGATGAACGAGCTCGGCAGGCATTTCGACCGGGTCCTGTACCTCAAAGTCGACCTGGACGAGCTCCTCCAGCGCCTGTCCGGCCGGCTCGTCTGCCCCCAGTGCCAGCGCACCTACCCGCCCAGCACCGCTGTGTGCGCGGCCGACGGGAGCGAGCTGGTACAGCGGGAGGACGACAAGGCGGAGGCGGTCAAGCCGCGGATCGAGGTCTACCTCCAGAAGACGATCCCGGTGCTCGACCACTACCGCGTCGAAGGCCTGGTTTCCGAGATCGACGGCATGGGCACAATCGATGACATCAGCCGCCAGGTCCTGGCCGCCGTTACGGCGCCTGCCGGCAAGAGGCAAACCGCATGATCAACCTGAAAACCGCTCACGAGATCGACCTCATGGCCCGCGCGGGCAGCCTGCTCGCGTCCGTTCTCCCTCCGCTGAAGGAGGCGTGCGAGCCCGGGGTCAAGACCATCGAGCTCGACCGGATCGCCGACCGGCTGATCCGCGAAGGCGGCGCGACGCCTGGCTTCCTCGGCTACAACGGCTTCCCCCGGTCGATCTGCGTCTCGATCAACGACGAGGCTGTGCACGGCATCCCCGGCAACCGCAAGGTCGCGGCGGGAGACCTTGTCAGCCTGGACCTGGGCCTGGTCCTGGAGGGTTTCTGGGCGGACGTCGGCATCACAGTCGGCGTCGGCACGATCACCCCCGAGGCGGAGCGCCTGATCAAGGTGACCGAGCAGGCCCTCTACGTGGGGATCGACAAAGCCCGCCCGGGGGGCTACCTGGGAGACATCTCATCGGCGATCCAGAAGCACGTCGAGGCGGCGGGCTTCTCGGTCATCCGCCAGTTCGTCGGCCACGGGATCGGTCGCCAGATGCACGAAGACCCCCAGGTGCCCAACTTCGGCAGCCCGGGCACCCCGCCCAGGCTGAAGACCGGGATGACCCTGGCGATTGAGCCGATGGTCAACGCCGGCTCCCACGAGGTGTACATGAAGCCGGACGGCTGGACGATCTGCACGGCCGACGGCTCGCTTTCGGCTTATTTCGAGCACACGGTGGCGATCACGGACCGGGGGCCTCTTGTGCTCACAGCAGGATCCCTCTCCCCGCAGGGGAGCAATCAATGAGTCCGAAACCTTATCGCCGCCCCGCGCGCAGGGTGAGGGAGAGGGTCGAGGCAGAAGTTTGGTACAATCGCCGTTCGTGCCCCAACGCCTCCCACTCGTGAAGGGGGTCGTGGTGGAGCCTCTTCCCAACGGTGTGTATCGGGTTGAGCTCGAGAACGGGGCGAAAGTCCTGGCTCACGTCGCCGACCGTGCAGGCACCCACTTCACCCGGCTACTCGCCGGGGACAAGGTGGGCGTCGAGCTGGCGAGCAGCGACCGATCGCGAGGGCGAATTCGAGAGATTTGGAGATGAAAGTACGTCCGTCGGTCAAGAAGATGTGTCCGAGCTGCAGGGTGATCAAGCGCAAAGGGGTGGTCCGAGTGATCTGCTCCAAGACGCCCAAGCACAAGCAAAGACAAGGCTGAGGCCAGGAGTTGGAAACAAGCATGCCCAAATTCTTCCTTAGGCTCCGCGAAACCGCAGGTTTCGTGGATCAAAGGCACGGCTAGGCGTTACATGGCCAGAATCGCCGGCGTAGACATACCCCCGCAGAAGCGGGCCGTCATCTCCTTGACGTACATCCACGGCATCGGAAACACGACCGCGAGGAAGCTGGTCAAGACGGCCGGCATCAACCCGGACACGCGGGTCAAGGACCTGTCCGAGGAAGAGGTTGGCCGCCTCCGCCAGATCATCGACCGGATGGCGACCGCCAAGGAGCTGCTGATCGAAGGCGACCTCCGCCGCGAGGTTGCGCAGAACATCAAGCGCATGACCGAGATCGGCTCCTACCGTGGGTCCCGCCACCGCCGCGGCCTTCCGGTCCGCGGCCAGCGCACCCGCACCAACGCCCGGAGCCGCCGCGGCCCCAAGCGCGCGGTCGCAGGTAAGAAGAAGGTCAAAGCGGGCAAGTAGTGGCAAAGAAGAAGGTCGTCCGCACCCGCCGCCGCGAACGCAAGAACGTGGTCAACGGGCAGGCGCACATCCAGAGCACGTTCAACAACACGATCATCTCGATCAGCGACGTCGACGGCAACGTCATCTCGTGGGGCTCGGCCGGCGCGCAGGGCTTCAAGGGAAGCCGCAAGTCGACGCCGTTCGCGGCGCAGGTGACCGCCGAGGCGACGGCCAAGAGGGCGCTCGAGCACGGCATGCGCTCGATAGAGGTTTTCGTCCGCGGTCCGGGCGCCGGTCGCGAGGCCGCGATCCGTTCATTGCAGGCAACAGGTTTGGAGGTCAGCGCAATCACCGACGTAACGCCAATCCCACATAACGGCTGCCGCCCTCCGAAGCGGAGGCGAGTCTAGTGGCCACCTTCGGCATCGTCACCGCTGCCGCAGGAGGCCACTGATGGCCAACTACAGCGGTCCTGTATGCCGTTTCTGTCGCCGAGAGGGCGCGAAGCTGTACCTCAAAGGCGAGCGCTGCTACACGCCGAAGTGCGCCATCGAGCGCCGCGCTTTCGCGCCCGGAATGCACGGGCAGGCGCGCAAACGCAAGACGTCGGACTATGGCATCCAGCTGCGCGCGAAGCAGAAGGCGCGCCGTATCTACGGCCTGCTCGAAAAACAGTTCCGCAACTACTTCGACGCGGCGGCGAAGGAACCGGGCGTGACCGGTGTGAACCTGCTCCGCCATCTCGAGCTCCGGCTCGACAACGTGATTTACCGGCTCGGCCTGGGCACGTCGCGCAAGCAGGCGCGACAGCTCGTGTCGCATCGTCACTTTGAGGTGAACGGGAAGACGGTCAACGTGCCGTCTTACCAGCTCAAGGTCGGCGATGTGTTGAAGGTCAAGCCTGCGGACGGCGTGATCGATGTCGCGCTCGAAGCTTCCCGAGTACGGCCGGTGCCGTCATGGCTTTCATTCAGTGCCGACGACAAGTCCGGAAAGATCCTGGCGCGTCCTGACCGCCATGAGATGGAGACCGGAGTCGAGGAACAGTTGATCGTCGAGTTCTACTCAAGGTAAAGGGAGTACCCAATTGGCAATCGACACTCAGATGAGCGTTACCCCGCAGGTCCGGAAGCTCGAGACCAGCGCGAACTACGGGAAGTTCGACATCGAGCCGCTCGACCCGGGATTCGGCACGACTTTGGGCAACACGCTTCGCCGCGTGCTGCTCTCCTCGTTGTGGGGCGCGGCGGTCACGTCGATCCAGATCGACGGCGTGGCGCATGAGTTCACGGCCATCCCGCACGTCAAAGAAGACGTGACGGAGGTCATCCTCAACCTCAAGCGGCTCTGCCTGAAGAGCTTCACCGAGGACCCTGTGACCCTGCTCCTCGACGTCAAGGGACCCGCCGAGGTGCACGCCTCGCACATCCAGGCGTCGTCGGACGTCGAGATCGTCAACCCCGACCTGTACATCTGCACGCTGGCGGCCAAGGGCCACCTGCGCATGGAGCTCAACGTGGAGCGCGGCAAGGGCTACGTGCCGGCCGACCGCAACAAGCGCGAGGGCCAGCCGATAGGGGTGATCCCGATCGACGCGATCTTCTCGCCCGTCGAGAAGGCGAACTTCACCGTGGAGAAGACCCGTGTCGGGCAGTCGACGGACTACGACCGCCTGCTCATCGAGGTCTGGACGGACGGCACGATGTCGCCCGAGGAAGCGGTCAGCCACGCGGCCGAGCTCTTCACCCAGCACTTGAACCTCTTCGTCCGCTTCCGCGACTCGATCGAGAAGCACGAGGCGGAGATGCGCGGCGAGAAGGGCAGCCAGAACCGCCTCATGGATACCCCAATCGAGGAGCTCGACCTTTCGGTGCGGGCGTTCAACTGCCTGAAGGCGAACGAGATCCAGACCGTCGGCCAGCTGCTGCAGAAGAGGGAGGAGGAGCTGCTCGCTCTGCGCAACTTCGGGCGCAAGTCCCTCGATGAGATCAAGGAGAAGCTCGTCGAGAAGGGCTTCATCAAGCCCGAAGAGATGGGCACGGTCCTCCGGGGCTAGCTCTCAATGCGACACCAGAAGAGCGGCCGCCGCTTCAACCGAGACACCAACTCGCGCAAGGCGCTGATGCGCAACCTCTGCACGTCCTTGCTCGAAAGCGGCCGCATCACCACCACCGAGCCGAAGGCCAAGGAGCTGAGGCGATGGGTCGAGAGGCTGATCACCACGGCGAAAGACGACGACCTCAACGCGCGCCGGCGCGTGGCCGAGGAGATCTCCAAGCCAGACGTGGTGGAGCGGCTGTTCTCGAACCTGCTGCCTCGCCTGTCCGAGCGGCCGGGCGGTTACACGCGAATCATCCACAAAGGCCCGCGGCTCGGCGACGCCGCACCGATGGTGATCATCGAACTCGTTGATTAGTAAGTCTTCCCTCTCCCCTTCGGGGAGAGGGTCAGGGTGAGGGGCTTAAGCCCGAAAAAGCGGAACGCAGCAGGTACCGAGCGGAACGCAGAAGTTAACAAGTGAATATCAAAGTCGTGCTGGAGTACGACGGAAGTGGATTTGCCGGCTGGCAGCAGCAGGCGCATGGCCGCACGGTCGAAGCAGAGCTGAAGCGAGCGCTGCGAGCGATCACGGGCCAGGACCACAAGGTGTACGCCGCCGGGCGGACCGACGCGGGTGCGCATGCCGAAGGCCAGGTCGTGAGCTTTCAAACGGACGGGCGAATCTCGCCCCGCCGGTTGGTGGCGGCTCTGAACGCGAAGCTCCCCGCCGACGTGGCGGTTCTGTCGGCAGAACAGATGCCGGACGAGTTTCACGCCCGCTACTCGGCCCGCTGGCGCCGCTACCGCTACCGCTACCTGGACCGGCTCTCGAGACCGGCTCTCGAGCGGGGTCGCTGCTGGCAGTTTCCCGGGCCGCTGGATGTGGAAGCGATGTCCCAGGCGGCGAAGGCGCTTGTCGGCAGGCACGACTGGACCAGCTACTGCTCGGCCTCCGAACCGGCGGACGCCAGGGTGCGCGAGATGCGCTCCGCACGCGTCACGCGACACGGAGACGTCGTCGAGTTGGAGCTGGTCGCCGAGGGCTTCCTGCGCGGGCTCGCGAGAAGCATCGCCGGAGCGCTGGCCGAGGTCGGTCGCGGCCGGCGCCCACCGGAGTGGGTGGGAGAGGTACTCGGCGCGCGAGATCGGCGGAAGGCAGCGAAGACGGCCCCGGCGGGGGGCCTGACCTTGATGGAAGTGATTTACTAGGGAACCCGAAAGTACCAAATGAGCAAACAGAAGACCTGGACGGCGAAAGCCGCGGAACTGAAGCACCCGACGCGCACGGCGCAAGATAGATAAGGACTATGAGCAAGCAAAAAACGTGGACTCCGAAAGCGTCGGATCTTAAGTCGGACTGGTTTGTGGTCGATGCCACCGACCAGATCCTCGGCCGCCTTGCCTCAGGCGTGGCGGCAGTGCTGCGGGGCAAGCACAAGCCGACCTACGCGCCGCATGTGAACAGCGGCGACCACGTGGTCGTGATCAACGCTTCGAAGATCAAGGTCACGGGCACCAAGCTCGGGTCCAAGGAGTACACGCGGTACACCGGCTATCCCGGCGGCCTGCGCAAGCGAACCCTGTCGAAGGCACAGGAGATCGATCCCACCTTCCCGCTGACCAACGCGGTCAAGGGGATGCTGCAGCACAACACTTTGGGCGCGGATATGCTCACCCGCCTTCGCGTCTACGCCGGTGCCGAGCATGGGCACCAGGCACAGAAGCCGAAGGCGCTCACCTTCGACGCCAAGGGAGACATCAAGATTGGCTGAAATCTTCCACCGAGGAACCGGACGCCGCAAGAACGCGGTCGCACGCGTGCGCATCCAGCCGGGCGAAGGCCGGATGGTGATCAACGATAAGGACACGCTCGCGTACCTGGGACGGAGGGTCCTCGAGATGGCGGCGCTGGCGCCGCTCCGCGTCACCAGCATGCAGCGTAAGTTCGACATCAGCGTGAAGGTGTTCGGCGGTGGAACGAGCGGCCAGGCGGGCGCGATCTCGCACGGCATCGCCCGAGCGCTGATCAAGTTCGACCCCGACCTCCGCCCGGTCCTCAAGAAGGCCGGCCTCCTGACTCGCGACTCGCGCATGAAGGAGCGCAAGAAGTACGGCCTGAAGCGCGCCCGAAAGGCTCCGCAATACACGAAGCGCTAGCGCGTCGCCTGGACTGGCCCGACTGCCAGAATACGCGCGACCTCGGAGGTCTTCCGCGACAAGGCGGCGTCACGCGAATGGGCGTCCTGGTGCGCTCGGACAACCTGGCGAGCCTGACCCCGGCCGGCCGCCGGGCGATGAGCGACTACGGCATTACGACAGTGATCGATCTGCGTGCGGAGTCTGAGTTGAAGGGAGCGCCCGGCCCGCCTTTCTCCGATTTCAAGAGCACTGTTCCCGTCGCTTCACCGCAGACAGAGCCGGAAAGCAACGTCCCCGTTTACGTAAACCTGCCGCTCGTCGACGAAGAGATCGCATTCGTCCTCAATGAAGCTCCAAACATGCCGGATCGCTACAGGCTGATAATCGACCGTCGCCAGGCCGCGCTCGGAACGATTTTCAACGCGATCGCCCGAGCCGACGGGCCGGTCTTGTTTCATTGTTTCGCCGGCAAGGACCGGACGGGCCTGGTCGCGGCGATGATGCTGTCGCTTGCCGGCGTCGAGCCCGAGGCGATTGGAGGGGATTACGCGCAGACGGACGTTCAGCTCGCGACTCGCTACGCGGAATGGCTGGCCAGGGCAGCTCCGGACCGGCTCGAGGGGATGCGAGACGAGCTGCGCTGCCCACCGGAGTGGATGCTGCACACGCTCGACTATGTAGAGCAGACATGGGGCGGGGTCGAGCCGTACCTTGAAGCCGCGGGGGTGCCGCCGGCCAACATCGACCGCCTGAGCGCAAAACTGGTCTGACTTTCAGGCCAACATCGACTCGAGCGTCTGGCCGAGAGAGAGCAGCGGCACTCGATACCGGTCCAACCGTCGATGCCTGACGCTGCCCGGCTCGACCTCAAGGGTTATCCAATCGCCTTCGACCCTGCCCACGCCGGCCAACTCCGCACTCGGTATCAGCAGGCATTCGCCTTCGAACTGGATCGAATCCCGATTCCACCCGAGCACACAGATGAAGGTCGTGGCTGAAGGCCGGAAACTCGACCGCCTCACGTAGACGCGATTCTCGAGATGCGCCGCGTCCCATCCCACTGTCTTCACCTGCAGCCCCACGAAGCGATGCGTCGAAACGTGGCGCGCGAGCACCTCCACCGTCTCCAGGTCCGGAAAGGGTCGAAAGAGATTCAGTGACTCCGCCTCGGCCAGGCGCCTGACGACCTCCATCTCGCCCAGGAATCCCTCGTGTCCGCGATCGACGCCGGCAGCCTGCAATGCTTCCGCCGCACCCAGCGCGGCCAAACCAAACCGCCCGCCCAGCTGCTCGCGGGCCACCAGGTACGGCGCCCATCGCGAATCTCCGCCCGAGTGCAGCTCGAACGCCGCGGTCAGATACTCGCGCCCTTCCACCATGTCGTGCACCGCAAGCGACCGGAAACGGGCTTCGTCCACGACCAGCACGAACCGGCCCAGCTCGTCTCCATCCAGCAGGGTTGCCACGATGAGCGCCTCGTCGTCAATCAGGCTGCTGGCCGTCACAGTGATGTGCACTTGGCCCGCTGGCGTGAGCGAGGTCCGCGCCTTCACCTGCACCGGCGCATAAGCGCCATCGGACAGCCGGTGCACGACCCCATCGATCCCCATGTCACGGAGCGGCAGAAAAATGTGCAGCCCGCCCAGCGACTGCCGCACCAGCTCCGCCCACACCTTGAACTCCGCCACCTGCCCCGCGGCGAGCGTCTGCCCATGGTGCCACCGCACGTCCTGCTCCAACTCGCAGAAATTGTCGTTAACAGGCTGGGTTGGCGTCAGCCGCTCCCGCTCCGAAACTCAACGCATCGATCAACCAACTCTCAGGAGGATCAGCCGTGAAGGAAAAAGCCCCGGTCGTCAAGCAGCTCTATCGGCTCAACGTCGAGCCCAAAGTCGTCGATCAGCTCACCAAGCTCGCCTCGCGAACAGGTGAGCCCAAGAGCCGGCTCGCAACTCGTCTGTTCACCGAAGCGGTGATGGGATTCAAGCCGGCGGCCAAAGCGAAGGCCGCCCGCTGATCTAGGCGCTTGTGCCCGACTGAACCGGCGCCGTCGATCGCTCGTCGCGGGCGTACATCTCGTCGATCTCGTGCTCGTATTTCTGCGAGACGATGCGGCGCTTCAGCTTGAGGGTCGGGGTGAGCTCTTCTGACTCGGGAGTCCATTCCACCGGCAGGATGGTGAAGCGCCGGACCGACTCCACGTTGGAAACGTGCCGGTTGCACTCGTCGACGGCTTTCTGGATTTCCGCCCGCACGGCGGGGTGATTCGCCAGGTCCGCAATTGACGTGAACACGATGCCTGCCTTGCGCGCCCAGACTGGCGCGTACTCCTGGTCCAGGACGACCAGCGCGCTCACATAGGGCCGGCGGTCGCCGATGACCATCGCCTGGCCGATCAAGGGATTCTGTTTCAGCAACGCTTCGAGGTTGGCGGGGGAGATGTTCTTTCCGCCCGCCGTGATGATCAGCTCTTTCTTCCGGTCGACGATCCGAAGGTAGCCGTCGCTGTCGATGTCGCCGACGTCGCCGGTGTGCAGCCACCCGTCAGGGTCGATGGCCTCGGAGGTCTTTTGAGGATCTTTGTAGTACCCGCGCATGACGTTGCCGCCCCGCACCAGGATCTCGCCGTCCTCGGCGATCTTCAACTCGACCCCAGGGTCCGCGATGCCGACGCTTCCGTTCTTGATTCGTTCGACCGGGTTGTACGTCGCCCCGACGGAGGTTTCGGTCATTCCCCAGCCTTCCCAGAGGTTGATCCCGAGCGCCTGGAAGAACTCGATGACGGCCGGGTTGATCGGCGCCGCGCCGGTGATCCCGTATTCCAGTTCTTCCAACCCCACCTTGGCTCGGATCGCCATCCAGACCGGCCGGGCACGTTCCGCGGCGGCGAGCAGCTCTGGCGGCGCCGGCTGGCCTGCCTGCTGAAGCCTCACGACCTTGCGGCCCACCTCGATGGCCTGCAGGACCGCGTTGCGGCGTTGTTCATCCGGGTCGGCCTGTATTCCTGCGGTGAGCGCCGCCTCCAGCTTCTCCCACACTCGGGGAACGCCGATGATCGCGGTCGGTTTGACCTCGACCGCGTAGGCGAAGAGGAGTGAGGTCTCCGGGCAGAAGTAGACGTGGTTGCGCAGCCGGATCGCTCCCCAGTGCCCGACGAAGCGCTCGAACACGTGCGCGAACGGAAGGTACGAGATGTGCCTCTCCCCAAGACGGTCGAGGTAAGCCACGGCGGACTCGGCCATCCAGCACACGTTGCCGTGTGCCAGCATCACGCCTTTCGGCGGTCCCGTCGTCCCCGACGTGTAGATGAGGGTGGCCAGATCGTCGGGAGTCACTTCACGCCAGTCCTCGAACCTCTCGGGGTTGCGGCGGTCTTCAGCCTCGCCGCTCGCCAAAAGGTCGTCCCAGCTGGTCACGCGACCTCCCAGTTCGACGCCAACTGGATCCATGACGACGATGTGACGCAGCTTCGGCAGCTCGTCACGAATGGCGTCGAACTTGGCGAGGAAGCCGGCGTTCTCCACAACGGCCACCACCGCGTCGCAGTGGTCGGCGATGTACTTCACCTGCTCGGGCGCGAGCGTGTTGTAAAGGCTGACCGCGACGCCACGCGCATGCAAGACGCCAAGGTCGGCGATCAAGTGCTCGGGACGGTTGCGGGACATGATCACCGCGAACTCGCCGGGCCGGAAGCCTATCGCCTTGAGCCCGGCGGTCGCTTTGCGTACTTCGTGGCGGTACTGGCTCCACGTCAGCGAGCGCCAGGATCCCGAAGCGTCCTTCCAGTTGAGCGCCGGCTCGTCAGGTATCTGGGTGCATGTTTCATCGAACATCGTGAGCACCGTCTTGCCACGGGCCGCTGCGTCTATCTCGGCCCTTTCGGCGGCGATGTCCCTGACCATGGTCGGGAATACACTACTCGTTGGTGGGGCGCGTTTGATCTACGTGAGATCGCGCCGGTCGATCGTGACGCTGGGAGCTGCGGGGCTCGCCTGCGCGCTTGTCTTTGGGGCCCTGGCGGCGATCGCCATCGTCGCGCAGGTCTGGCCGGCCGGTGTCGCGTTGGGGACCGGTGCGCTGGGCGGCGCCGCGCTTGCCGCCTGGGCCGCTTCGAGGCTCTTCACGTGGCCGTCCGGCAAGCTCGGTTTGTTCCGGGACCGGCTCGTCGTGATCCAGGGCAGGCACGAGATGCGCGCGGTGTGGTCGCTCATCGAGACGGTCACCCTGGCTGATCCCGGAGCCTGGCCGCACGTGCGGCTGACCGACCGGCTCACGATCACGTTCAAGAACGAGCCGCCTCTGACGTTCAAGCCCGCCCAGTTCGGCCTGGACCCGCCCGCCTGCCGGGATCTCATGATCCGGCTGCGCGACGACTCGCGGCTGCGCGCCCGTCTCCCCGAGTTCGACTCAGTACGCGACCTGGCCATCTCGCCGGTCGTGGCCGGCGAGCTGATCGAACCCCGCCTCTAGCCGCCTCCGAGCGATCATGATCGGCTCGGTGAAAACTCTAGCCGGCCGGGACTTCCTCGACCTCGCCGACCTGAATGCCCAGGAGCTTCGGCGCGTGCTGGACCTGGCGCATTCGATCAAGGCCGGGCGGTGGTCGCAGAGGCCGCTGCAGGGCAGGCATGTCGCCATGCTTTTCCAGAAGCCCTCCCACCGGACGAGGGTCTCGTTCGAGGTGGGCATCGCCCGGCTCGGCGGGACCGCGACGACCCTCTCCGAGCAGGACGTCCAGCTGGGCGTGCGGGAGACTGTTGGCGATGCCGCCCGGGTGCTCGACCGCTACGTGGACGGCGTCGTGGCCCGCCTGCGCACCCACGCCGACCTGCTGGAGCTGGCCTCCGCATCCGCCAGGCCGGTGATCAACGGCCTCACGGACCGGTCGCACCCGTGTCAGGTGCTGGCGGACCTCGTCACCCTGGAGGAAGTTCGCGGCGACCTGGCCGGCCAGCACCTCGTGTACATCGGCGACGGCAACAACGTCGCGACGTCTCTGATCGAAGCCTCCGCGCTCGCCGGCTTCCGGCTGACGGTAGTTTCTCCAGACGGCTACCACCCGAAGGCCGGCGTGCTCGAGCGTGCGCGTAGCATCAGCGCAGGGCAGCTGAAGGTCGAGCTCACGAGCGAACTGGCCGATCTCGACACCGCGACAGCTGTCTATACCGATGTGTGGGCATCGATGGGACAAGAGAGCGAGAGGGATGAAAGGCGCCGGGTTTTTGCGCCGTACCAGGTGAACCAGTCTGTGATGGATGCCGCGCCCGGTGCTGTGTTCTTGCACTGCCTCCCCGCGCACCGCGGTGAAGAGGTGACCGACGAGGTCATCGACGGCCCGCGGTCGGTCGTCTTCGACCAGGCGGAAAACCGGCTCTACGCGCAGATGGCGGTCATGGCGGAGCTCTTCGGGACAGAGAGATGATCGAGTTCTTCCGGCAGCTGAGCGACGTGATCCGCCATCTGAGCATCATCGAGGTGGCGGACGTAGCGGTGGTCGCCGTCGTGCTCTATCTGCTGCTGCGTCTGCTCCGAGGGACCCAGGGCACCCAGATCGTTGTCGGGCTCATCCTGCTCGCGGTCATCGGCGTGGTCGCCACGCAGTTCAATCTCATTCTCCTGTCATGGCTGTTCAGGAACGCCACCTTCTTCATCATCATCGCGATCATCGTCATGTTCCAGCCAGAGCTGCGCCGGGTGCTCGACCAGCTGGGCCGGATCGGACACATCGGCCGCCCTCTCTCGGGCTACAACACGCGGCTGTACAGCCAGGCGATCTCCGAGGCGATCCGCGCCACAGAGCGTTTGAGCAACAAGAAGACCGGCGCGCTGATCGCCTTCGAGCGCGAGGTCGGCCTCGAGGATTACGCCGCGACGGGCGTCCGCATCAACGGTGAAATCTCAGCCGAGGTGCTCCAGTCGATCTTCTACCCCAACTCGCCGCTTCATGACGGCGCCGTCATCGTCCGCGGAAACAAGATCGTCGCCGCGGGCTGCTTGCTGCCACTCCCGGAGGAAGGCGTCGTCCGCGAAAGGCTTGGCACGCGCCATCGCGCTGCGCTAGGCCTGTCGCTGGCATCCGACGCCCTTGTCCTCGTAGTCTCGGAGGAGACAGGAAACATCTCGGTGATAGAAGAGGGAAAGATCACGCGCAACCTGGACGCTGACGGGCTCCGCCGGCGGGTCAGCCTGAAGGTGCCGTCGCCGTCCAACGGCAACGGTTTCTTGAGATTTCGCAGATGAACCTGATCACCGACGACTGGCGCCTCAAACTGCTCGCGATAGGGCTCGCCGTGCTCATGCTGGGGGCGGTCGCTTTCTCGCAAAACCCGCCAAAGCAAGTGGTGCTGCGAGGCGTGAGCATCGACTACACGGTCGGGCCCGACATCGTCGTCATTTCTCCACCGACCAAGACCGACGTGACCGTCACAGGTCTCGCGGACGCGCTCGCAACAGTGAGCACGAGCAGTGTGGCCGCTTCATTCGACCTGACCAAGACCGCTCCCGGGCCCAACGTTCAGGTCGATCTAAAGGTTCGATCGCTGATCACTGGCGTGCAGGTCCAGATACCGAGTGTTCCATTTGCCTTGAACATCGATCGGCTCACGAAGATCAGCCTTCCCGTCCAGGTCCGGACACAGCGGGTCGTTCCAGGCTGGCAGGTGACGAAGCAGGTGGCGCTTTGCCCGAATTCGCCGTGCTTGGTGACGTTCACGGGTCCTTCCACCTGGGAGACCAACCTGACCGCGTACGCCGACTTCACCAACCCAATCCAGCAGAACAGCTATGACTTGCTGAGCCAATCCGTTCTACTTGTGCAGAACGGGCAAGCGCTCGACCTCACCAGGCGAACTGAGCCGGCCCTGGCCCTCGACCCAAGCACCGTTCAGATCCACATCGAGGCCAAGACGGGCACTACCAGCCGGCAGGTCGTTCTGATCGACGCGCCGCCCATCCACGGACCGGCGACGGGCTACCGGATCACCAACGTGACGGTGGACCCGGTTACGGTCGTGCTGAGCGGAGCGCCTGATGCCCTGGCCAAGATCACCACCCTCACGCTGAGCCCGGTCGACCTGTCAGGTGCCACCTCGGACAAGACGTTTCAGGTGCAGATCAATTTCCCGCCTGACATCACCGGGTCGGTGGCGATCGCCAAGGTGACCTATTCGATCTCGGCCAACCCCAGTACGGGCTAGCCGTAAGCGGGGCCCGGCCTGTAACCTGAGCCCGGTTCCCGCCGTTCAACCCACTATCAGTCGAATCCTTAGCGACTTCCAGGAGTTCTAGTAAAGAAATGTGCGGAATCATCGGCTACCTGGGCGACCGCGAAGCCACCCCGATCTTGATGGAGAGCCTGAAGCGGCTCGAATACCGCGGCTACGACTCGGCCGGCGTGGCCGTGCTGGAGCTCGCCAAGCCTGGCGAAGAGGCCCACACGAGCCTGACCAAGTCGGAAAAGAAGGTCGACACCCTGATCTCCAAGCTCCAGGCCAACATGCCGACCGGGCACCTGGGGATCGGCCACACCCGCTGGGCGACCCACGGCAAGCCGACCTACATCAACGCCCACCCGCACACCGACTGCCACGGCAAGATCTTTGTCGTCCACAACGGGATCATCGAGAACTTCGCCGAGCTCAAGGCCGAGCTGCAGGCGCAGGGCCACGAGTTCACGTCGGACACCGACACCGAGGTCGTGCCTCACCTCATCGAGGCCAACTACAAGGGCGACTTCCTCGCCGCGGTGCGCGGCGCATTGAAGCGGATCCACGGCGCCTACGCGCTGGCGATGTTCTCCACCGACGACCCCGAGCTGCTCATCGGCGCGCGGCTCAACGCGCCGCTGGTCGTTGGCCTCGGGGACCACGAGTACTACATCGCATCGGACATCACGGCGATCATCCCGTACACCAAGAGGGTGCTCGTGCTGGGCGAAGGAGAGGTAGCGGCCATCACCCCGCTCGGCGCGGAGGTCTCGAGCCTCGACGGGATCACGGTGAAGCCGAAGCTGATCCAGGTCGACTGGGATGTGAGCCAGGCCCAGAAGGGCGGGTTCGCGCATTTCATGCTCAAGGAGATTCACGAGACGCCGGAGGCCGTGGCCAACGCGATGCGCGGCCGGCTCACCGACGATGGCAGCGTCTCGTTCCGCGAGTTCGACGTCGACGACGAGAAGCTTCGCGCCTACGAGGAGGTCCTTCTCCTGGGCATGGGGACATCTCGCCATGCGGCGATGGTCGGCGAGTACCTGATCGAAGACTGGGCCGGGTTGCCGGCTCGTTCCCAGGACGCGTCGGAGTTTCGCTATCGACGCCCGACCTTCGGGCCCAAGACGCTGGCAGTCGTGCTGACCCAGTCCGGCGAGACTGCCGACACGCTGGTCGGCTTGCACCGGGCGAAGGAGCGCGGCGCGCTGACGGTGGCGGTGACGAATGTCTTCGCGAGCTCGGCCGCCCGCGACGCCGACGGCGCCATCTACCTGCACTCCGGGCCCGAGATCTCGGTGGCGTCGACCAAGACGCTTGCCGCGCACATGATCAACCTGTCCCTGCTTGCGCTTCGCCTGGCGACGGTCAACGGCCGCGTGTCGCTCGAGCGCAGGCACGAGCTCGTCGCCGCGCTCAGGGCTCTGCCGGATCAGATCGAGGAGCTCGTGGGGCGCGAGCAGGAGATCGCGGAGCTTGCCAAGCGTTACAGCCGGTATCGCAACTTCATGTACTTCGGTCGCGGTCTCAGCTACCCGGTGGCGCTCGAAGGCGCGCTGAAGCTGAAGGAGATCTCGTATCTCCATGCCGAGGGCACGACCGGCGGCGAGCTGAAGCATGGCCCGATCGCCCTGCTCAACGAAGAGTTCCCCGTGGTCGCCATCTGCACGGCCAGCGCGACCAAGGACAAGATGGTCAGCAACGTCCACGAGATCGCGGCCCGCAATGCGCCCGTGCTCGCTCTCGTGACCAAAGGTGACCACTCGCTCGACGGCATCGCGGCCGACGTCTTCGAGATGCCGGTGGCGGAAGAGTCGATGTCGGCGATCCTCAACACGGTGATGCTGCAGCTGTTCGCCTACCACGTCGCGGTCGAGCTGGGCCAGGACGTAGACCAACCAAGAAACCTGGCCAAAAGCGTCACAGTCGAGTAACCCGACAGGGCGGAGATCCGTCCCCCTCTCCCCTTCGGGGAGCAATCAGTAAGTCCCATCCTCATCGCCGCTCTGCGCGAAGGGTCGGGAGATCCGTCCCCCTCTCCCCTTCGGGGAGCAATCAGTAAGTCCCATCCTCATCGCCGCTCTGCGCGAAGGGTCGGGGGATCCGTCCCCCTCTCCCCTTCGGGGAGAGGGTCGGGGTGAGGGGCTTAAGCTTTAATCAAGATGCAAAGAATTGGCGTTGACGCCGTCTCGGTGGAGCGCATCGCCCTGGCCGTCGGCCGCTCAGGCCCCGGCTTCCTGAACAAGGTCTACACGCCGGCGGAACAGGCCTACTGCGCCGGCAGCTCCGAACGCCTCGCCGGCCGGTGGGCCGCCAAGGAGGCGATCATCAAGTGCTTCGACGGCACCGGGATCTGCTTCCCGCGCAGGCGCATCGAGGTGCTCCCCGGGCCCAGGGGCGCCCCGCGCGCGCGGCTTCTGGGCGATCACCGCGGCGCCCGCCTGGAGGTGAGCATCACCCACCACAGCCGGCTTGCAGTCGCGACCGCCCACCTCGAGATGCCGGACGTCGCGGACGACCTCCTGCCCGCCCCCGACGCGGTCCTGCTCCCCGATCGCCCGCGCGACGCGCACAAGGGCACGTTCGGCACTGCGATCGTGCTGGCGGGAAGCCTGGGGTTCACCGGCGCGGCCTACCTCGCGTCCACGGCATCGGCGCGGACCGGCGCCGGGCTGGTCAAGCTGCTGGTCGCCGACACGATCTATCCCATCCTCGCCGCCAAGTGCACCGAGGTCATGGCGACGCCGGTGCCGGAGGTGGCGCCCGGCGCTGTCGGCCACGCGGCGTACGACTCGATCCTGCGGCAGCTGACGAACGCCGAGGTGGGCGTGATCGGTCCTGGCCTGGGCCGCGACAGCTCGACCTGGCGGCTTGTCCTCGACCTCGCCCTGCATGCAAAGTGCCCGCTCGTCATCGACGCCGACGGGCTCAACGCCCTGGCGGACTCGCCCCGGTCCAAGGGCAAGCTCGGCAAGAATCGTGTCCTCACGCCGCACCCGGGCGAGCTGTCGAGGCTCACGGGTAAAACCGTCGAGGCGCTGGAGGCTGACCGCCACGGCGCGGCCCGCAAGGCGGCCAAGGAATGGGGCGCCGTGGTGGTGTTGAAGGGCGCCCATACCGTGGTCGCGCACCCGGACGGCAGGATCAGCGAGGACCCGCACGAGGTCCCCGCGCTGGCGACCGGCGGGACGGGCGACGTGCTCGCCGGCATCATCGGCGGGCTGATCGCTCAAGGTTCGGACCCCTTCGCGGCCGCCGTCACCGGCGTGTACATCCACGCGGCCGCCGGCAGGCGCATCTCGCAGCGCTTGGGCGACTCGGGCCTCCTGGCCAGTGATCTTTTGCTGGAGATTCCGGTCGTCATGAACGTGCTCCGCCAGGGCGGCCTCTGACGACATCGCAGCGCTGGGCAGACGTCGATCTCGGCGCCGTCAGCGCCAACTGCGCTCGCATCCTGTCGCACATTCCCCGCGGCTCGCGCCTGCTGGCGGTCGTCAAGGCGGGTGGCTACGGCCACGGCGCGGTGCCGGTCGCACGCGCGGCTGTTGAGGGAGGTGCGACCGGCCTCGCCGTCGCGACCGTCGACGAAGCCAGTGAGCTCGGCGCCCTCGTGCCGCCCGACCAGATCCTCGTCATGGGAGGGCTCACAGTCGAACAGGCGCGTGCAGCGGCCGGCGGCGGCTGGGGCATCGCAGTCTCGAGCCACGAGCTCGCGTTCGCGTTACGCGACGCTGCC
>JBGPEO010000041.1:0-18903 GCA_041482895.1 Candidatus Dormibacteraceae bacterium | reverse complement strand
CCCGCCAGGCCCTCGGTGCTGAAGTCCAGCTTCGTGCGGTACTTCGCCTGCAGCGCGAGATAGCGAAAGGCGAGCGGGTCGAAGCCCTGCTCCTCCAGCTCCGAGATGCGGAAGAAGTTTCCCGCGGACTTCGCCATGCGCGCGCCGTGGAGCATGAGCAGGCCGCCGTGCATCCAGCAGGTCACCACCCGATGGCCGCTCACTCCTTCGCTCTGCGCGATCTCCGCCTCGTGGTGTGGAAAGACGTTGTCCGCGCCGCCGGTGTGGATGTCGAACCGGTCGCCGAGGAGTGACATCGACATCGCCGAGCATTCGATGTGCCAGCCGGGGAAGCCGGGGCCCCACGGGCTGGGCCATACCTGCATGCGGTGTTCGCCGGCCGCCTTCCAGAGCGTGAAATCGCCCGGGTGGCGTTTCCGTGGATCAACCTCGCCGCGCGCGCCTGCCAGGAGCTTGTCCGTCGTGTTCCGAGAGAGCCTGCCGTAGGCAGGAAAGCTGGCGATGTCGTAGTAGACGGTTCCGTCGACCTCATAGGCGTGTCCGCGGGCGATCAGCCTCTCGATCACGTCGATCATCTGCGGAATGAACTGCGTGGCGTGCGGGTAGCTGCCCGCCGGCCTGATGTTGAGCTTGGCTGCATCCTGCATGAACGCGGCTGTGTAGTGAGCCGCGATCTCTTGCGGCGACTTGTTCTCGAGCCGAGCTGAGACGAGCATCTTGTCCTCGCCGCGGTCGAACGTGTCGTCGGTGAGGTGCCCGACGTCGGTGATGTTCATCACCTGCTCGGTCTGGTAGCCGAGGTATTCGAGTCCGCGGCGGAGGAGGTCGGGCAGCATGAACGTGCGCAGGTTGCCAACGTGCACATATCGGTAGACGGTCGGGCCGCATGAGTACATCCGCACGACCCCCTCGCGCAAGGGCTGCAGCTCCTCCTTGGCGCGGCTGAAGGTGTTGTAGAGGCGGATGCTGGAAATGGTCATGCCGTTCGCGAATCTATGCTGCCAGTAATGAAGGCGGTCCGATTGGATGGGGCGTCCGTGCAGGTGGCAGACATCGAAGGCCGAGTGCTCACCCACGACCTTGGGCCCGACCTCCGGAAGGGCACGGTCCTTGGCCCCGAGCACGTTGCGCTCTTGCGTGACCATGCAGAGGTCCACGCCGTCGAGCTCGAGCCGGGTGATGTCCACGAGGACGAAGCCGGCCGCCGGCTGGCGAATGCCATCGCGAAGCTGGGGCCTCTTCGGGTTGAGGGTCCGGCCCAGAGCCAGTACAGGCTCGTGGCCACGCGGCGCGGGCTTCTGCGCGTCAACCCCGAGCTCGTGGGCAAGATCAACGCCCTCTCCGGGATCGCGCTTTTCACTCTTTTTGACGGCCAGGCCGTGGAAGCCGGGGAGGAGGTCGCCGGCTGCAAGGTGACGCCCGTCGCGGTGCCCGAGCAGGTAGTCCGCGAAGCCTCCTACATGGCGCTGGAATTCCGGGTCCTGGAGCTGTTGCCTTTTCTACCGTTGCGCACCGCGATCGTCGTAACCGAAAAGCTCAAGCCGGCCGCGCGCTCGATGTTCGCGGAGGCGGTTCAACGAAAGCTCGGCTGGTACGGCGCCAATCTTCTTGGCGTCGAGGAAGTCGGGCGCAACCAGGCTGCCGTGGCCGCTGCCTACGCCCACACGACCGAGGCGGGCGCCGATCTCGTCTTATTCGCGGGAGCATCGTCGATCGACCCGCTCGACCCCGCGTACTCGGAGCTGGCGCGGGCCGGCGGCGAGCTGATCCGCTTCGGTATGCCGGCCCACCCCGGCTCGATGCTGTGGATGGGGCGTTTAGGCCGGGCGACCGTACTCGGCATCGCATCCTGCGCGGGCTTCGGCAAGAACACATCGCTCGACCTGGTCCTGCCCTTCGTGTTCTCTGGCTCGCCAATCGACTTGGCCGGGCTCGGCCACGGCGGCTTGATCGAGAAGTCGGCGGGCCGCCGGTTCCCTCCTTATTCATAGCGCGGGGGAGGACGTAAGTCGCGCGCAAGCGGCGTTAAGGTTCGGCCTTATTGATTGCTCCCCCGCGGTACCCCCTCCTGTGTGCCGCCGCGCTGTATGTGCCTGGTAATGGAGGCGGGGTGACGGCCGGGATGAACCCGGCCTCAACGCGACGCTCGTCCTAGTCGTAAGCGATTTTCGGCATCGCCAGCTCGGGCCACTCGCCCTGCTTCATCGCGTCGAGGAACTCGTCGACCGATTCGACAAGAGCCGACAGGTGTACTCCTTGATGCTCCGGCAGATAGGGACGCAGGTAGTCCGCCCCGCTGCGCCACTTGTTGACCGCGCCGCGCCGGTTGTGCCGGGTGTAATGAAGGCAGCCGGCCGCGACCTGGATCAGTCCCTTGTAGAACCCAGCGTCCTGGCCTAAACGATCTGGCATCCAGACGTGCTCCCACGCCTCGTGCGCGTCCCAGTAGCGGCCGCTGTTAAAGAGGTCGGCGGCCTGCTTCAGCCCGGCGTTCATGGGGATAATCGCCACGTGACCAAGATGCCGGCCGAGTACTCCCGATTCAACCTGTCCAGCGATCCCATCTACCGATACCTTCGCATCACGAAGGGCGGTCCCGGCGGCGTGCCCGGCCACGCGTCGGAGCAGGACCTCGTCGACACCGCCTGGATGCAGCGGCTCCGCCGCATCCACCAGCTCCAGAGCGCCTGGTGGGTGTTTGCCACCGCGGAGCACTCACGCTTCCAGCACGCGCTCGGGTCGATGCACCTGGCGGGCGAATGGGCCCGCCACCTGTATCCATCCTTGAGAACCGCCTGCGACGGCACGCCGTCGGCTGCGCTCGTCGAGGAGACGATGCGCGTAGCAGGCATGTTGCACGACGTCGGCCATGGGCCGTTCGGTCATTTCTTCGACGAGAACTACCTCGACACGTGGGCCATCGACCACGAGGTCATCGGCCGGAATCTGATCACGGGCCGGCTCGCCGGCCTGATCGCTTCGTTGGGCGCCTCACCGAATGCCGACTTCGAGGCGGGGGAGCATGTCGATCCGCGATGGGTCGCTTACCTCATCTCGTCGGCCGAGTTGGCGGGCTTTCAGCCCCCGGCATGGGTGGCGGCGTTGAAGCCGGCGCTTGTGGGCGCCTACTCGGCCGACAACATGGACTACGTGCCTCGCGATTCCTATATATGTGGCGTCGCGAGCGGCCCGGTCGACGTGCAGCGGATCATCCATTACTCGTTCATCTCGGAGCGCGGCCTGACGCTGCACTCGCACGCGGCCGAGGCCCTCTACATGTTTCTCAGCGCCCGCCTGTATCTCTACTCACAGGTCTACTTCCACCGCACCGTGCGCAGGATCGACCTCCAGCTGCGCGAGGTGTTCCGCCCGACGGTTGAGCTCCTGCTGGGAGGCAATCCCCTGGAGATGCTGGACCGCTATGAGGTCTTCACCGAGTGGTCGCTGCTCTCGGAGGTGGACCAGTGGGCTCACGGGCATGGGGATGCACGGCAGCGAGAGCTGGGAGAGGCATGGGGCGATGTGGTCGCGCGCAGGCTCAAGTGGAAGCTGATCTACCAGGGCCACACCGACGCCAAGGAAATTCCGACGGGCGCCTTGAGCGTCACCCGCGAACAGTTCGCGCGCGAGCTGCGAGAGCGGCTGCCGAAGGCACTGCGGGACATCGTCTTCGAAGTGGACGTGGCCGCCCAGGAGTCGAGGGCGTTCAACCCGATGACCGAGACCGCCGACATCCTCATCTACGAACCGCTCGAGAACCGCTTCCAGCAGAGCCGCGTGCTCGACCTTTTCAAGCGCCTGCCAGTGCGGATGTCCCTGTTCAGGATCTTTGCGCACGACGAGGCCCACCGCGACGTGCTGATCCGCGCCGCCAACGAAGTGCTCGGCCTGACCTCTACCTAAAAGTCGTCGTCCCCACCGAAATCCCCTCCGCCGAAGTCATCGTCACCGCCGAGGTCGTCACCGCCGCCCCCTTCATCGAAATCGTCGCCGCCGTCGCTCTCGCTCGAGCTGACCGTGGCGAAGGTCGAGACCAGGCGGCGGAGGGCCGGCTTCCCGCAGTGAGGGCATGGCGGATCGGGCGACGAGTAGCTCGGCAGCAGCGATGTGGAACGCTTGCCGCATTCCTCGCACCGGTACTCGTAGATCGGCATCCCTACGATTATCTATCTCAATGACAGCAATGATCGGCGTCGATCGGATCCGGGCGGCAGCCGAGCGGGCGAGGCCGCACGTGATGCGGACGCCGTTGATCCCGATCGAGGTCGCGCTCTTGAAGCTCGAGTGCCTCCAGCCGACCGGCAGCTTCAAGGTCCGCGGGTTCTTCGCAGCCGCTCTGGCCCTCGATCCGGCGCAGCTTCGCCGCGGTCTCATCACCGTCAGCGCCGGAAACGCCGCGCAAGCCTGCGCCTACGTTGCCAAAACGCTCGGCGTCCAGTGCCGCGTGGTCATGTACGACACCGCTCCACCACTGAAGATCGACGGCGTGAAGAGATGGGGCGTGACTCCCATCCTGATGCCGCGCGACGAGATGCTCCGGTGGCTGGCGGAAGAGAAATGGCGGAATGAACCCGAAACCTTCCTCCACCCCTTCGCCGACCCGCACGTCATGGCGGGCCACGGCGGCCTCGCTCTCGAGCTTCTCGAAGACGTACCGGACCTGGAGCGCGTCCTGGTTCCGGTCGGAGGTGGTGGCCTCATCGGCGGCATCGCATCCGCTCTCAAGGGCCTTCGACCCGAGATCGAGGTGATCGGCGTTCAGTCGGACGGCTACCCGCTGTGGACCCGGAGCCTTGCTGCGGGCGGACCGGTGTCGATCAAACCTGACACGATCGCGGACGGGACCACCGCGCCCTTCGACGCGAGGATGTTCGAGCTCCTGAAAGAGTGCGTCGATCGGTGGCTCACCGTTCCCGAACCTCGCTTGCGTTCGGCCGTCCCCGAGCTTGCCTCTACCGCCAAGGTCGTGGCGGAAGGAGCCGGAGCGCTCGCTTACGCCGCGCTGGAACAGCTGGAGCCAGGGCCGCGGACCGTGGCCGTCGTAAGCGGAGGCAACATCGACCCCCACCTGCTCGCGAGCCTGCTCAGCTGACTTGAGACGACACCTTCCGCATCGCCCATGGGCCCCGCTGGGCCAGCGCGACCAGCATCCAGACGAACAGCGCCGTGCCCGGAATCGAGACGATCAGGCCGAGCCAGTATGTCCACGACGGTAGGCTGAAACCTGAGGCCGACGAGAGGGCGGAGCCGCCGAGGGCGTTGACGAGGTCGAGCGGAAGCGAGATCGCTCCAAAGCCGAGGAGGACGAGCACGGCGTAGTACATCCAGGTCCATCGCTTGAGCGCTCCGATCACGACGACGGCTGCGATGGCCACGCCGATGACTGCGCCGACCCACAAAATTCCGGTCACGAACGATGTCATCGCATTTATGAAGTCGGCAGGAGGCGGGCTCGCGGTCGGGCTCAGAGCCTCCTGGCGCTTGATGGCCTGGTTGACCGCCTGGGTGATCGATCCGCCCATCCAGAATGGCAGCGTGAGGGAATACGCCCCTTGCAGGACGTACCAGCCCGCGACCGCCAGCTGAAGCGGCCGGGTCCACGACGTCGGTTCGCGCGGGACGCGACCGGGCGCCTGGTACGAGGGCACCCCGGCCGGGGCGGTCGGAACCCACGCGGTTCCGTTCCACCTGGACCGGCCGTCGTGCGCGAGGGTGCTGACCCACTGGGTCCCGTCCCAGTAGTACATGCCGTCCGGTGAGAGTCGGATGCTCACGCGCTCAGCACCTCCTCGCAGATCTTCAGCGTCGATTGGATGTCGTCCGCCGTGATTCCGTAGTGGGTGACGAACCGGACCCGATTGGGGCCGGTCGCCCCACCCAGCAAGCCACGTTTGCCGCACGCCGCCTCGAAGTCGGAGCCGGTCATCCGCTCCAGGTCGAAGAAGACGAGATTGGTTTGCACGCGTGACAGGTCGCAACGTACGCCTGGAAGCTCCGCCAAACCCTCGGCCAGCGTCCGCGCGTTGGCATGATCCTCCGCAAGCCGGTCGACCATCGTTTTCAGCGCGATCAGTCCGGTCGCCGCGATGACCCCCGCCTGCCGCATCGCACCGCCCAACCGCTTCCGCCAGCGTCGCGCTTCCTCCACCGACTCGGCGCTTCCGCAGAACACGCTTCCGGCCGGGCAGGCGAGGCCCTTTGAAAGGCAGAACGTCACCGTGTCTCCGCAGGCCGCGATGTCGGCGACGTCCGTCCCGGCCGCAATCGCCGCATTGAAGATCCGGGCGCCGTCGAGGTGCACGCGAAGACCGTGACCGCGAGCCGCATCCGATGCTGCGCGCAGGTCTTCCAGGGGCCACACGACGCCCCCGTGGCGGTTGTGAGTGTCCTCGAAGCTCACCGCCGCGGTGATGGGTTGATGAAAGTCGTTCCGCGGCCGGAGGGCGGCTTCGATCTGGGATGGGGTCATCACGCCTGCGGCGGTCGGCACCGGCCGGATCTGGACTCCCGAGATGACAGCGGCGCCGGCCGCCTCATATAGAAAGACGTGAGCGTCGGCGTCGGCGATCATCTCCTCGCCGAGGCGCGTGTTGACCGCGACGCCGACCACGTTCCCCATCGTTCCGCTCGGGAGGAAGAGCGCCGCCTCCTTGCCAAGCCGCGCGGCCGCCACCCGCTCGAGCTCGTTGACCATTGGGTCGTCGCCGAAAACGTCATCGCCCAGGGGCGCTGTGGCCATCGCCTGGCGCATCTCCGGGGTCGGCATGGTCACGGTGTCTGAGCGCAGGTCGATTGGCGGCACGCGCTTAATCTAGCGTTGCTTGAAGGCCAACCTCATCCTCGCTCGTGGACGAGTCCGAACTCTGGGTCGCTCCGGCCTCAAGACTCACAGCCATCTCGCGATCGGCGGGGGCCGAGTCATCGCCTACGGCTCATCCGACGTGATGGGCCTCCGCGGGCCGCAGACCCGGGTGATCGACCTTGGCGGCGCAACCGTGCTGCCCGGCTTCAACGACGCCCATGCGCATGTCGTCTACTACGGGCTGACGCGATTCGGCGCCGACCTGGGAGGCGCGCGAAGCGCCGTCGAGATCGCGGAGCGCCTGAAGGCCCACGGGCGGACTCTGACGCCGGGTGCCTGGCAGCAAGGCATGGGTTACCGGGCTGACGAGCTTGCCGACCGCCGTCAGCCGCACCGCCGCGAGCTGGATCGGGGCACGGGCCGGCGGCCTGCGTACATCGACGAGCGCGGCGGGCACGCGCGCGTGGCAAACACCGCGGCCCTCGAGGCGGCCGGCATCACCTCGGAGACGAAAAACCCACATGGGGGACGGATCGACCGCGATCCCGACGGCACGCCGAACGGGCTCCTGCTCGAGGCGGCGATGCGACTGGTCGCGGACGTGCAGCCTCCGCCAAGCCCGGAGCACCGCAAAGCTGGAATTCTTCTGGCGCAGAAGCTCCTGCTTTCGCGCGGGATCACGTCGGTCGGGGCCGCCGTCAACCGCGGCTTCGCCGATGACCTGGGGGCGTATCAGCAGCTGGCTGCGGCCGGCACGCTTCGTATGCGGGTCAATGAGTTCCTCTCGTGGGAGCTGCTGGAGGCCGCCGCCGGACTTGGGGTCCGAGCGGGCTTCGGCGGTTCCCTGGTGCGCGCCGGTCCAATCAAAGTCTTCGTCGACGGCGGCGCCGACCGCGTCGCGACACGTGCGGGTGGTGGGACCTGGCGGACGACCCCGGCCGAGCTGCGCGAGCTTGTGATCCGCGCGACGAATGCCGGCCTTCAGGTCGCAGCTCACGCGATCGGCGATGCCGCCATCGAAGCGATGTGCGATGCGGTGGAAGCGGCTGTCGGCGACCACATGCGCCACCGGGTCGAGCACTGCACGATCTGCCCACCCGACCTGCAGGTTCGATTGGCAATGCTGGGCATGGTGGCCGTGATGCAGCCGATGGCGGCACGCTTCGGCCGCGTTGCGTCGTCACTGTTCTTCCCGGTACGCGATCGAACCGACCTGGCGCCGCACGCTCGATTGATGCGGGCCGGCGTCCCCGTCGCTTTCAGCTCTGACCTGCCGGTCTCGCCCGATCCCAACCCATGGCCCGGCATCCAGGTCGCCGTGGACGACCAGGTGAACGGAATCAGCCTGCTCGCCGCGCTGAGGGCGTATACGGCCGGCGGCGCCTACGCGAGCTTCGAGGAGTCGGTCAAGGGAACCCTCGAACCGGGCATGCTTGCGGACCTACAGGTCTACGACCGCGACCCGATCGCCGAACCCGACACGAGAGCCGGGACAGGGCTGCCCCGACCCAGGGCCGTGCTCCTGGGCGGGGTCCCAGTTCTCGGAAGGCTTTAGCTCTCGGAGTCCACCCGTTCGGGCATCGGCCCGGGTTCCGGCGCCGGCGGAACGTAGCGGATTTCCGGCCCCGCAGGTGAGCTCCTCCTGGCCGGCGCGCGCCGGGGTGCGGGCCCGGCCGCAGCGCGGGCGGCGGGTTTGCGTGCGGGCGCCTTCAGCTTTACCGGCGCAGCTCTCTTGGCCTTGCTCGTGACGCGCTTGGCCGTGGTCGCGGCCTTGCGAGTGGTCCGCTTGGCGGTGGTCTTGGCGCGACGTGTGGTGCTGGCTGCACGCCGGCCCGATGTCGCGCTCCGTGCCGCCGCATCGCGCGCCATCCGCTGAACCTGCTTGCTGAGGCCTTCGAGGCGCTTCAACGCCTTCTCCACGTCAGCCTGCTTGGCCGTGCGACGAACCTGAACATGAAGCCGGTCGATCGCCGTCTTCAAAGTCTTCTGGCCGTCTTTGATCGAGCGTTCGAGCTGACGCCGGACGTCGCTTGGTACGCGACTCTCAGCCTCGCGTAGAGCTTTTCTGCCGGCCTTGACCGCGCGATCAACCAGGCCGGACGGCCTGGATCGAGACGAGGTCCGCTTCTTTGTTGCCACGCTTCAACCTCCGTCAAATAATTTCAGTGAAAGTTCCAACCTCATGCGCTCGACGCCACGCCGGGGCGGAGCATCGGACGCACCGCCTTAGAATGGGCCCGGCCGTGACGACAGCCCCTGATCGACACCTTATCAAGAAGTACGCAAACCGCAAGCTCTACGACACGCGCACGAGCCGCTACATCACGCTGGAAGGAATCGCGGAGCTCGTCCGTGACGGGCACGAGATAAAGGTGGTCGATCGGGACAACGGACACGACCTGACCCAGGTGACCCTCTCGCAGGTAGTCCTCTCGCAGGAGAAGCACGGCCCGGCCCGCCTGGTCGACGCGGGCGGGGAGGCCATCCAGGAGCGCGGTCAAGCGCTGCTCGATTACGTGCGCAGGACCCTCAACGTGCCGTCCGACTTGAGGAATCAGATGGAGCGCCGGCGCGAGGACCTCGAGGAGCGCGCGGACGAGGCGTTCGAAGGCACGCTGCGGCGCCTGCGCATACCGAGCCACACCGATATCGATCGCATCAACGCGCGGCTGGATCGAATCTCTGCGCAGGTCAAGAAGCTGGGCGCGAGGGAGCCCGCTAAGACCCGATCGCGTAAACGAAAGGCCTCGCGCTGACCACCGACTGGATCACGACGTCCGATTCGACGCGGTAGGTCGCCTGCCGGACCCGGCGGTCTGCAATGAGCGCCTTGGTCATCAGGTCCGCCACCTCCCCGATGCGACTGGCGTCGCCGATCGTCGCGATCGTCCACGGCGGGGCGACCACCACCCCCCCTATCGCGACGCCGGAACCTGTCTGTTCGATTGCGACGCCCGTGACCACGCGATGATCGTTGACCGCCATCGCCTCGGCGCCACCCGCGGCCAGGTTGTTCATCGCGTCCTGCAGGTCGAGCGCCGTCAGGCCGGTGGCGTCGATCACGATCACGACGCCAGGGCCGTGCACAGGCACCAGGCCCTCGATCGCGCGCAGGTGGGTGGCCTCGTCGGTCAGAACCTGGTCGGCAGCCCCGCTGGTCCCAGACCGCAGCATGGTTTCGCGAGCCTGCAGGTCGGCGGCCTCGGACTGCAGCGAATCGTTGGCGCGGTGGAGGTCGTCGATCAAGAAGGCGAGCGAGGTGGTGTCGATTCCGACCAGGCTTCGCTCGACCTCGGCCTGGCTGCGAATCTGCACCGTGGCCACGAGAGCCACTAGCAGCGCGATCAACCAGACGCCGATCGCGCGGCCGGTCGACCGCCTCCGCGGCGCGACTCTATATCGAGTTGACATGCGGTATCTGCAAGCTCGAGTCGTAAGCCGGCAGCGCGACGTCGGGGCTGCCGAAGAAAGTCAGGTGGAGCTGGAACTGGACCTGGCGCGCGCGGATGTCAGGGAGCGCTGACGCATCGTCGAGCGCGGCCACCATGCGGTTGCGGTCCCCGACCGCGAACACTTTGATCGGAGACGACTGGGGCGGGCCCTGGTCGATGACGACCTCTCCCTCCGAGCCTGAGTACGCGGTGAGCGGTGTGATCCGCCGCCCGTTGACGGCGACGCCTTCGGCGCCCTGGGCGAAAAGCAGGTTCACGATGTCCTGGACGTCCTGGAAGTTGACCAGGTAGCTCGCCTGCCCGCCCGCCGCCGGCCCCGGAATGCCGTTGGCCAGGTCGACCTCGACTCCGGGGCCGTGCATCGCGGTCAGCCCGGCATGGGCGCGCAGGTCGGCTACCTGGTTCTGCAGGGCTTGCGTCGCCGCGGAGCGCCCCGCCGCGTCGGATTCCAGCGCGTCGATCTGGGCCCGGAGGGCCGCGATCTGGCGCCGAGACTCGGCGTTGGTCGCCTCGAGCTCCTGCACGCTTCGCACGAGGGCCTGGTAGCGGGCGACCTGGTTGGAGGGGGTCAGCAGCTGTGCCTTGACCTGGCCGGCGACCAGGAAACCCACCGCGAGGGCAACGGCGGCCACCGCGACCATGCTGAGCAGCTGCCGGCGAGACATACCGAGGCAATTGTGCGGCGAGTGGTGCGACCGGCGGAGTACGATCGGATCCTGTATGGCGGTTGAAATTCGCGCCTCCGCCTTCTCGAGCGCGCAGCGGCGGTTCGACGCCGCGGCTGACGTGATCGGACTCTCGGACGACGCCCGCCGCGGCCTGCGCGACGTAAAACGCGAGCTCACCGTCCATTTCCCGGTTCGCATGGACGACGGATCGGTGAACGTCTACACCGGCTGGCGGGTGCAGCACAACATCAGCCGCGGGCCGGCCAAGGGCGGCATCCGCTACCACCCGGCGATCAATCTCGACCTGGTCAAAGCCCTCGCGATGCTCATGACCTGGAAGTGCGCGGCGGTGGGCCTCCCGTACGGCGGAGCGAAGGGCGCCGTGGCGGTCGATCCAAGCAAGCTTTCTCAGAGCGAGCTCGAGCACCTGACCCGCCGGTACGCGACCGAGATCGCGATCCTCATCGGGCCGGAGAAGGACATCCCCGCCCCCGACATGGGCACGAACCCACAGGTGATGGCCTGGATCATGGACACGATCTCGATGCACTCCGGCCACTCGGTGACGGCGTCTGTCACGGGCAAGCCGGTCGACGTGGGCGGCTCCGAAGGGCGCATCGATGCGCCGGGTCGCGGTGCGACCTACCTGACGCTGGAAGGTCTCAAGTACCTACACGTCGAGGAGGAGACGCCGACCGTCGCCGTCCAGGGTTACGGTCAGGTCGGCCGGTCGACGGCTCGACTGCTCGCCGAGGCGGGGTTGAAGGTCGTCGCGGTGAGCGACTCCCGCGGGGGCGTGTACAACGCCAGCGGTCTCGACCTCGCGGCCCTGGAAGAGCACCGCGCGGTGCGCGGCGGGGTCACCGGTTTCAAGAAGGCCGACAACGTCACGAACGGCGAGATCATCGAGCTGCCTGTCACCGTTCTGGTCCCCGCCGCCGTGCAGGACCAGATCACAGGTGACAACGCCGGTCGCATCCGTGCGCGGCTGATCACCGAGGGAGCCAATGCGGCGATCTCTCCGGAGGCGGACCCAATCCTGCATGACCGGAACATCTTCGTGGTCCCGGACATCATCGCCAACGCGGGCGGCGTGATCGTCTCGTACTTCGAGTGGGTTCAAGACCTGCAGGCCTTCTTCTGGGAGGAGGAGGAGATCAACACCAAGCTTCACCACGTCATCACGCGGGCCTTCTACGAGATCCTCCACACCTCGGTCAACAAGCGCATCGACATGCGCCTCGCCGCCTACGCGCTGGCGGTCCAGCGTGTGGCCAACGCTACTACCGTACGCGGGATCTATCCATAAAGGCGCGGGGGGATCAGGATCCCCCCGCGGTACCCCCCTTTGACATTCAGGTTGTCTGGAGTCGTGAGTGACGCGCCCTGGGGACGCCCGGGACTGTTTGAAATTGCGCCCTGCGCGCGCCCGGCGCCGGGCTAAAGCTCCACTGGTCTAGATTGAGAGCGCATGACTTCCTCCCGGCCTAACCGCGTTCTCGTCACGGGAGTATCGAATCCGCTCGGCGCCGAGGTCGTGCGGCGGCTCGCTCCTCACGTGCCCCACCTGTTCGGATGCGACCTCAAGGATCCGATCGACGCGCTGGAGGAGATGGACTTCGTCCACGCGGACACTCGCCACGTGGCGATCGGCAAGCTCGTCCGCCGCCTGAGAGTCGACACCGTGGTGCACCTCGCGGTCATGGTCGACTCACCTCACGACGAGCGCTCCATCCATGAGACCGATGTGATCGGGACGATGAACATCCTTGCCGGCTGCTCGGCACCCTCCGGTCACGTCCGCAAGCTGATCGTGAAATCCAGCCAGGCGATCTATGGGGCCGGAGCGACCGATCCTTCGTTCTTCTCCGAGGAGATGACGAACAACGAAAAGCCGGCACCCTCGGTCACCCGCGACCTGCTCGACATGGAGCAGCTGATCACCGAGTTCGCTATGCGCAACCAGTCCTGCTCGGTCAGCGTGATGCGTCTGGGGTTCCGGGTCAGCGAGGACACGACTCTTGCGCGGTACCTCTCGCTTCCAATCGTGCCGACGTTCGCGGGCTTCGACCCGCGCCTCCAGCTTCTTCACGAAGAGGACGCGGCCGAGGCCATCGTCCGTGCCGTCCTGGGCCACCATCCTGGCGTCTTCAATGTCGCGGCCGGAGGCGTCGTCCTCCTGAGCCAGGCCATCGCGATCATGGGCGGGCGGGCTGCTCCACTCCTGCCGCCGTACGGGCGCTGGATCGGGCGCCTGGCCTTGCGGGCGCTGGCTCGGGTCGAGATGCAGTCACACCTGGCGGACGTGATCGCGTTCGGTTCGGTGATGGACTGCTCGAAGCTCGAGGCGGAGTTCGGCTGGAAACCCGCCTACAGCTCTCGCACGGTGATGGACGGTCTCGCCCGAGGCAAGACCCTCGAGGTGATCGAAGCGCCGTCACCGCCGCAGGAATACGAGCTGCAGGTCTACCTTCAGCGCCGGCGGCGCGCCAACCGTAATGGGCAGGGCGCAGCGCCGGTCCTTGAGGCGCACAGATGATCGAGGCGAAAACACCGAAACAGCGGCGCAAGGCTAGCAAGCCCGCGGAGATCGTCAAGCCCAGGGCGGGCGCTGAGCTCATGAAGACCGTCACACGTCTTCAGCGGCAGGCCCCGCTGCTGGCTTTCCAGGGGCTCGGCGAGCTGTCGGTTCGCCTGCGCCGGCTGACCGGCCGGGACCTCATCGACCTGAACCGGGTGATGGAGGTCGCCCAGTTCGTCTACAAGCAGCAGCAGCTGGCGCGCCGGGGGGCCGACTATGAGGTCGACGACTTCGGCTTCGATCCGCAGTGGACCGAGTCGTTCCTATCGGTCTTCACGGTCCTGTACCGCGACTACTGGCGCGTCGAGACGACGGGCATCGAGAACGTCCCTGCCACAGGCCGCGCTCTGCTTGTTTCGAACCACGCCGGCGTACTCCCCTGGGACGCCACCATGATCAAGACCGCGGTGTTCGCTGAGCATCCCCACCCGCGACACGTGCGCGCGCTGGTGGCAAGCCTGTTTATGGGCATGCCGATGCTGAGCTGGTTCCTGCGCCGCACGGGGCAGACGGTCGGGCATCCGGACGACACGCGCCGGCTACTCGAGCGCGACGAGCTCGTCCTTGTCTTCCCCGAGGGGGTGAGGGGAACCGGCAAGGGATTCAAGGACCGCTATCGACTCCGTCGCTTCGGGCGGGGCGGCTTTGTCGCCACGGCGATCAGGTCGGGCGCGCCCATCATCCCGGTGTCGGTCGTGGGCTCCGAAGAGATCTATCCGATGGTCGCGGACCTTGCGCCTGTGGCCAGATTTCTCGGCCTGCCCTACTTCCCGATCACGCCCACCTGGCCATGGCTGGGCCCGCTGGGCATGATCCCGCTGCCCAGCAAGTGGCGCATCCAGTTCCACGCCCCGATCCACGTGGAGAAACATCCGCCCGAGGCGGCCGACGACAACAACCTGGTGATGGCCCTGGCCGACGAGGTTCGCGACACCATCCAGCAGGGCATCTACGACAACCTGAAGCTCCGCCGAGGTGTCTTCCTCTAATCCTCCGGCGGCGGGAGTTCGAGTCCACTGGGAAGGCCTGCCTGCTTCTGTCCGCGAGGCGATCGAGACGCGACTGGGTGGCCGGGTCGTCTCGGCGGTTACCCAACCCGGAGGCTTTTCACCAGGCCTCGCCGCGCGACTGCGCCTGGACGATGGGCGACGGGTTTTCGTCAAGGCGGTCAGCGAAACCGCAAACCCCGACACACCGGAGATGCACCGGCGCGAAGCGCGGATCGTCGCCGCACTCCCTGCTTCCGCACCGGTGCCGCGACTGCTCTGGGTTCTTGACGAGGATGGGTGGGTTGCGCTGGCCTTCGAGGAGGTGGACGGCCGTCACCCGGGCGCGCCGTGGACGGAGGCCGACCTGGTGCTGGTTGTCGATGCGCTGAAGAAGATGGCGGTCGACCTGACTCCTTCGCCGATCGCGACCGAGTTGACCGCCTCCGGCGCGTTCGAGCGCGGCATCAACGGCTGGCGCATCGCGATGAAACGTGGCGAGCAGCGTTTGGATCCCTGGTGCCTGAGGCATCTGGTGCGCCTGGCCGACCTCGAATCGCGCGCACCCGCTGCCGCGGCGGGCGAGACGCTGCTTCATTTCGACACTCGGGCCGACAACATGCTCATCGCGGGCCATCGCGTCTTCGTGCTCGACTGGCCGTCGGCGCGGATCGGCGCGGCGTTCGTCGACTGGCTGATCATGGCGCCCAGCGTCGCCATGCAGGGCGGACCGGCGCCGGACGAGTTCATGACGAGGTTCGACCTTTCCGGTGTGGCGCAAGATGATTTCGACGCGATTCTCTGCAGCGTAGCGGGCTACTTCGTCGTTCGCGGCCTCGATCCCCCGCCGCCCGGGCTGCCGACAGTCCGCGCCTTTCAAGCCGCACAGGGAGAGGTCGCGCTTGCCTGGCTGAAGAGCCGGCTGGGTTGGAGCTGAGCTACTTCACCACTGGCATTTGCGGTTTCGGTTCTGGTGCTTCGACGATGTCCAGCGCTGTCGCCTGGCTGATCCAGTACTGGACGTCCGAAAGGCTCGGCGCGCCGGCCAGGCCAACCGCATCGACCACCTTGGCGTGCAGCGTGTGAGCGTCCTGCGCGCGCAGGTCGCCCATCGACTCGATGCCGAGGCGGCGGACGATCGGCAGGAAGTGATTCATTCCCGAAACCTCGAGGAGGGTGCACTGGTTCACGAACTCGAAGAGGCGGTCCGTCGTGATGCCCGTCTTCTTGGAGAGCCGGTCGCGGTCGATGGCGAGCGACGTGCGGTGCAGGAGCTGGTTGGTATGCCGGATCCCACGCGCCCGAAGCCTCGCGACGTCGTCGTCTGAGATTCCGCGCAGGTACTCGAGCGTCCGGTACACGACTAAAAGTCTATGCGGCCCACGTTGACGTCACGGTGGTCGACTGAATCGCGCAGTCGCCGGGCATTCCGTATAATTCAGCGCACCCCGCCACCACTGGAGTAAACACACCTGCATCAGAGCCGGCTCGAAACCCGCGGAACGACTCCCGGGGAGCAGTCTGGCCTCGAGATCGGAATCGGCCGGCGGGCGCGCCGCGCGTATGGGTTCGACGAGGTGGCGCTCGTCCCCGGCGGCGTCACGCTGAATCCGCTCGAGGTCGACATCTCCTTTTCGATGGGCGATCGTTTCAAGCTCCCTCTACCCATCTGGGGTTCGGCCATGGACGGCGTGGTCGACGTCGAGTTCGCCATCGCGATGGGAAAGCTTGGCGGCGTTGCCGTCCTGAACCTGGACGGAGTGCACACCCGCTACCAGGATTCGGCCCCGATCATCAAGCGGATCGCCGAGGCGGACAAATCGCAGATCAACGCGCTGCTCAAAGAGGTCTATCGCGAGCCGGTCAAGCCAAACCTCATCGCCGAGCGAATCAAGGCGATCAAGGCGGCAGGCGTGCTGTGCGCGGTTTCTTCGATTCCCGCTCGGGCAGAAGAGCGGGCCGAGGTCGTGCAGAAGGCGGGCGCCGACGTCCTCGTCGTGCAGGGAACCGTGCTCACCGCGCGCCACTCGTCTCAGTCCTACCACCAGCTGTCGTTCGAGCTGCTGGTTCGCGCTTGTGACATCCCCGTTGTCGTCGGCAACTGCGTCCACTACGAAACCGCGCTCGAGCTGATGGAGACCGGCATCGCCGGCATCCTCGTGGGCGTCGGTCCCGGCGCCGCCTGCACTACGCGCGGCGTCCTGGGCGTTGGCGTTCCGCAGGTGACGGCCACCGCCGACGTCGCAGCCGCTCGCGACGAGCACATGCGCCGGGGCGGCATGCGCGTGGCTGTGATCACGGACGGTGGGATGCGCATCGGAGCCGATGTCTGCAAGGCGTTCGCATCCGGCGCCGATGCCGTGATGATCGGCACTCCGCTCGCGGGCGCCGAGGAATCCGCCTCCAAGGGCTTCAACTGGGGAATGGCCACGCCCGACCCCAACCTTCCGCGCGGCACCCGGATCCATGTGGGCACCAAGGCCACGCTGCACGAGATCCTGCTCGGCCCCGCGCGAGTCGACGACGGAAGCCAGAACTTCGCCGGGGCGCTGCGCTCGGCGCTCGGCGTGTGCGGGGCTCACGACATCACCGAGTTCCAGCACGTGGAGATGGTGATCGCGCCGTCGATCACCTCCGAGGGCAAGGTCTTCCAGCAGGCCCAGCATGTTGGCATGGGGAAGAGCTGACCTGAGCATGACCGCCGCGGCCGCCCAGGACCGCGAAGCAGTGAAGGGCGGTTCGCGCGGACAGACGATCCTCGTCCTCGACTTCGGATCTCAGTTCAGCCAGCTGATCGCGCGACGCGTGCGCGAGGCAAAGGTGTACTGCGAGCTGGTGCCCGGGACGACCCCCTGGGCCGAGCTGAAAGAGCGCGCGCCGGCGGGCCTCATCCTCGGCGGTGGTCCCGCGAGCGTCTATGAGGCCGGCGCCCCGCAGGTCGACCCCGAGGCGCTGCGCGCGGGGATTCCTGTGCTCGGCATCTGCTACGGCATGCAGCTGATCGCCCATCACCTTGGGGGCAAGGTCGATCCTGGGCATGCCCGCGAGTACGGGCCGGCGCTCCTTGCGGTGCGCGAGCCCAACGCCCTCTTCCAGGGATTGAACGACGAGCTGCCGGTCTGGATGAGCCACGGCGACCACGTCAGCGAGATGCCGCCGGGATTTCGCTCGCTCGCGTCGAGCGGCAACTCGCCGGTGGCGGCATTTACCAACGACCGGGGAATCTTCGGGATCCAGTTCCACCCCGAGGTCGTCCACACGCCCAGCGGGCGAGAGGTGCTGCGCAACTTCCTCTATGGCATCTGCCACTGTGACGCCTCCTGGACGGCGGGCTCGTTCATCGCGGAAGCCACCGAGAGCATTCGAGCCCAGGTCGGTCGCGGCCGGGTGATCTGCGCCCTGTCGGGTGGAGTCGACTCGGCCGTCGCAGCGACCCTGGTCCATCGAGCGATCGGCGACCAGCTGACTTGCGTCTTCGTCAACAATGGCCTCCTTCGCAAAGAGGAGCCGGAACGCGTTCTGGCGGTGATGCACGGCAACCTCGACATGAACATTCGCTATGTCGACGCGACCGACCGGTTCCTGCAAGCGCTGCGCGGAGTCATCGATCCCGAGCAGAAGCGGCGGATCGTCGGCCGCGAGTTCATCTCCGTCTTCGAGACTGAGGCGACGAGCCTCGGACACATCGACTTCCTCGCGCAGGGCACGCTTTACCCGGACGTTATCGAGTCGACAGCGCCCGACGTTTCCTCCACCGCCGTGAAGATCAAGACCCATCACAACGTGGGCGGCTTGCCGCCCGGTCTCCGCTTCCAGCTCATAGAGCCTCTGCGCTACCTCTTCAAGGACGAGGTTCGAGCGGTCGGGCTGGAGCTCGGAATGCCCGAGGAGATGGTCTACCGCCAGCCCTTCCCTGGCCCCGGTCTTTCGATCCGGTGCCTCGGCGAGGTGACGGCCGAGCGTCTGGAGATCCTCCGCAACGCCGACTGGGTCGTGGTGGACGAGATCAAGCGCAACGGCCTTTACCGGCAGGTCTGGCAGTCGTTCGCGGTGCTCACGCCGCTCGAGACAGTGGGCGTCATGGGCGACTACCGGACTTACGCCAACGTGGTCGCTGTGCGCGTGGTGACCAGCGAGGACGCCATGACCGCGGACTGGGCGCGCGTACCGTACGAGGTGCTCGCGCGCATCAGCAACCGGATCGTGAACGAGGTGCAGGGCGTCAACCGGGTCGTCTTCGACATCACGTCGAAACCGCCGGGCACGATCGAGTGGGAATAACACCGACCGGCAGGTGAAGGTTCTCGTGGTCGGTTCGGGGGCTCGCGAGCATGCGCTCGTCTGGAAATGCGTGCAGTCCGAGCTCGTGGAACGCGTCTACTGCGCGCCTGGCAACGGCGGCACTGGCGGCATG
>JBGPEO010000040.1:0-18925 GCA_041482895.1 Candidatus Dormibacteraceae bacterium | reverse complement strand
TGGGAGCAGGTCGTATGTGCGGTCTCCCGAATACGGGACCAGCTGCCAAATGGTGATGGTCGAGCCATCGAGTTGTTCCCCAACGGCGAGCGAGCCGAGCGGCCGGCCGTCCGCGGCCCGGTGACCCGGCGAGGCCAGCAGTTCGCGGCCATCGGCCAGGACGAGGTGAACCATCATGTGACCGGCCGGCACCTGCGTGCTCCCGATCTCGAGGACTGGTTTGGCGATGCGCGCGCCATCGGCGCTCGCCGTCCACACCAGCATGCCCGGCTTGATCTCGGTCACGCGTATATCGCCGTTCGGGGTCGAGATGAGCGTGGCCGCGGCCAGGCAGATCGGGCAGTTCGGCGCCCCGGTCGGCGTGCGCGAGGTCACGGTGACGACTCCATCCACGCGGACCGTGCCGGACACCATCAGGTACGACGCGGAGCCGCTCGTCGAGCGGACCCGCAGGCTGAACGTGTAGCTGTCGCCGGCCTTCGTGAGGGTGAGGGCGTTCAGGTTCTTGTAGACGCGGTAGATGATCAGCTTCTCCTGGTCGTTGACATCGGTTGCGGAGAGCTTCTCGTGCGCGAGGATCGTCGGGTACAGCTCTGTGTCGGCCTGAATCTGGGGATACTTCGCGATCGCACTGGCCTGCTCGCCGCCCTGACGGGCGATCGGATAGGAGTCGGGGTCGCAGTAGACCGGCAGCCCTACCGAGTCGAGAACCGCGAACTTCAGCTGGGTGATCGTGAGCGGAGCCCCGACCGGGGCCGGCGCGGCCGAACCGCACGCGATGGCGAGAAGGACGACGAATGCGGTGAGGGCGCGTCTCATGTTTGCCTCATTACACGCGCCCGACCGGCAGAAGTAACGCTGCGGAACCAAAAGCACCCCTCATTCGTATTCAACTGAGATGGCTCGCCCCCATGACGAACCTATAATCGCCAGAGTGGGGTCAGCCGAAGTCGTAACTCGCGTGGCTGACGCCTTCATGGCCAATGTCAGCCGGGCGATCGTGAGCAAGGAAGACGAGATCCGGCTCTGCCTCGTCACGCTGCTCTGCGAAGGCCACCTCTTGATCGAGGACGTGCCCGGAGTCGGCAAGACGATGCTCGCCAAAGCGCTCGCCCGCTCGCTCGACTGCACCTTCCGTCGCATCCAGTTCACGCCGGACCTGCTCCCTTCGGACGTGACCGGCGTGCGCGCTTTCAACCAGAAGCTCAACGACTTCGAATTCCGTCCGGGCCCGGTGTTCGCCCAGATCCTGCTCGCGGACGAGATCAACCGCGCGAGCCCCAAGACCCAGGCCGCGCTGCTCGAATCGATGGAGGAGCGCCAGGTCCCCGTCGACGGCGAGACGCACCCGCTGCCGAAGCCCTTCATGGTCATGGCCACGCAGAACCCGGTCGAGTACTCGGGCACGTTCCCGCTCCCCGAGGCGCAGCTCGACCGGTTCCTGATGAAGGTGCGGCTCGGCTACCTGTCCGAGAAGGAGGAGGCCAATCTGCTCAACCAGCACAAGGTCGAATCTCCGATGCTCGAGCTGCAGCCGGTCGTCTCACCCAACGAACTGAAGGCGGCGCAGACCGCGGTGCGCAACGTGTTCGTGAAGCCCGAGCTTCGCGAGTACATCGCCCGCCTGGTCGGCCGGACGCGCGGCAACCCCGAAGTCGCCCTCGGCGCGAGCACGCGAGGCACGCTGAACCTGTTCCATGCGAGCCAGGCGCTGGCCGCCGTGCAGGGTCGGAGCTACGTGCTGCCCGATGACATCAAGGTGCTCGCCGAGCCTGTGCTGGCCCACCGCATCATCCTTCGTCCCAACGCGGAGATGCAGGGTCAGAGCGCGGGCAAGCTCGTCGCCGGGTTGCTCGAGCGCGAGCACGTTCCCCAGATGGCATACGACGGGTAATCCCTACTAGGGGCTCATGAGCAAGGTCGCCCTCGCAGCAGCCCTGGGTCTACTGCTCTTCTTCACGTACCTCACCGCGATCCGGCCGGCTTACGCGTTTGCGTACGCCCTCTGCCTTCTCTTCGTGGTCGCTTGGGCGTGGCCACGGATCGCGATTCGCGGGATGACCTTGACGCGGCGGCTCGATCCCGGCACGCCGACGGTGGGCGAGTCGTTCGAGGAGGCGATCGAGGTCCGCCGCCAGGGCTGGGTGCCGGCGCCGTGGGTCGAGGTCCGCGACCTCAGCCAGATCCCGGACTACCAACCCGGCCGCGTCATCTCGGTCAGTGGCGAGCTCGTCAAGTGGAAGTCTCGAGGCGTGTACCGCCGGCGCGGGTGGATGGCCTTCGGACCCACCTCGCTCCGGGTGCGCGAACCATTCGGCCTCTTCGACAAAGAGCTGAAGCTGAATCAGAGGACTTCGATCCTCGTCTACCCCCGGGTCCGGCCCATCCCTGACCTTCTCACCCCGAGCGCCCAGCAGGTGGGCAACTCGCCGAGCTTCGGCGCGTGGGCCGACTACCCCCCGGAGACCGGCGGAGTCCGCGATTACACGACCGGCGACAGCTTCGGCCGCATCCACTGGGCGCTGTCGGCACGGCACGGCAGGCTGATGTCCAAGACTTTCGAGCAGCCGCTGACGACCGACCTCTGGATCCTGCTGGACCTCGACCGCAACGTGCACACCGGCGAGGGGGAGGAGTCGACGGTCGAATACGCGGTGAGCCTCGCTGCGTCGATGGCGTCGCAGGTACATAGCAGAGGCCGGCAGGTGGGACTCATCGCCAACGACTCGAAGGGGACGATCCTCGAGCCGCACCGCGCGGTCCGGCAGGACCGGCTCATCCTGGACTATCTCGCCGTCGCCCAGGCCGACGGCCGCACGCCGCTGACCCAGACGCTCGCTTGGGACAAGATCCGCCGGCTGCCTCGCCGAGCCATCGCCGTCATCACCCCGAGCGCCGACCCGGCGTGGGTCCGGCTGCTGCAGTCGGTGCGCGGACGCCGCTCGACGATGATCGTGTTCTACCTGGACGTCGGCAGCTTCGGCGGTCCCGATCAGAATCCGAGCTTCGATCTCGGCCAGGACGTGGACCTGTACGTGGTGCGACGCGGCGACGATTTCGCGCGCCTGGTGAGGACGAGAGATGCAATCCGCATCGCCTAGCGCCCGCTTCACGCTTGCGCAGGAGCAGCTCTGGGGCCGCGCGCGCTCATCGATGGGAGGCGGCGTCTTGTGGTCGGCGCTGATGGTCTTTCTGCTGGCCTATGCCATCGCGCGCTCGACCGCGACGGCCGCCTGGGTCGCCGGTATCGACGTCATCCCAGCCATCGCGCTCGGCGGCGCGCTGCTGATGGCCGTCCTGGCGGTGCTTCCGGTTCCGTGGCCGGCCGGGCTCGGGGTCGGCATGGTTCTGGGCCCGGTCGTGGCCGCGACGCAGGCCTGGCCCGCCATTCACGCGCAGCATGCCTCTGACGTCCTGGGCTTTGGGCTGATCAAGGTGTGGTGGAACCGCATCGCGGACGGCTCAGCCTCGAGCGATCCGTCCTTCTATCTCTTCCTCATCTGCTGGCTCATGTGGATCACCGGGGCGTGGTTGAGCTGGTGCGTCATCCGCTGGCGCAAGCCGATGCTCGGTCTGATCCCCGGCGCGGCCGCCTTCGCGACCAACCTGCTCAACTTCCCGCAAAACCAGAACGGCTACACGCTGAGCATCCTCGTCCTGACCCTGGCCCTTCTTCTGTGGACCAACTACACCGGGTCGATCGCGAGCGCAAACCGCGCCCACGTCAAGCTGACTGGCGACGCGCGGTGGGACTTTTGGGAAAGCGGCCTCGTCGCGATGGCGGCGCTCATCGTGCTCGGGATCATGCTTCCCCCGCTGTCGACCGTCGACCGGACGCTGGACGTCGAGTCGAATCTGTTCTCGAACTGGGCGCTGCTCCAGCAGAGGCTCAGCCATCCGGGAATCGTGGGGATCGGACCGGCCGGCTCGGGTACGACCGGCTTCTCAACCGATGTCCCGCTTGGCGGCCCGCTCACGCGCACGCGCGACCCGGTCTTCACCTACACGAGGATCGGCGATTACGCGAGCGTGATGTATTTCCGCGGGGTGGACGAAACGGCTACGGTCGGAGGCGAGTGGCGGTATCCGGCGACTCCCGGACTCCGGCGTTCCGTTCCAAAGAACCAGGTCCCAACATATGCCGAGAACTACCAGAAGCTGGCGGTGGCGGGTGTGGCCGTGAAGATGCTCCGCCCTCCGATCGGCAATGCCGACATCATTTTCTATCCCGGGGAGCTGTACCGCGCCGACCGCGCCACAATCGCGACACAGGTGGTGCTGCCGATTACTCAGATCGGCAACCTGGATTCCATCGACCGGCTTTCATCGGTCGACCCGCCGACCTCGGCCGGCACCTACCGCGTCACGGTTGAGTACTCCAGCGCCACCGACGCGGAGCTGAAGGCGGCGGGAACCAACTATCCGGACTGGCTTCAGCAGTTCGCGACCTTGCCTGCCAGCGGATACCGCCCCGGCAATGTATTGACCAAGATCCATGACCTCGCCGTGAAGATCGTGACCGCCGCCGGGGCCACGAACCCGTATGACGAGGCGACGGCGATTCAAAACTATCTGCGCGACCCGCAGAACTTCACGTACACGCTGACCCCGCCCGCCACTCCGCCGGGCGTGGACCCTCTCGATTTCTTCCTCTTTACGTCACACCGAGCGTACTGCGAGTTCTTCGCGTCCGCGATGGGCGACATGCTGCGCTCGCTGGGCATCCCCACACGCCTCGTCAACGGGTTCGGGCCCGGCACGTTTGACGCCACCACGAACAGCTGGGTCGTTCGCGGCGAGGACGCACACACCTGGGTCGAGTCTTATTTCCCGACCTACGGATGGATCCCGTTCGAGCCGACACCCGACATCAGCGGAGGCTACGAGCCGATTCCTCGCGGATCCCAGGGCCAGGCCCTCTGTCTGCGGGACGAGAACTGTGACCCCAACTCGCCGGCATCGACAGGCGGCACACTTCCGACACCGAGCGCGCTGCCGCCCGGCTTCCGCGAGCCCAACAACCCAGGTTCGGGTCCCGCGAACTTCGCCTTGCGGATTCCCGACGCCGCAACTGTGACCACGATCCTGGGCGTGCTGCTCGCGCTGATCCTGTTCCTGGCGGCCGGGGTGGCCCGGTACCTTCGTCCGCGCACGGTGATGGGCGTCTGGAAGCGGATGGTCGCGCTTTCCGAGCTGGCCGGCGCTAAACGCCGGTCCGGAGAGACTCCCCTGGAGCTCGGCCGGCGCCTCCAACGCAGCTTCCCCGAAGCGTCTGAGCCGCTCAGCGCGCTGGCGGGCGGCTTCATGGTCGCCGCCTATGCGCCAGAGGAGATGGCGGAGTCTTCTCGCCCCTCAGTGATGGAGGCCTGGAGCGCGCTTCGCCCGCTGCTTGTGCGCCGGGTCCTGGCCCGGCTGCGACCGAACAGGGTGTAGCGGGTCCCCGACAGCCTCTCGGCGAAGCCTCGGAGTCGGTGGAGATCTAACCTTAGCGCGTGGCTGAGATCGCGATCGCGGGGCGGACGTATCCGCCGGTGATTTTCCAGATCGAGCCGGAGCGCGCGGCGGCCTTCGCGAGGGCGATCGGAGCCGATCCGGCGGCGGGCGTGCCGCCCACCTTCGCGGCCGTGTACTCACTCGGTGTGACCGCGCCGCAGCTCTTCGGCGATGAGGAGGCCGCGGTTGATTTCGCCCGGCTGCTGCACGCGGAGCAGGAGTTCACATGGTCGCGCCGCCCGCGGCCGGGTGAGACCGTCACATCGGAGGGACACGTCGCCTCGGACGTCAGCCGCCGCGGCATGCGATTCGTAACGTTCGAAACCGAGACCACTGACGGGGCCGGCAAACCGCTCTGCCGGTCGAAAGCGCTCTTCGTGATCCGCTCGTGACGCAGCGTTCGGTCACGTTCACCAAAGAGCAGATTGCCGAATACGCCGACGCGTCGGGTGATCGCAACCCGATCCACCTGGATGACGATTTCGCCCGGACGGTCGGGCTGCCAGGCATCATCGCCCACGGAATGCTCCAGATGGGATTGATGGCGACGGTGGCGGCTGACGCCGCGGGCGGCCCGGACAGAATCCGACGCCTTTACTGCCGCTTCGCCGGCATGGTTTTGCCCGGAGACACGGTGACGTTCACGGCCGAGCCCGCAGGGCCCGGCAGGCTCGAGCTGCGGGCGGTCAACCAGCGGGGCGAGCCGGTGCTGACCAAGTCCATCGCGGAGGTCGACTGATGCCGCTTGATTTTTCGCTGACATCGGAACAGGAAGCCATCCGCGATCTGGCGCACGAGTTCGCCGAGAGGGAGATGCGCCCCGTGGCCGCACACTTCGACGAGACGGAGGAGTTTCCGTATGAGGTCGTCAAGAAGGCGCACAAGCTCGGCCTGAGCCCGGCCGGTTTCCTGCCCGAGGAATATGGCGGCCAGGGCCTGGACTTCTTGACCGAGCTCATCCTCAACGAGGAGCTGAGCTGGGGCTGCGCCGGCATCGGCGTCTGCATCCAGTCGATGGGCCTGGCCATCGCAGGCATCCGCGCCAGCGGCACAGAGGAGCAGAAGAAGCGCTGGCTGCCGGAGTTCACCAACCCGGACAAGCTCGTCCTCGGCGGCCTCGGCCTGACCGAGCCGGACTCCGGCTCCGACGCGCTGGCGATGAAAACGCGCGCCACCCGCGTCAGCGACGGTTACGTCCTGAACGGCACCAAGCAGTTCTGCACGAATGGAGGAATCGCCGACTACCACGTCATCTATGCCAACACCGACCCGTCGAAGGGACCTGCCGGCATCGCGTCGTTTCTCGTGCCGAAGGACACGCCTGGCCTGCGCATGGGTCGCAAGGAGCAGAAGCTCGGCGTCCGCGCGAGTCACACCGCCCAGGTGATCCTCGAGGACTGCCACATCCCGCTCGACCACCGCCTGGGGGGCGAGCCAGATGCCGAAAACGCCGGCCCCGGGGCGCTCGGCGCTCTGATGACGCTCGAGGCGACGAGGCCCGGAGTGGCCGCCGGCGCCCTCGGAATCGCGCGCGCCGCATACGAGTTCGCGCTCGATTACGCGCAGGATCGCAAGCAATTCGGCAAACCGCTGTGGCAGCACGAGGCAATCGGATTCAAGCTCGCCGACATGGCGATGAAAATCGACGCCGCGCGCCTCCTGATCTGGCGCGCAGGCTGGATGGCGACGCAGAACTTGCCGTTCTCCCGCGCCGAGGGTTCGATGGCGAAGTGCTTTGCCGGTGACGTCGCCATGGAGGTGACGACCGATGCGATCCAGGTCCTGGGCGGCTACGGCTACATCAAGGAGTACCCGGTCGAGAAGTGGTTTCGCGACGCGAAGATCTACCAGATCTGGGAAGGCACGGCTGAGATCCAGCGTCTTGTCATCTCTCGCGCGATCGCGGGATCGCGCGGCACCATTCATTTGAGGGGGTAGGCCGAGTGTTTGATCTAACGGGAAGAGTCGCTGTCATCACCGGAGCGTCGCGCGGCCTTGGCCGGCAGGACGCGCTCACGCTCGCGGGCCAGGGAGCGGACGTGGTTATCACCGACGTCCTCGTCGAGGACGACCCCGACCTGCAGAAGACCGCCGAAGCGCAGGGCAGCATGCTGGCGCAGGTGGCGGTGTCGCAGGGTTGGGTTCATTCCAACAGCACCGCCGAAGAGATCCGCAAGATGGGCCGTAAGTCACTCGCGATCAAGATGGACGTGACCAACCGCGAGCAGGTCCGCGACGTGTTCAAGCAGGTCAGGGAGCAGTTCGGCAAGATCGACATCCTTATCAACAACGCGGCGACCCTCGATCACGCGGCGCAGATCCCCAACCAGTCGTACGAGCTGTGGGACAGGGACGTTAGGGTCAACCTGACAGGCGCGTTCAACTGCACCAAGGAGGTCTGGCCTTACCTGGTCGAGAACAAGTGGGGCCGCCTGATCTTCATGTCGTCGATCGCGGGCACCCTCGGGGGCTTCGGCCAGGCGAGCTACTCGTCCACCAAAGCGGCGCTCATCGGCCTGGCCAAGACAGCCGCTCTCGAAGGCGGGCGGCACAACATCACCTCCAACGCGATAGCGCCGGGAATCATCGAATCCGAGGCAGGCAAGGCGGCGGCCGACACGAACCCGCTGTACGAACGTTTCCGGGCTCGCACCGTGTTCAAGCGGTTCGGGCAGCCGGAGGATATCGCGAACACGATCGCTTTCCTGTGCTCGAACGAGGCCGGCTACATCACGGGCGCCGTGATCGAGGTGGCCGGCGGCATTCCCCTGTTCACGGCCTGATGGGCGAGTTCGTCGACGTCCGGCGCGAGGGGGCCGTCGCCCGAGTGGTCATGCATCGCAACGGACTCAACGCGATCGCCGAAGAGCTGATGGAGGAGGTCGCGGCGGCCTTCAACGAGCTTGGCGACGACCGGTCCGTGCGCGTCATCGTGCTTGCTTCCGACTACGAAAAGTACTTCAGCGTAGGCGCGGACCTGGGCATGCTGGGCAGCATCGATCGGAGCTCGCCTGACGCTGCCGGTCAGATCAGCGCATTCATGAAGCGCATGAACGACCATTTCTCCGCTATCGAGCGATGTCCCAAACCGGTGATCGCGGCCATCAACGGTCACGCTCTTGGCGGCGGAAGCGAGCTCACCCTGTGCTGTGACTACCGCGTCATGGTCGAAGACGGGCGGTCGCGGATCGGCCAGACCGAGTCGTCGCTCGGGATCATCCCGGGCGCCGGAGGCACCCAGCGCCTGCCGCGCTTGATTGGTAAGGCGAAGGCTCTGCGCTTCATGATCGAGTCGACACGGCTGTCCGCGCACGAGGCCGCGGCGGTGGGCTGGGTCGACATCGCCGCCGCACCCATCGATTACCAGGCCGCGGTAGACGGGCTGGCGGCGAAGCTGGCCAAGGCAGCGACTTTTGCGATCGCGATGATCAAGGACGCCGTGCAGCGGGGCTACGATCTGCCGCTCGATGAGGCGCTGGACATCGAGGCGCGGAACTTTGCGCGCGTGGCTCTGAGCGACGATGCCGCGATCGGCATCATGTCCTTCCTGTCCAAGCAAGAGCCGGAGTTCACCGGCGCCTGACCTGTCGATTTCCTCGCCTGCCGTTCGTCATGTGAATGAAGCGGCGCCCGAGACCGCCCTGAATGGAGATCTGAAATGAAGTACGTCCTGATGTTCGCGGACCGTGTCGAAGACCAGAAGATGTGGGAGAAGATGCCGCAGGACCAGATGCACGCGGCCTACGAGCAGATCAACAAGTGGTTCGACGAGCACAGCCGGTCCGGCAAGATCGTCGGAGGCGAGGAGCTCCGGGGACCGAGCAGCTCGACGACTGTCCGTTTCAAGAACGGCAAACCGATCGTCACGGACGGACCGTACATCGAGGCCAAGGAAATCGTGGGCGGGTTCGCGATCGTCGACGTCAAGGACCTGGACGAGGCACTGGCGATGGCCAAGACCTGGCCGGGTGGCGGCGAGGGCCGGATCGTCGAAGTGCGGCCCGTGGTCGAGCGCTAGGACGCCAGACAAGACGCAGGGAGCCACGGATGCCGCCGTCGCCGCAGTCTTCCGCGAGGAGGCCGGGCGGCTGACGGCGGCGCTGGTCCGTGTGCTAGGCGACTTCGACCTTGCGGAGGAGGTCGTCCAGGACAGCCTCGTGGTGGCGTTGGAAAAATGGCCGGAACAGGGAATCCCCGACAACCCGGGAGCGTGGTTGATGACCACGGCGCGGCGCCGGGCCATCGACATCCTGCGCCGCGACAAGAGATATCGAGAGAAGCTCGCGCTTCTGGAGCGATCTCCGATGGCGCCTGAGCCGGCCGAGGCCGATGACCGCCTGCGGCTGATCTTCACGTGCTGCCACCCGGCGCTTTCCCAGGAGGTCCAGGTGGCGTTGACCCTCCGGGCAGTCGCCGGCTTCACCACGGCCGAGATCGCAAGCGCATTCCTGCTGACGGAGACGACGGTGGCGCAGCGCATCGTCCGCGCCAAGCGGAAGATCGTCGATGCGCACATCCCTTACCGAATGCCGGATGAGACCGATCTGGCAGGGCGCCTGGACGGGGTCCTGTCGGTTCTGTACCTCATGTTCAACGAGGGTTATTTGAGTCGCGGCACGCAGGTGGCGATGCGCCGCGACCTTGCCGATGACGCTTTGTGGCTGACCCGATTGGTCGCCAAGCTCATGCCCGACCAGCCTGAGGTCCTGGGCCTGCTTGCGCTCATGACGCTCAACCTGGCGCGTTCGAGAGCACGGTTCGATGGAGCTGGCGAGATGGTGCTGCTTCCCGACCAGGACAGGACTCTCTGGGATGGTGCGCCGATCTCCGAGGGCATCCAGCTGCTGGAACGGGCGGGAGCGATGCGAGCCACGGGTCCGTATCAGGTCCAGGGTGCGATCGCTGCGCTGCACTCCGAGGCGCGGTCATGGGACGAGACGGACTGGCACCAGATCGTCGTGCTGTACGAAACCCTGATGCGGATCGCGGACAGCCCGGTGGTCAGGCTGAACCGCGCGGTCGCCCTCAGCCATTTCGCGGGGCCTGAGATCGCGCTCGGAGAGGTCAACGACCTGGCCATCTCGCTCGAGGGCTATCACCTGTTCCACGCGGCCCGGGCTGACCTCCTCGACCGAGCCGGCGAACCCGCGCTTGCTCACGAAGCCCGGCTGCGCGCGCTGGAGCTCTGCCAGAATCCGGCCGAGCGGTCGCTCTTACAGCGCAAGCTCAGCGACCAATCGGGACCCTAGCTGGAGGCTACCATCCCGAGCTGGGCCGACCGCCGGCGCACGAGCTCGATGACAGCGTCGACGCGCTTGGGGTCGGCTCCGAGGCATCGGATGACCAGGTCCTTGGTCTCGAAGTTCGGATAGGAGCCCACCGAAACGTCGGGATAGCTCTCCTCGAGCTCTTTCATCAGCGGGTAGAAGCGCGCCTCAACCGCAAACGTGAAACGAAGCTCGCGCACGGTCGCGGCGGAGCCTTCTGAGAGAAATTGAGGTTCGAGCTCCTCGGTGAAGATGGCCTTCATCTCCAGCGGCACACCCGGGAGCACGAAGAGCTGCTTTCCATTGGCCTCGTACACGACCCCGGGGGCCATGCCTCGGCGGTTCTTGAAGACATGCGCCGGCCCTGAGGGAATGCGCGCCATGCGGAGGTTCCCCTCCGCGACCTCCGGCGAATCGAGCACTCCCGCCTCATGCATTCGCTGAACACGGCGCTCGATGCGAGCGCGCGTCTCCTCCCACACGATCAGATCTCGTCCGAGCGCCTCGGCCAGCGCGGAGAAGGTGCGGTCGTCGGGGGTGGGTCCGAGCCCGCCCGAGCAGAACACGTGAGTGACCTGGTCGTCGGCCAGCTCACGGCGGACCTGCTCGACGATCTCTTGCGGCCGGTCGCGGATGGCGCTGATTCGCTTGACCGGGAAGCCCAGCAGCCGCAAGCGTTCGGCGAGCCAGTGAGAGTTGGTGTCCAGTGTGAAGCCGCCGACCAGCTCGTCGCCGATCGCCACGATGCTCGATGCTGCCACCCTTGCTAGCTTAAGCCCGTCACCCCGACCTTCCTTTTTGAATGCGCCCTGCGCGCGCCCGGCGCCGACGGGGAGCGATCAGTAAGTCCCATCCTCATCGCGCTTGCGCGCAGGGGGATACTTTCGCGCTGGTGGAGCGATTGCATGGAGTCGTGCACGGCGACGTGCAGGGAGTCGGGTTTCGCTACTTCCTGATGCGCGAGGCTCAGCGCCTGCGCCTGCGGGGCTGGGTACGCAACCGCGACGACGGAACGGTGGAGTTCGTAGCCGAAGGAAGCCGCGCAGACCTGGAACGGCTGAAGCAGGCCGCCGAGCATGGCCCGCGCATGGCGCGCGTGGAAAGAGTGGACGGCCGGTGGTCGGCGGCCACGGGGAACCTGGACGGCTTCGATTTGACGGGCTAGAGGAGCCCGACTCCGTCCCTACAATTCCTCTGGCTTTGATCGAAGTCCAGGGGCTGACCCGGTACTACGCCGATCGGCCCGCGATCCAGGACCTCACCTTCTCCGTGCCGCGCGGCCAGGTGCTCGGGTTCCTCGGACCCAACGGCGCGGGCAAGTCGACCACCATGCGAATCCTGACCGGGTACCTGGGGCCGAGCGCCGGCACGGCGACCGTGGCCGGCTTCGACCTGGTCGATCATTCGCTGGAGGCGCGGCGGCACATCGGCTACCTGCCCGAGACCACACCTCTCTACAAGGAGATGCGCGTCGCGGCCTTCCTCGACATGCTGTGCCGGCTCCGCGGCGTGCCTGCGGCAAAGCGGCGAGCGCGCGTGGATGCGTCGATCGAGGCCTGCGGCCTGACCGACCGGCGCCACGAGGTGATCGGGCGGCTCTCACGAGGCCTTCGCCAGCGCGTCGGGCTCGCGCAGGCGATCGTGCATGACCCTGAGGTGTTGATCCTCGACGAGCCGACCGCGGGCCTGGACCCGGCCCAGACGCGCGAGACACGGGAGCTCATAACCAGGCTCGGCCGCGACCACACCGTAGTGCTCTCGAGCCATATCCTGCCGGAGGTTTCCGCCACGTGCGACAGGGTGCTGATCATCAACCACGGACGGCTGGTCGCGGACGACACTCCTGCGAACCTGGCCCGGAGCGTCGCCGGCGCCGAGGGCGCAGAGATCGAGATGGTCCTGCAGGGCGACCGTGGCGAGATCGAGCGCCGGATGCGCGCGCTGCCCGGCGTCGAGAACGTGGCGATCAGCCCCGCCGGCGAAGGAGATTGGCGTGTTGTGGTGAAGGCCTCCAAGGCGGACATGCGCGACGAGCTCGCTCGCGCCGCGGTCGAGGCGGGTTTTGGCTTGCGCCAGCTGCAGGCGCGAACCCTGAGCCTGGAAGACGTGTTCATGCACCTCACGACCGAAGAGCCCGCGTGATCCGCGCAGCGACCATCGCGCGTCGCGACCTGACGGCGCTCTTCGTCTCACCTGCGGGTTGGGTGGTGGCGGCGCTGTTCATCCTGTTGAGCTCCACATTCGGGTTCGTGGTCCCAGTCCTTGCCGGCCAGGCCGCGACCATGGATGGCGTTTTCGGCGTCATCACCAGCTTCCTGCTGCCCGTCCTGATCCCGGTCCTCACCATGCGCTCGTTCGCCGAGGAGCGCAGTGACGGGACGCTCGAGCTGCTGCTCACGTCTCCCGTACGCGATTGGGAGGTGGCCGCCGGCAAGTGGCTGGCAGCCTTCACCTTCTACGTCCTGCTGCTCGCCGGGACGGTCGTGTACGTCGCGCTGCTTGCTGTCTACGTGCCGGGTCACCTGGCCACGCTCGACCTCGGGCTGATCGCGGCGACCTACATTGGGTTGCTGCTGGCAGGCGGCGCCGCCGTGGCTGTTGGTGTCTTCGCATCGAGCCTCACGCAGAACCAGATCGTGTCATTCTTCCTCGCCCTCGCCATCCTGCTGCTCACCTGGTACGCGGGCACGTTGCTGGGTTTCTTCACCCGGCCTCCGGTCAACGCGCTGTTCCAGTACGCCGGCGGCTCCAACCGCTTCCAGTCGTTTGGCCTCGGACAGGTGACGCTCAAGGACAGCGTTTACTTCCTCAGCCTGGGACTGGCCGCGCTGTTCCTCACGACACGGCTGCTCGATGCGAGGCGCTGGAGGTGAGTCGCCGTCTGCGCTCAGGGTCCGCCAGCTTGCTGCTGACCGCGCTTGCGCTCGTGGCGCTGGTCGTTTTGAACGTCGCCGCGTCGCGCGGCACGCAATCCTGGGACCTCACGCGCAGCGGCGTCAACACGCTCGCACCCCAGTCTGTCCTCGCGGCCCAGCGTCTGGACTCCGATCTGCTGGTGATCGGCCTGTTCCGGTCCGCTCCTGGAAATGGACAGACGCAGGCCGAAGCGCTGGTCGGCCTGTACCAGGCGCAGAGCCCTCACATCGTCTACCGCAGCGAGAGCTTCGATGCCGACGTGGCCGACGTGCGGAAGTACTCGGTCACCGAGGCCGGCACGCTGGTGCTCGACTATCGCGGCAAGACTCAGCTCTTGACGCCGGTGCTGCAGACCGAGCAGGACTTCACGTCGGCACTGCTGACGCTCGAGTCGGACCGGGCTCCGGTCGTGTGCTGGGCAGCAGGAGTGGGAGGGCGCAGCCGGACGGACGCGGGGCAGAACGGCTACTCGAGCGTGGTGGACGTCCTGGCCAGGAACAACTTCCAGACCAGGGACCTGCTCATGGCCGGCCTGACCGCCATCCCATCCGACTGCGACGAGGTGGTCTTGATCGCGCCCGCGGTCGCTCTCTCGACGACCGCGGTCAAGGCGCTGGTCGATTACATGGCCGCAGGAGGCAGCCTCCTCATCGCCGGCGATCCCTGGAGCCAGACCCCGGCTGCCGCGTCCTCGTTGAATGATGTGCTGAATCCTTACCGGCTGGCGTTCTCCGGCGCGTTGGTCGTCGAGCCCGACGCGTCGCGGGCCTTCGACGTCATAACTCCCGCCACATTCGCGTACGGACAGTCCCCGATCACCCGCGACATCCAGGGGATCGCCTCGGTTTTTCCGCAGACGACCGCGATCACCGGCACCGGCACGGTCGACGCGGCGCCGGTGGTGATCGCGGGGACCACCAACCTTTCGTACGCGATCGTCACGCCGAGGCAGGACGTTGCGCGCCAGGCCGGAGACACCGCGGGGCCGTTCGCCATCATGGAGACGCTGGAAGTTCCGTCCGGTCAGAAAACAGCCCGGATCGTGATGGTTGGAACGACTGCGTTCGCGGAGAACAAGGTGCTGCCGCCGAGCAGCAACAGCGCCAACCTGGAGCTGGCCCTCGGCACGTTCCAGTGGCTGGCGCGGGAGGATTCCTTGATCTCGCTGCCGCCCAAGCCGCCTCGCGCCCTGCCGCTGACCCTGACCCAGCAAGACCAGGGCACGGTGATCTTCATCACCATCTTCCTGATGCCCGGCCTGGTCGTATTCGGGGGCGTTCTGGTCTGGTGGCGCAGGCGCCTGATCCGATAGCAAAATCCCAGTTCGTTTAATCTGACGCTCCGCGGCATTGAGGCCGCGCGGCGCGATCGCGATGCGATATTTCATGGAGGGCCAGTGGATCCAAATACAGTCTTATTCGGCGCGGCCGGCGGCCTCGCCGCGGTGCTTTTTGCCATCGTTCTCATCTTTCTCGTCTTGCGCATGCCTCCCGGAAACGAGCGAATGCGAGAGATCGCGGCGGCGATCCAGGAAGGCGCCTCCGCCTACCTGAACCGCCAGTACAGGGTGATCGCGATCATCGGCGTGATCATCGCGATCGTCATCGGTCTGTTCATCAACTGGACCACCGCCGCGCTCTTCATCGTCGGCGCCGTCCTGTCCGCATCGGCTGGTTACGTCGGCATGAACATCGCTGTGCGGTCCAACCTGCGCACGGCTGAGGCAGCGCGCGGCGGGCTCAACCAGGCGCTGCAGGTCGCATTTCGCGGCGGCGCCGTGACCGGGTTCATGGTCGTCGGCCTCGGGCTGCTCGGCGTTTCCGCCGCCTACCTCGTCTTCAAGAATCCGGACGCCCTCGTTGGTCTCGCTTTCGGCGCCAGCCTTGTCTCAGTGTTCGCTCGATTGGGCGGCGGCATCTACACGAAGGCGGCTGACGTAGGCGCCGACCTGGTGGGAAAGTTGGAGGCCGGCATCCCGGAGGACGATCCACGGAACCCGGCTGTGATCGCGGACAACGTGGGCGACAACGTAGGCGACTGCGCCGGCATGGCCGCCGACCTGTTCGAGACCTACGCCGTGACGATGATCGCCGCGATGCTCCTGGGCTCCCTGCTCTTCAAGAACCAGGTCGGCTGGGTGATCTACCCGCTCCTGCTTGGCGCAGTGAGCGTGGTCGGCTCGATCGTGGGCGCCTTCTTCGTCCGCATCTTCAATCCGAACTGGATCATGGGCGCCCTGTACGCCGGCCTCCTCGTCGCGGTCGGTATCGCGGTCGTCGGCTTCTGGTTCGTCACTCAGTACATGAAAGGCAACGGTTACCTACCGGCGGGCGGTGGCGTGAGCGATCCCAACAACCTGTTCTTCGCCGCATTGATTGGAGTGGTGACGACGGTTCTGATCGTGGCCATCACGGAGTTCTTCACCGAGACCGCCTACTGGCCCGTCCACCTCATCGCAAAGGCTTCGGTGACGGGACACGCGACGAACATCATTGCGGGGCAGGCGATCGGCATGATGGCCACAGCCCTGCCGGTGCTGGTGATCGGGATCAGCATCCTTTCGAGCTATGCGCTCGGAGGCCTCTACGGCATCGCGACCGCCGCAGTTGCAATGCTCTCGATGACCGGAATCATCGTCGCGATCGACTCTTATGGCCCAATCACCGACAACGCCGGCGGCATCGCCGAGATGGCCAACCTCCCGCCGGAGGTGCGCACCGTCACCGACCGGCTGGACGCGGTCGGCAACACGACCAAGGCCGTGACGAAGGGATACGCGATCGGATCGGCCGGCCTGGCCGCCCTCGTCCTCTTCTCCTCGTACACACAGGAGCTCGCGCGCGCGGGTCATGCGACCAAGTTCGAGCTTTCGGATCCGCTCGTGATCGTCGGCCTCTTCCTCGGCGGCATCCTGCCGTTCCTGTTCGGCTCTCTCGCCATGCTGGCGGTCGGACGCGCGGGGGGCCTGGTGGTCGAGGAGGTGCGGCGCCAGTTCCGCGAGATCAAGGGGATCATGGAAGGCACCGGCAAGCCCGAATACGGCACCGCCGTGCGCATCGTGACGGCTGCCGCTCAGCGCGAGATGATCCTGCCGGGCGTCATACCGGTGATCGCGCCGCTGGCGGTCGGTTTCATCCTCGGCCCGCGAGCGCTCGGCGGAATGCTTCTGGGCGCCATCGTGACGGGGCTGTTCCTTGCCATTCAGATGACGAGCGGCGGTGCGGCCTGGGACAACGCCAAGAAGTACATCGAGGAGGGCCACCTGGGCGGCAAGGGATCGGAGGCGCACAAGGCGTCGGTCACCGGCGACACGGTCGGAGACCCGAACAAGGACACGGCCGGACCGGCCATCAACCCGATGATCAAGGTGATCAACATCATCGCCATCCTGATCGCCGGCACGGTCGCCACCAACTACCTGATCCACTAGCCGCACCGGCGGTAGACTCGTCGTTGGTGTGGACGACTACCAGAAGGAGATCGCCGACATCGAAACGCAGGTCGAGCGGCTGGTCGTGGAGGAGGGCGACGCCAGGACCATCGCCGAGCTGACGATGCAGCTGGAGATCCTGAAGGCGATCTATGCGCGCGCGACCGACCTTTACACGCGCGGCGTCAACGACGAGGGCCTTCGGTACGGCTTGCGCATCCAGGGCTATGGGGATTGGACGATCGATAATGTCTACGCGTTTGTGTACGAACGGTCCGTGGAGCTCGAGCCCCGGGCACACAGCTCGTTCGTCGGGGGCATCAAGGCGGCGGATTTCGCTCTGATGCTCAATCCGTAAAAGAGGAGGCTGCATGGAAACCCCGCTCACACCGCTGGAGTTCGCGCGACGTGCACGCAAGCTGTACGGGGACCGGGAGGGCGTAGTCGACGGAGACCTCCGCCTCAGCTACGAGCAGTTCTTCGACCGGTGCGACCGCTGGTCGGCGGCATTGCAGGGCATGGGCGTGCGGAAGGGGGACCGGGTCGCCTACATCGCACCTAACACTCACGAGCAGCTCGAATCCTTCTATGCCGTGCCCCAGATCGGCGCCGTGCTGGTGCCGATCAACTACCGCCTGACCGCGGAGGATTTCGTTTACATCACCTCGCACTCTGGCGCCAAGATTCTGTGCGTCCATCCGGATTATCTCGACGCCGTCGACGGAGTTCGCGACCAGCTTCGCGGTGTTGAGCAATTCGTGAGCCTGGGCAACGCCGGCGGCAGAAAAGGATGGACCGAGTACGAAGCCGCTGTCGCGTCTGCGAAACCGGATTTCAAGCGCCCCGACATCGCCGAGACCGACCTTCTCACCATCAACTACACCAGCGGCACGACCGCAAAGCCGAAGGGCGTGATGATCACGCACCGGAACGCGTGGGCCAACGCCGTCGGCACGCTCGTCCATTTCCACATCACGGTCGGCGATCGCTACCTCTGGACTCTGCCGATGTTCCACGCGAACGGATGGACTTTCGTGTGGATCATCACCGCCGTCGGTGGCACGCACATCTGCCTGCCGAAGGTGGAACCGGCCCGAGTCTTCGAGCTGGTCCGCACAGAGAAGGTCGCCTGGCTTTGCGCCGCGCCGACCATCCTCATCGCGCTCGCCAACGCTTCCGCCGACATGCGGCGTGACGTGCCGAAAGGCGTGCAGGTCATCACAGCGGGAGCGGCACCTGCCGCCGCGACGATCGAGCGCATGGAAGGTGATCTCGGTTGGGAGGTGACGCAGGTCTACGGGCTGACCGAGACCGCCCCCTTTATCACCATCTGCGAGCCACGGCCTGAGCACAAGAAGCTGGCCGCCACCGAGTTGGGGATCATCAAGGCCAGGACCGGTGTCGAGCTGATCACCTCAGGCGAGCTGCGCGTCGTGGACGACGGGAAGGATGTGCCGGCAGACGGCAAGTCGCTCGGAGAGATCATCGCGCGTGGCAACGTGATCATGCAGGGCTACTACAACGACCCTGAGGCGACCAAGAAGGTGATGGGCGACGGGTGGTTCCACACCGGCGACGCGGCCGTCATGCACCCGGATGGCTACGTCGAGATCCGAGACCGGATCAAGGACGTGATCATCAGCGGGGGAGAGAACATCTCGAGCCTGGAGGTCGAGGGCGTCCTCTTGCGCCACCCGGCGGTGCAAGAGGCGGCGATCGTCGGGCTTCCGCACGAAAAGTGGGGCGAGGCCCCGCACGCTTATGTGGTTCTGAAGGCCGGCGCTACGGCGACCGAACCCGAGCTCATCGCGTACACGCG
>JBGPEO010000039.1:0-19737 GCA_041482895.1 Candidatus Dormibacteraceae bacterium | reverse complement strand
CCCTCCTTGCCTCCATTCGCGCAGATCTGCCTGATCGGCTCCTCGAGCGCCTTTTCGACGATGCGCAGGCCCGTGAGCTCGTCGCCGGCCAGGCCGAGGCCGTCCTTCAGCACCTCTTGGGCTCTGACCAGAACGGTGCCGCCGCCCGAGACGATGCCCTCCTCGACCGCGGCCTTCGTAGCGAGGATGGCGTCTTCGATGCGGTGCTTCTTCTCCTTCTGTTCCACCTCCGTGGGGGCGCCAACCTTGATCAGGGCGACGCCGCCGGACAGTTTGGCGAGGCGCTCCTGCAGTTTCTCCTTGTCGTAGTCGGAGGTGGTCTCCTCGATCTGAGCCTTGAGGGCCTTGATCCGCACTTGAATGGCCTCGTGCTTGCCGGCGCCTTCGACGATGGTCGTGTCGTCCTTGTCAACGGTCACCCGGCGGGCACTGCCCAGGTGCTCGATCTTGGTTTGGTCGAGCTTCAAGCCGAGGTCCTCGGAGATGACCGTGCCGCCAGTCAGTATCGCCATGTCCTCGAGCATCGCTTTGCGCCTGTCGCCGAAGCCGGGCGCCTTGACGGCGACGGCGGTGAATGTGCCGCGCAGCTTGTTCACAATCAGGGTGGCGAGCGCCTCGCCTTCGACATCCTCGGCAACCACCAGGAGCGGCTTGCCCTGCTGAACGATCTGTTCCAGCAGCGGCAGCATGTCGGCGATCGCCGAGATCTTCCGATCGGTGATCAGGATAAATGGGTTCTCCAGCACCGCCTCCATGCGTTCCGGGTTAGTGACGAAGTAAGCCGAGACATAGCCACGATCGAACTGCATGCCTTCCACAACCTCGAGCTCGGTGGCAAGCCCTTGCGAGTCCTCGACCGTGATCACACCGTCCTGCCCCACCTTGTCCATCGCATCGGCGATGAGCTTTCCGATCGCGGGGTCAGCCGATGAGATGCCGGCGACCTGAGCCACGTTCTCGTGTCCTTTGACCGGGACCGAAAGCCTCTTGATCTCCGCGACCACCGCCTCGACCGCCTTCTCGATACCCTTCTTCAACTCCACCGGGCTGGCGCCTGCGGCCAGGTTGCGAAAACCCTCACCGATCATGGCCTGAGCCAAAAGGGTGGCCGTCGTCGTGCCGTCGCCGGCGACGTCATTGGTCTTGGTCGCCACCTCGCGCAGCAGCTGCGCGCCCACGTTCTCCGCGGGGTCCTTCAGGTCAATGTCCTTGGCGATCGTGACCCCATCGTTGATGACCAGAGGAAGTCCGTACTTCCGCTCCAGGACCACATTGCGTCCTTTGGGTCCGAGGGTGACGCGGACCGCGTCGGCAAGTACGTCCATGCCGCGCTTGAGAGCTTCGCGCGCCTCAACGTCGAAGAGGACGACTTTAGCCATGGTCAACTCCTACTGGCTTTTCGAGCGGCGATCCACCGGGGAGTGAAGCGCCCGAGGAATCCTGCCAGTTGCAGCGTGACCGAGCGCATTTGGCGTCACCAGGGCCGTTAGACCTTTGTCACCCGGGTCTAACGGGTTTCGCGCGTCATGGCGGCCGGCCACCCGAGCCACCACTTAGTCGGTGCGGACTACCGACCCCCTGTCAGAAAGGGTTCCTTTACCCTTCAGAGGACGCCGGCGTAGCTCAATTGGCAGAGCAGCTGTTTTGTAAACAGGTGGGCTGCCTCTGAGATCGAAATCGGCCCAAAAGGGCCTTATGACCAGCTGTTTAAAAACAACTGAACAGCCCTTTGTGCTGCAGTGATAATGATAGCGCTGGGCCCCGTCACCGCCGCCCGCTCGCGAGCGACGGCCGCGAGCAGCCCATCATGTCCGGGACGCTTGTGCCTGAGGATCGTCACCCCCCGATCGATCCTCCTCAAGCAGCGCCGCAGGGAGCAACCTACCAGCTCCGAGGATCTCTATCCCGATCAGCCGACCGCCGTCGTCGAAGTCGAGGTTGATTGCACCGCCCTCGATCTCAAGGTCAACTACCTCGATTCGGGCCGAGAGACCCGCTTCCCGTGAATTTCCTAACGATACGTAAGCGGCGTCGGCTTCCCTGTCGTACTTGAAACGGACGGTCACGTCACAGTGGCGGGGGACGCCGACCTCTTCGACCTAACCGTCTCGGTGACTTTGCCATCGCCGAGCAAGGTGATCACTTCGTCGGGAAATACGGCGCGTACCTCGATCTGTCCGCCGAGCGCCGCGATGTACTTGCTCAGAGTGGATAGAAAGATGTCCTGGGTGCGCTCGATCTGCGACACGTTCGCCTGGCTGACATCCCACGCCTCGGCGATCTGCCGTTGGGTAGCGCCCCGTGCTTCACGCATGGCCGTGAGTCCCAGGATGGTGCGGACGAACTGGCGCTCCCGATCGAGTCGTGCCCGGCGCTCGGGACTCGCCTCGACTTGCCGCTTCAGGTTTGTGAAGTTTTTTCGTCCACTCATTCTTTCGCTCCTTCTTTCTCGATCGCGCGAAGATGCTCATCGAAGAGCCTGTCGGCGATCGGGACCATTTCCTCGTACCAGGACTCCCATTGCCCGGTCTTGTCGCCCCCGATCAGCAGGATCGCGGTGCGCCGTGGATCGAAAGCGAACATCACCCGGATATGACCACCTCGAGGGCGCAACTCCTTCATGTTTGCGTGTCGTGACGCTTGGATCACGTCCACAAAGGGCCTGCCGAGGGCCGGCCCGCGATCCTCCAGCGCCTCGACAGCTGCGGTCACTGCTTCCTGCTCTTGCTCCGAGAGCGTGAGCCACCAGTCCTCGAACTGGTCGGTGTACTCGACTTTCCACATTCCGACTTCATAACCTCCATCTTATATAAGTCTGCGGTTATGTCAAGAGGCTCTCACGGCCACGACCCCGAAGCTTCATTTGAGATCCGGGAGTCGCTCGGCGCGAATCCTCTCGGTCCGATGCACCTGACCACCTGTTTTTGAAAACGACCAGTTGTTTCGGGACAGATTGCCTCCTGCTTTGCCACCTATTGGCTGCTGAGTTCGGTCCCTGGGAAGACGCCCGCACCAGACGTGACCAGGCTCGTTGCGAACTCAGATTAGGCCCCGCTGACCCTCGCAGAAAAGTTCCTTTACCCTTCCTGATGACGCCGGCGTAGCTCAATTGGCAGAGCAGCTGTTTTGTAAACAGGTGGGCCGCCTCTGAGATCGAAATCGGCCCAAAAGGGCCTCATGACCAGCTGTATAAAAACAACTGAACATCGCTTTTGGACGATGCGAATCGAAGCTTACGACAAGCTCTCGATGGCCGAAGAGAGCCCGATCTAAACTGCCACTCCTTGGCGGCATAGGTTGCGCTTGAGATCGGAGGCTTTTGACATAGATTGACCTAATTCGCTGTGCTATGACGCCGAGCAGGTGTGTACGCGGCTAGTGTCGCCAGCCGCTGCGATCGGGAGGCTCGTTCGGCATCGCGACGTTCGGTCCGACAAGCCGGGAGATTCTAAAGCGGCGCTCTAGGTCGTCCACGGGCCCGAACACCAGGCATCCAACCTGATCGTCCCTACCGAGAATCCAGTTGGAGATTGCCATCACTTCGCATCCGCTGTAGCCGCGCAGCGCGGCCAGCAACATCGAAGCCCCGTAAAAGACGAGCGCCGCGTCGCTGGTGAAGGATAGGGGCCGTGCGTACAACGGAGTCAGGAGCAGCGCGAGCAACACGAGCATGTTGAGTGCAGTGCTCACCGGTCCGGTTGCCCGAAGACGTGTCGGGGCAATCCGGGCGCGAAGCCACTGCCACACCAGCACGACGGCTGGAAACCCGACCAGCCCGATAGCGACAGATAGTGGATCGAACCCAGATCGCACTTGGCCGTGGATCACCGAGACGTGAACACCGGTTATCCCGCCCCCCAAGAAGACGAGCCCCAGAACGACCCGGGCCGCGGTGCCAATGGCGCCGATTTGGCGACGTCGAGGGGTCGTTGCCATCAGGTGTTCCGGAGCCCCAAGAGCAAACGGCGCCTGGTGGGGATGTCGAGGCGGCACGCGGCAACCTGCGAGGCTGGGGCGCCCATGACGTCAATACCATCGACGAGGATCGTGGGCGATGGGTATGCGCCTTCCTTCTCTTCGACGGTCACGTCGAGCTTGAGTTCGGCCAGGCACTCCCTGAGCAGCGTTCGCGCCGCATCTACGTTCGGGCATTTGGACACATGGAGCAGCTCGATCTTCATGAGGCCCCCCATCCAAACCAATCACGCATCACGTGCAGCCGCTTCATCTGACTTTCAACTCATCGGTTGTTGTGTGCCGCCAAAGGCAGCCAGTCTCTCGTCGCCAACTCAGAAGCCTCATCAAGGCTGAGGATGCGACCCTCGAGTTCGTGACTCTCCGACCATACCCGTGCCGACTCGGCATCTTCGAAGAAGTTGCTATTCGGGCACCACTCCTCGTAGATGCTCGTACAGCATGCAGCGTACGAATCCGAGGGCCGGAAGAGAACGATGCCGGCCGCCTCCGTCGCAGGACCACCGGTAGCCAGCAACTGCCTGTCTAACCTTCGGTCATCCTGACCGCCAGCCAGAAGATCCCCAGCGTCACAACGAAAAGCAACAGGGATACCACGCGGGAGACGGCGATCGCACGTCGAGAATCCGTGCGGCGCCCGGCAAGCGTGTGAACGGCGGTGAGCGCCACGATCAATACAGCGAGGCTCGTCTTCGTTTCCAGGAGCCGGCCGAAATCGGTTCGCGGCAGCGCCGAGAGGCTGTAGCCGAGCCGGGGCCACGCCATCGCAGCTCCCGAGACTGCGATCAGGGCCCACGCTATGACGGACCCGAGTAGGAAGGCTCGCCCGGTTCGTGACATCAAACGCCGGAAGGTTGGCCGGTCCAGAGTTCGCGCCGCGATCACGGCGACCACCGCGAGGAAGATCATGCCGCCGAGCCAGAAGGCCGCAGCGACCAGATGAATCAGCCGCCAGCTCTCGTCCAACCTCGCCACACATGATGGGGTCCCGGCGACAGGGAGGTTGGGCGGTAGCGACCTCGAGTCGCCGTGAACAACGGTCAACTGATTCCGGCAGCCGTTTCCTCGCCAGTCTCGGCATCAGAACGGCAAGACCCAGCCGACCAGGGCAGCAACCACAAACAGGCCCTGGACCGCGTTGGTTGCTCCGGGTCGCGCAAGCCCTCGGCGGAGTGGTCCCGAAAAGGCGAGGACCAACCAGGCCAGCGGCATCGCAACCAACTCCGCGATTCCAGCGGCGGTCGCCTGGCCGGGGTAGCTCGGATAGACAAAGGCGTCGGCGAGGTCAGCCAGCACGATGGGCCACATGACCACGTTGGCGGCAATGAACAGCGCTGCTTTCCGTTCCCCACTGAGCTGAGGCACCGCCCAGCCCATGGCGCCGCCTCCGACCAGCAGCGTCTCGTGCGCGAATATGTGTGCCGGTTGACTGGTCTCGGCCCAGCTGAGCAGAGGCGGCAAGTGCCACGCGAACGCGGCAGCCAGGCCCGCCCAGGCCACAAGAGTTCGCCCCGGGAGCCTCACCAGATCGCGGAAGTGGTAGCCAAGGATGGCTCCGGCGACAACCCACAGCCAGTGCGCGAAGTGATGCACGACCAGGCTCTGAGCGCTCAGACCCGCCACTGACGGCGACGCAAGAATCAACAGCAGCAGCGGCCCGGTAAGCCAATCTCGGGCGCCCGCAGACGCCGATCTAGACCTCGCTGGGTGCAAGCTCAGGGCTGGATGCAACCTCAGGCAGGTTGTAGTGGGGCGAGGCCAAGAAGACGTCGATCAGGTCCTTGCAGACCATCACGGCCCCTGTCAGCGCGACCGCTGCGCACGCGACCGCGATCCACGCCAGAACCTCTGTGCCGGACAGTGGATAGAAATACCGCCTGGGCGCTGACATGCTCCCCGAGATGTACCAGCACAACACCAGACCGTAGCCGCCGAAGCCCATCAGAGCCGCCGCACGGCGCCCGACGTTTTCCTTCATCTGCCGGCCGGTAAGTTTCGGAACGACGTGATAGGTGGCGCCGATCAAAAAGAACATCACACCCAGCGCCATGTAGGTGTGAAAGTGAGCCGGCACCCACAGCGTGTTGTGGAAGAACTGGTTGAGCGAAATGGTGGAGTCGATCACAGCCCCAAACCCACCGATCGCCCAGCCGGCCATGGCCATGAGCGTGAACAGTGGAGCTGCGCTCCATCTGATGCCGGAACGCCATACCAGCACCAGCCCGCCGTAGATGGTCACAGTCATCGGAGGGATAGCCGCCGCATAGGAGACGACGTTTCCCACCCACTGCACGGCTTCGGGCTGGGCGAAATCCTGGTAGAGGTGATGGAAGAAGGCCAGCATGACGATCGCCAGCGTGGCGAGCCAGCCGGCAACCAGGGCACGGCTCAAGCGCCAAGGGCGCTTCGTGTAAAGGGGTAAAACGCTGTAGGCGATGCCGGCGGCCACATAGATCTGGAGGTTGGCGAGCGTGTGGCCGGTGAAGTAGATCATGTTCTTCGCCACGAGCGCGTTAAGGGTCAGGCTGGGGAAGACCAGGCTCGTCAGCATCAGCACCACGATCAAAGCGCCGATGACGCAGGCGCTGAGGCCGAGGATCGCACAAACGGTGCCGGCGATGAGGCTTGGGTTGGTCGTGGTCGGATCGTTCTCACCAGAGTGACCGTGGTCTGCCGAGCCGAAGACGTAGAAGCCGAGAAGGCGCTGGAGACTGCCGCAGCGCTTGAGGCCCGCCCGCAAGAAGTCGAGGCACCAGAGAAGGAAGCCAATCACCGCCAGCGCCAGCCCGATCAGGTAGGCGGCCGCGCCGATCGCCGCGGTCGCTAGTCCTGAGCCGGGGTGCTCGGGCAATGGGTACAGGAACGTCCAGGCGGACGAGTAGCCGAAAACCATGACGGCGAGCACGATCATGACCAGACCGCTCAGAGTCAGTAGAAAGACGATTCGGTTGACGGCGACGCTGAGCTCGATTTCATTGCTCACCAGATACCAGAGCACCCCCGCCGCGGCCATCAGGCCCACAACCACCATGCCACTACCGTGGACGCTCATCACCTCGTAGAAGACATCGGCGCTGAACAGGTTGCCGCCGCTGGCTTGAGCCAGTCGCATGGAGCCACCGGCCAGGGCCAAGCCCAGCAAGACCAAGCCGCTGGTCACCAGCCAGATCCTGGTGACCCGCTGGGCGCGGAGCTGCCTCAGCAGCAGCAGCCGGTCTTGCATGTGGAAACGTGAAGGGACATGAACATGGAGCTGTGGCCGGGACCGCAGTACTCGAGGCAACGGACCGTGTAATCACCCTGCTCGGACAACTGCAGAACCAGGTGGTTGGTGTATCCGGGCATCGCCTGCACCTGTCCGACCAGGTGACCGGAGGGGTCGTAGAGCCCGAAGCCATGGTTGACATCGAGGCTGGTGACAGCGAAATCCACCTTGCCCCCAGCTCCGACCGTGCCATCGAGCCGCCAGGAGTACTGGCTGCCGGCAACATTGACGTGCATCGCCGACGGTCCCGAGGCGAGTCGGTAGTTCGCGTATGGGACGTAGGGCAACGCGGTAAGGAACACGGCCGCCAAGATGCCGCCGAGTGCGAAAAACCAGAACAGTCGCACCCGATAAGCCCGTCCGGCCACCTCCGGATAGGGCGTCGGACCACGGCGCGCCGCCTGCGAAACCACCAAGAAAACGCAACCGAGTGCCAGCGCGCCGGCCAGGAAGATCCCAAGGGCCAGGTAGGTGATCATCAGCTCCAACCTCCAGCACCGCCGGTGGTGTCGACGTCATTTTCGATCTTTATGGTCGTCATCGCCCGGCTTCGATTTTCACGCTATCCATATTATTCACTATTAATGCCGTATAATTCAAGGCCCGATGACCGACGTGTCCGTGAAGACGCACAAGGCCCTGGCTGACATCAGCCGCTTCCGGATACTCGAGGAGCTGCGTGGGCAGGGCCCTCTCGACTCGCGCGAGCTCGGGAGTTTGGTCGGGCTCCACCCCAACACGGTCCGCTCGCATGTCGACCAGCTCATCGAGGTGGGCCTGGTCCGCGCCGTGACTGCGCCGGCCAACGGCCGCGGGCGCCCGCGCGTCCTTTATGAGGCGATCGCGGATTCCACCTCAGTGCAGCAAGGCGGTTACCGACTGCTGGCCCAGATCCTGGCCAGCTATCTCGCCAGCACCGACCAGCCGCAGGCCGTCGCCGAGAGCGCAGGCCGCGTCTGGGGCGGCTACCTGACCGAAAAACCGCAGCCGTTCAGTGGGATCTCGGCCGATGAAGCCACGCAGAAGGTGGTTGACCTCTTCGATCAGCTTGGATTCATGCCTGAAGCCGTGGAGGAATCCGGGGAGCGCAGAATCCTGCTTCACCGCTGCCCCTTCCGAGAGGTGGCCGAGTCGAATCAGAAAGTCGTGTGCGCCGTCCACCTGGGCATGTTGAAAGGCGCACTGGCGGAGATGGGCGCTCCTCTGCAGGCCACTCGTCTTGAGCCTTTCGTGGAGCCAAGCCTCTGCGTCGCCCACCTTCGAGGAGGCGCCGCTGCGCGACCGTCAGGAGGTATTCGTCGTGCGCATGCAAGACATCCAGCCATCGCCTGAGCCCGAGTTCATCGAGTGCCCACGATGCGGGCAGCCGGTGCTCATGGACAACCTGTCATGGCAACGGAACGAGTGGGCTCAGGTCTGCCGGTGTGAGTCGTGCGGCTCCTTCGAGGCCGGCTGCCATGCACTTTGACGAGCCAGTCCCAGCGCCGATTCCCGACCTGCAACGTCTGCCTGCAACGACCCAGAGGATGCTCGACACCGTGCGGCAGCTCATTCGGGACTGCACTGTGATTCCGGCGCGCGTCTTCACTTCAAGTCTCGAGGCCCTGATAGACGAGCTGGTCTCGAGCCTGGTGCCACTCATGGCCGCCGAGGAACGCGTTCTGTGCCACAGGCTAGACCGCGCTCTTGGTGACCCAATGAGGGAAGACCACCTGGAGATACGCCGATTAGTCGAACGGTTGAGCATGCTGTCGGAGGGTCTCGAGCGGCGCTCCCGCCGCGCGACCAAAATCGAGCAGGTACTGCTGACGGCTATGCAGCAAATGACGATCGCCCTGGACGCCCTGCGCACTCACCAAAAGGCGGCCCTACGCCATCTCAGTGACACTTTGCCGCTTGACGAGAAGACGCGTCTTGCAATGACGTTGGAGGCAGCCGCACTCGACGCTCGCGAACAGACGATGTTGATCGTCCGGCCTGCAATACCGCCTACGGCCGCCCACGTACTTCGTAACCGGCCGGATCTAAACGCCGCTTACGCTATGAGCCTGGCCGAGATCGAGCGGCGGGTGCATGGAGGCGCAGCTTCCGAAGGAGAAACGAACCATGTCGCAGGACCACCCTCTCGATGAGTTGGCCGGATCGCGTCCGGCCGGCCGCATCTCGATTCCGGTCGTCACCACCAACATCGACTCCGAGCTCGCGGCGCTCCGCCGCTCGACCTCCTACCAACGCAACGATCACGCCTCGACCACGATCGTGAATCGACCCGGACTCGGCGTCGTTCTGGTCGCCTTGCCGAAGGGTGGGCACATGGCCAAACACCGAGCTGCACGGCCGATTGCGCTGAGGGTGTTGGAGGGCAAGGTCCGCCTCGAGCTCGGGGACCGGACGCTCGAGATGTCGTCAGGCGACCTGACCTCGCTCGCCCCGAACCTGGCCCACGAGGTGAGCGGCGTCGAGGACAGCGCCTTCTTGCTCACGATCGGAGGCGGTGCCCGCCAGACCCCCTCCCAGTAACGATCCTCCGCCGTATTCACCGCCAAGGAGCGCCCATGCCGCACATCGCAGTCGCCGACGCAACCAGCGCTGTAGCGATCCAGCCCGGCGCGATCGTTTCAAAGGTGATCCACCGCGATGGCCAGTTGAACGTCACGGTGTTCGGCCTGGACGCAGGCGAGGAGCTCACGGAGCACCGGGCCTCGAGCGCCGCCATCGTCCAGGTCCTCGCCGGCCGTCTGCGGTTCACCGCCGACGGCGAGGAGCTGGATGCCGGACCGGGGTTCTGGCTTCACATGGCGCCGGAAACGCCGCACGCGGTGGTTGCAGTGGAGCCCGCCGTAATGCTCCTCACCCTGGTCCTGCGCTGACGGCAGCGGCGGCCACGCCGGTGTGGGCGAGTTAGTAACCGCGATCCACGGAATGCGTTCGATCCAAATCACTCCGGTGATCAGGGGCTGGAGTCGCGACTGCTGAGCCTTGCGAGCGGCCGGCGCGAGGCTGGCTCAGCAGTTTCCGGCTCCAAGTCCGGCTCCCGGCGGCTCGCGAGGCCGCCGGGCACGGTTCCGCCCCTACGCGCGCGGGACTGAGGTCGCACGCGTTAGGTCACGCCGCTCGTCGTTACTGCGATAACCAGCAGGGCCGCGTTAAAGAGGTTGCAGGGGCCTTCCTACTCGTGGTGACCGCGCTGTCGCTCGGGGACGAAAGCTATGTTGTGCACAAAGGCGGTGGTGCTAGGGAAGAGTGGTTTCAGAAAGCCAGTCTCGATATCGACCGCGTAGATTGTCGAAGTCTGACGATAGTCAGCGGCATAAAAGCTGCCATCCTGACCAAAAGAAATCCCCATCACAGCAGAAGACCGGACAGGAGACTCGACGAAGTCAACCACTTTTGTCGCAAGAGCTTCATCTCCTTGCCCAGCTTCTTGTGCTTCTCCGCCTCGCGCGTCCGTTGTACGGGGTAGGTGAATCCTGTAAAGCGCCATCATGCTCGCGCCATACATGTTGCCGGCAGAGTCAAGAGCAAAGCTCATGATGAAGTCCGTTGGCTTTGAGCCCACCCCGAAGGATCCGACGCGAGTCGCCGAGCCCGTCTTCAAATCGATTTTGTAGAGAGAATTGAAGGTCGGCGAAGTCGTGACGAAGTCTCCGGCCGCGTATAGCACCCCGTCAGGGGAAAACGTCATCCCCATTATCTTCAAGTCGGCACCAATGGCGCTTCCCACGAGAGTCTGTTTGCCCGTTGCCAGGTCTATCTTGGCCAGTTGTGCCTTGGCGGCGTCAAAGGAGTTCGCGATGGTGTACGCGGCCGTCCCACCCGGGGTGATCGCCAACGCGAGAGAGGCAGGTGCGAGAGAACCTGATGCAGGTCCGATAACGGAAGTCGTTCCCCTCTTCACGTCGATCGCCAGCAGCATTCGATGCGTGGTCGTGGCAGACTGGCCGGTCGCAAACAGCGTCGAGTTGTCACTGTCGTGCTTCGAGTTTTCATTCGCAGCGGCTGGTACGGCAAAGCCCAGAACCATCAAGGCGGCGAGAGCTAAGCCTGCAATGCGTGGCATATTCCTTCTCCCGGGCGCTTCGGCGCCCAACCCCAGCCGACCAAGGTTCGCACCATGGGACGAGCCTAAAACCAACAGTACACCTCGCTCGGCCGTCTGTCTCGAAGTGCTTCATCCCGTAAGCCTCCCGCGACGGGGTAGCAATCCTCGTGTAGTCCCCAGGACTAAAGCTTCGGTTCGACTGGCCGGGGTCCGTACTGGCCCCCCGATCCCCTTCCCAAAAAGGGTTCCGCTACCCTTCTCAAAGACGCCGGCGTAGCTCAATTGGCAGAGCAGCTGTTTTGTAAACAGCAGGTTACGGGTTCGATTCCTGTCGCCGGCTCCAAGGGAGGATGCGATGAACGTTGAAGAGAGAGCGCGACTGATCGAGAGATACCGCGATGGATACCGCGTGGTCACGGACGCCTTGAAAGGGATCACTGACGAAGAGCTCGATCGCTCCGCGAGCGGCGAGTGGACGCCGCGCCAGACCGCCCATCACCTCGCGGACAGCGAGATGATGTCCGCGCTCCGGATCCGGCGCCTGCTGACCGAAGACGAGCCTGTCATCCACGGCTACGACGAGGCGACCTTCGCGCGCAAGCTCACCTCCGACCGCCCCATCGAACCGTCGCTCGAAGCGATGCGGTGGGCGCGCGAAACGAGCGCGCAGCTCCTCGAGCGGATGACAGAAGAGGACTGGGGCAAAGTTGGGACACATACTGAGAGTGGGCCGTACTCGGTCCAGGACTGGCTGACGATTTACGCCGCGCACGCGCACGATCACGCAGCGCAGATCAAGCGCGCCAGAGGGAGGTCATAGGAATGGCGAAGACACAATCCGTGGAACAGGACGCCCTGACTCGCGCCGCTGCCGCGCGCGATGCGGATCTCAAAGACCTGCTCGAGGAGTTGCGGATCCCGTCGGTAAGCACCCTGCCCGAGCGACGCGAAGACTGCTTGCGCAACGCCAGGTGGCTGCGCGACAGGCTTAAGCGGCTCGGCTTTGAGACCGAGATCGTCGATGTCATGGAAACGGGCCTGCCGGTGGTGGTCGCCGATTGGAATGGGCGCCCCGGCCAGCCGCACCTCACGATCTACGGCCACTACGACGTGCAGCCACCCGACCCGATGGACGAATGGAAGTCACCCCCATTCGAGCCTGAGATCCGCGATGGCCGCCTGTTCGCGCGTGGCGCGGCGGACAACAAGGGCAACCACATGGCAACGGTTAAAGCAGTCGAGCACCTCTTCGCCGCCGGCGGACCGCCCATCAACATTCGGTTCGTCTTCGAGGGCGAGGAGGAAATCAGCGGCGAATCGCTTCCGCGGTACATCCGCGCCAACGGCGATCGACTGAAGACCGACGCGGTGCTGATCTGGGACAGCGGCATGGACGAGGACGGCCACCCGACGCTGGCGACCGCGCTTCGCGGGCTCCTCTACGTCGAGCTGCACGCCACCGGCCCCGCCGTCGACCTGCACTCGGGCGTCTACGGCGGCGTCGCACCCAACCCGATCAACACCCTGGCCCGCATCATCGGCGAGCTGAAGGATCGCCACGGCCACATCACGATCCCGGGCTTCTACGACGCGGTCGTCAGGCCCACCGCGGAAGAGCTGGCGGACTGGAAGAAGAAGGACGCGAGGTACATCGAGACGGTGAAGCGCATGTCGGGTGCGCGGGCGCTCGAAGGCGAGGAAGGTTTCCTCGCGCTGGAGCGCACCGGCAGCCGCCCCACGCTCGACGCGAACGGCATCGTGGGCGGGTTCACCGGCGAAGGCAAGAAAACCGTGATCCCCGCGCGCGCGTCGGCCAAGGTGAGCATGCGGTTGGTGCCGGACCAGGATTGGAAGGCGATCCTTGCCGCGCTGGAGAAGCAGGTCCAGGAGCTGACCACCCCCGGAGTCGAGGTCACAATCGACATGCTTGGCGCCGCGCCACCGGTGACCTGCGGCGTGGATCACCCCGCTGCGCAGGCCATGCGCGCGGCTTATAAGGCTGCCTTCGGGAAGGAGACGGCGCTGATCCGAGTCGGCGGATCGATCCCCGTGTCGATCGACTTCCAGGAGGCGGTCGGCGCGCCGCTGGTCATCAGCGGCATCGCGCAGTCCGACTCGGCGGTGCACTCGCCTAATGAGCGCCTGGTGGTGGACAACTACTACCGCGGGATCGACGCCGTGATCCGATTCATCTGCGGTCTCGCCCAGACGTAACACACGCCGGTAACTAGAGGTGAAGGCTGCAGCAAATCACCAAACCGGAGGTGCTCAAATGGGGAGACTTATCAGGAACATCACAGCGAGTGCGTTCTGCGTTGTCGTTCTGACCCTGTCGACAGGGGCGACTGCCCTGGCATCGGAGACGATGCAGAATCCGACAACCGGCCATAACGGCGCGCCGGCCATCGGCTGTGGATCAGGTAGCGCGACGGTCACGCCGGGCAACTCCGTCAACTCGCCCGGCTCGCCGTTCAATCCGAATGTGACGAAGTTCTACGCAGGCAACAAAGGAAGCGCCTCTCTGGCCAACTCGAACAGCATGGCCGCAGTGTCGCAGTACGACGTCGCCTGCCTGCGCCTGACCAGCCACTAACTCCTTCTAACCCCGAGGGCCGGCCGACTTGGCCGGCCCCACGTCGGGCGCCGACAGACTTGAAGGTTCCCTGTTCAGTCTGCCCGCCAGGGCGATGATCACGATCGCGGCTGCCAGAGGGATGCCCAAGGCGACCCGTAATCCAAAGCCGTCGGCGACATTTCCGATCATGGCCGGGCCGGCGATCGACCCCGCATAGCCGGCCGCCATCACCAAGGCGAGCGCGGTGCCGCTGGCGCCGAGATTGGCGCCGGCGCTGAAGGCCAGTGGCACCAAAACGGCGGTGCCCAGGCCGACCAACGCAAAGCCGGTGATTGCACCGGGCAGCGCGGGTACGGCGGTCGCAAGCGTCAGGCCGAGTGCCGCGATCAAGCCGCCAAGCCTGGCCACCGTCGTGGGGCTGGTGTGCGCCGTCAGCCGGTCGGCGCGAAACCGGACCAACGTCGCCGCCAGCGCGAAGGCGGCAAAGCCACCGGCAGCCATGCCTGGAGTGGCGTGGCTGAGCTCTTTCAAATAGAGAGGGCTCCAGTCGGCCGTGCCGCCCTCAACCAGGATGCTGCAGAACGAGATCGCGGCCACTGCGACAACGAATCCGGTGAGCCAGAACCGACCGGCGCCGCTGGGAGCAGATCGCGGAGCGCCGGCGCGGGTGTCGGGCAGGTCGCGCAGAAACAAAGCCGAGCCCGCCGCGGCCATGATTGCCGCCAGGGCGAACTGCGGCAAAGGAGACACGCCTGCGAAAGCGGCGCCACCCGCCAGCACCGCTCCCACAAAAGCGCCGAGGCTCCAGTAGGCATGAAAGCCGTTGATCAGCGGCCGGCCCGCCGTCCGCTCGAGATCGGCGGCCTGTGCGTTCTCAAGCATGTCGACGAAGCCCGTGCAGGCGCCCAGCAGGAAAAGCGCGACGAGCAGCTGCAGGAAGCTCGCGGCGAGGCCCGGACCGATAAGCGACGCGCAGATCGCGATCGTCCCGCCTCTCACCCACGCCCTCGCGCCTCGGCCGAGAACGATGCGTGCGAAGCCGGCGCCGGCCACCGCTCCGCATGCGTAGATGAGCAGCGCGTCGCCGACCTGACCGTCCGAGATGTGCAGGTGGTCTTTCAGAGCCGGCAGGCGAGGTATCCAGCTTCCGATGACCGCGCCGAAAGCGAGAAAGGCGATGGAGACCGCGCGGCGCTCGCGGCTCACCAGTTACGCGGGGATCAGCTCGAAGGAGGCCTGTTCGCCGAGGGTGAGAGGTTCGTCGGATTTCGAGGCCTTGACGGCTTGGCCGTATTTCTTTGTGTAGAGCGCGGACGAGGCGCGCGCTTCAGCCGGATCGGTCACGGGTCGCGGCTCGACCTTGACCTCCAGGTCACCGAGGTGCAAGAGGCCCTCCCCCCGCGCCACCAGGTTTTGCGGCCACTGCCGGACCATACCCTGGCCTGAGCGGATGAACAGGCGGTTGCCGTCGGTCACGATCCAGATCGTCACGTCGGAGGGCTTGCCGGACTTCCGGCCATACGTCGTCAGCTTGACCTCGCGCTCACGCGCCGCGGCATCGATCACGTTCTTCAGTGTGCTCACGTTCACTGCAATCGTCCTGAGACTTACGGCGATTCCACCGGACCGATTCTCACGAGCATCACGACCGAGCAAGCGACCAGCCACGCCAGCAGCGCCGCAAACGAAACAACGTCCGGCAAGCCCCCCGCCGCCAGCCTTCCGGAGGGCGCGAAGAAGGAGACCCACGACACTGCCTGGAGCGCCGCTGCCGCCGCACCCGCGAGCCCGACCCAACGGGGGAACGCGGCCGAGCTGAGTATCGCGACGGCGGCCGCGCCGAGGAACAGGAGCGTCGGGAAGGTTGCGACCTGAAAGGTGAAGCTCTGGAGGTCGTTGAGCAGCGCCGCACGGCCCAGGTCTGGATTGGGGCGGAAGGCCAGCGCCTGGAAAGCCGCCACCTGGACGAGCACGCAGGCGGCGAGGATCGCGGCGCCGACGAGTGCGGTCAAGGATGGCGTCATCTTGATCCGTGAATGGAAGCTCGCCGCGAACACGACGAGCAGCGTCGCTCCGATGCAGTCGGCGATGCTCTCGATCTCCAGGCCGGTGTGGTGCTGGGCGTAGTACGCGGCGATGTCACCCGCCGCGGCGCCGGCCACCGGCGGCGGCGGTGCGATGATCCCGGTGAGCGCAAAGGCGACAGCGGCGAGCAGACCCGATGCCGGAAGCCACCTGGTGAGGACGCTCACGTTCGGGAGAGTACGCGACGCCTGGCCTATGCGAGGGTCGCTAGGCATAGAATCCCGCCCAACATGGCGTCGCCCGTATGACAAAAATCACACTCCGCGTGCTGCGGCCGGGCGCAGCGGGCGCGGCGGCCATGCTGCTCGCCCTGACAGCGCTGGTTGTCGAGCCTCCAGCGGTTGCCCTGGCAGCTGGACGTGGGTGCGTCACTCCGGGAAACGACGGTCCGGCCGCCACACTGACCGGCATCGTCAACTCGTATTACCCGGCGACCGCAAGCGCCGCGCCCGGGGCAACCTCGATCTCGGTAGGTCCTGCAATTGCGGCTGGTTCGCTGACTGCCATCGCGCCTGGAGACCTGCTTCTCGTAATCCAGATGCAAGACGCGGACATCAACAGCAGCAACACGATCGCTTATGGGGACGGATCCACCGGACGCGGCTTCTCCGGCACCCCCCCACCCGGTCTCCGCTCGACCGGGTTATACGAGTACGTCGCCGCCACGAATGCCGTGACGGTTGCCGGCGGCACAGTGAACATCGCCGGGACCGGTGGCGGCGGCGGTCTCGTCAGGAGCTACGACTTCTCCACCACCGTCAACGTGACGCACGGCTTCCGCACCTTCCAGGTGGTTCGGGTTCCTCAATACTCCAGCGCAACCGTCGTCGCCGGTCTGACGGCGGCCGCGTGGAACGGGACGGCCCATGCGGGCGGAATCCTCGCTATCGACGTAGCCGGCGCGCTCAACCTCGCCGGCCAGACGATCAGCGTCGACCAGCTCGGGTTCAAGGGAGGCCTTGGCGTCGCTCAATTCGGCGGAGCTGGCGTGAACACGGACTACCGCGTCGCCAGTGGAACCGGCGACCACGGATACAAGGGCGAGGGGATCGCGGGCACTCCTCATTTCCTGTATGACGCGAGGGCGGCCGTTTCGGTCGACGACCTGGTGGACGGTTACCCGCTTGGTGACGCGGCACGAGGCGCGCCGGGCAACGCAGGCGGCGGTGGTACCGACGGCCATCCAGTGGACAACACCGAGAACTCGGGCGGCGGCGGCGGGGCCAACGGCGGTCAAGGAGGCATGGGCGGCAACAGCTGGTTCGGCACTCAGCCACCAGGTGGCCTTCCTGTCGGTGGTCTTGGCGGGGCGTCGTTTCCCGCTTCGGCCGCCATGGTCGTCCTCGGCGGCGGGGGTGGCGCCGGGAGCCGCAACAACTCACCCGGGATTCCATTCGCATCGTCGGGCGGAACGGGAGGCGGGATGGTCATGATCCGCGCCGGTTCGCTGGCTGGGACCGGCACGATCACCGCGAATGGTGGTGTCGGTGTCACGCCGCTCAACGATGGCGGCGGTGGCGGCGGCGCCGGCGGGAGCGTCCTGGTTACAGCCGCTACAGGCGCAGTCAACAGTCTGACGATCCATGCCGACGGCGGCCACGGCACCGACGCCTGGCCGGCCGACGCAGGCGGCCAGCCTGACCGTCACGGCCCCGGCGGGGGAGGCGCCGGTGGCGTCGTCATCACGTCAAACGTGACACCGCTTGCACAGACTGTTGCGGGTGGCGCCGGCGGCACCACGACCACCTTACTGGACACTTACGGATCGACCGATGGCGCGGTCGGTGTCCTGCGAACCACAACCCCCGGAGCCATCCCCGGATCCTCATCCGGAGCCGAGTGCGTGCCGGTGGTCACGGTCACTAAGTCGACGAGCACGCCCAACGTGACCAACACGGTGACCGGGACCACCGCGACCTACTCGATCAGTCTCGGCAACGGCGCCAACACATCGCCGGCGACCACCGTCAACGTGACAGACACACTGCCTACCGGGTTCTCGTACGCGAGCACGGCGGGCGTCGCCCTCACCGGAGGCGCGACGAGGCCTGCGACCGTCAGCCCGGTCGTCGGGGACACCAATCCTGTATTCGGCACGTTCTCGATCCCGGGCGCAGGCTCGGTCGTGATCACATTCACCGTCAACATCGCGCCGAGTGTGGCCACTGGCACCTACAACAACCCCGCCACCGCCACCTATCTCGACCCGACCCGCACCTTGCTGGCAGGAACCGCGTCGGCGGCTTATGCCGGAGGCGGGCCTGAACGGGTCTCGGTCGGTCTTCCCGACCTGACCATCACCAAGACTCACACGGATCCTTTCGTCAGGGGATCGACCACGGCCACCTACTCGCTGACCGCGCACAACTCGGGCGGCGGCCCCACCACCGGGACGATCACCGTGACGGACGTCCTGCCTGCGGGGCTGACGCCAACCGCGGTGACCGGGTCCGGGTGGACTTGTCCCGCGCCCTCCGGCCAGACCGTGACGTGCACGCGGTCCGACGTGCTCGCTGCCGGCGCTTCTTACCTCCCGATCAGGGTGACGGTGACGGTACTTTCGACCTCCGCGAGCGCGCTCACCAACGTTGCCACGGTCGGTGGTGGGGGCGAGACCAACGCTGCCAACGACACCGCCAGTGATCCGACCAACATCATCTCGCTGGCCGGGCTGCCGAACACGTCGGGTGTTCAGGTTCTTGATGACCCAGGCGCAACCGGCGCGCCGGCGACGCCGCCGACCAATTGGTTGATTGCGCTGGGCTTGCTCGCGCTGGCCGCCGGTTTGGCGGTGGCCATGGTCGGCCGGCGGCGCAGACACTTGCGGTTCCGGCAGCGCCAGAGTCGACCGGCTCTTGGTGCGATGCCCGCGCTGATCGGCATCGTCGTATGCGCGCTTGCCACTGGCCAGTTCGTCCCGGCCCAAAACATTCTTTCCAGAGCCTCGACAACCACGACCGCGACCTCAGTTGTTGCAGATGAGGTTGGCGGGCGAGCCGCGCTCGTCGGCCCCGCGAACGTGACTCAGGTCGCGCCAGCCATTCCGGTCGAGATGACGTTTCACGCGGCTGTCGGCGCGATCACGCCGTCTCGGCTGAGGATTCCGTCGATCGGGGTCGATGCCGCGGTGGCAGGGGTCGGTCTGATGCCAGACGGCTCGATGGGCGTACCCGGCGACCTCTGGACATCCACCTGGTTGTCGAGCGGCGCCCGCCCGGGCCAGGCGGGCTCGGCGGTGATCGCCGGTCACCGGGGTATCGGAACGCAGGCCCTGTTCAGCCACCTGGAGAACGTGCGGCCGGGTGACCAGATCCGCGTCTCGGATGCGAGCGGCGGTGAACTTGTTTACCAGGTCGCGCGGGTCGCGTCGATGGACCTGAGCGTTGCCACGCAGCTGCAGGTCTTTGGGCCGACCACTCAGCCGCAGCTGGTGTTGATCACGTGCTTCGGTCACTACTCGCGCAGCACGCGTACGTACGACCAACGGCTGGTCGTGTTCAGCCGGCTTGTGCCGGCGGCCTAAAGAGGCTTATTTCGCACCGCTGGCTCCCGCCGCGCCCTGCCTGAAAGCACGGCTGGCGCCAAACGTGCGGAAAAGGCGGCCGGCATACGAACGGTTAGTGCCAAACATGCGGAACCGAAGCGCAGATGGTGGTGGCGGAGAGGGAGAGATTTGAACTCTCGATGGGCCAGTGACCCATAACGGTTTTCGAGACCGTCGCCTTCAACCGGACTCGGCCACCTCTCCGGAGCGCCTGTGAGCGGCTACAACCGGGCTCGCTCGGGGTCAGATGG
>JBGPEO010000038.1:0-19911 GCA_041482895.1 Candidatus Dormibacteraceae bacterium | reverse complement strand
GGCGGCGCATGACGACGAGTTGATCATCAGCTGGTCCAGCTTCGCCGCCAGCGCCTTCGGGGCCACCGCATAGCCGAGCCGCCAGCCGGTCATCGCGTACGACTTCGACAGGCCGTCCATGAGCACCGTGCGCTCGCGCATACCGGGGTGGGACAGCGGCGACACGTGATGAAAGCCGTAGACGAGCTGGCTGTAGATCTCGTCCGAAACCACCAGCAGGTCGTGCTTCTGTGCAAGCTCACACACGAACTTCACGTCCTCTTCGGTCAGCACGCCACCGGTCGGGTTCTGGGGCGTGTTGACGATCAGCATCCGCGTCTTCGGCGTGACCAGCGACGCGAGCTCGTCCAGGTCCATCCGGAACCCCGTCTCCTCGCGCAGCGTCACCGGCTTCACGACGCCGCCGATGAAGTTGACCTGAGATGCGTACGCCGGATAGCCGGGGTCGGGGAGGATCACCTCGTCGCCCGGCTCGATGCACGCGAGCAAGGTGAAGAGCAGCACGTTCTTGGAGCCGGGGACAAGGACGACCTCGGTCGGGTCCACGTCGGTCTTCAGCGTCCGTGTTACGAAGCCGGCGACCGCTTCGCGCGCCTCGAAGATCCCGCTCGCGGGTGTGTAGTGCGTGTAGCCGTTCTGCATCGCCGAGATGCCCGCCTCGACGATGTTGTCAGGGGTGGCGAAGTCGGGCTCGCCGATCTCGAGGTGGACGATCTTCTTGCCCTGCGCCTCCAGGCGCCTCGCCTTGGCCAGCACCTCGAACGCGCCCTCGGTGCCGAGGCGGGACATCCGCTCAGCGAAGCGTATGGCGGTCACTCCCGGAATCCTACCGGGCTTCTCAGTGCACGCCGGCTAGAGTGCCGCCGTCGACGCCCAGCGTCTGCCCCGTGATGTAACCCGCCTGCGTGGAACAGAGGAAAGCGCACGCCGCGCCAAATTCATCTGGTTCGCCGAACCGCCCCATAGGTGCGCCTGCGGCCCTTCGCTTGAGCTCCTCCTCAATGTTCCCGCCGGCTCCGGCCGCCAGGCTGCGGATGCGGTCGGTGAGGATGGCGTCGGGAGCGAGGCAATTGACGGTGATCCGCTCCGGCGCCAGCTCGCGAGAAAGCGTCTTGGCCAGCCCTGTCACCGCGGCGCGAAGCGAGTTCGACAGGACAAGGTGCGGGATGGGCTGGCGCACAGACACCGAGGTGATGAAGACGATCCGGCCCTGGTCAGACGTTTTCAGGTCAGGCAAGGCGGCCTTGACCAGCCGCACGGCGCTCATGAGGGTCAGCTGAAATGCGGCGTCCCAGCTCTCGAGCGGTGTGCTTTCGAACGTTCCCGGCGGAGGCCCGCCGGCGTTGACGACGAGGATGTCGATGCCGCCGAGCCTGGCTCGGGCCTGGTCGACCAGGGCTTCGGGCTCCTTCGAAACGTCGGCGGCAGCCCAACCCGCCGCCTTGATCGCATTGGCCGTCGCCTCGATCGACGCCTGGTCGCGCGACGAGATGAAGACGCCGGCCCCTTCCGCCACCAGCGCCTCGGCACAGGCGCGCCCGAGTCCCTTGCTCGCCGCGGTCACGAGAGCGCGGCGGTCCTTCAGTCCGAGATCCACGGGTCAATTGTCGGCCAGCGGGCAACCCCGGGTTCGTTAAGGTGCCGCTATATCGCTTCCCTAAACAGCCGGACAGGCCTATGCTCCCCTCGGGGATTGCGGGAAGGGCCAAGATGGAGGGTCCTGGCCTGCCACCCTGTGATCCCCAACTGACCCCCGGTGCCTCAAAGGCTGGGGGTCAGACTTTTTGTCCCCTTCGGCGCTGCGCGCCACCTCCCCACATGGTGGGGAGGTCAACCGCTCGTATTCACATACCACTCCGTCACGTACTGAAAGCGGTCGGACGGCTCGACGACCTTGTTCATCGTCACGCCGTGCACGCGCTGCGACACGGCGTACTCGTAGCGCGAGGAGTAGAGGAAGATCGCAGGCGCGGCGTCGGCCATAAGCATCTGGAAGTCGATGTACGCCGCCAGCCGCGCCTGGGGATCCACCGTGCCACGCCCCGTCTCGAGGTCGAGGTCGATCAGGCCCCAGCCGCGTGAGTAGGCGAAATTCAAGCTGCCCGGGTCGGCGCCCGAGTGCCACAGCGAGTACTCGTCGGGATCCGAGCCGACGTCGAATGACACGAGAGCCATCTGGTAGTTGCGGCCGATCAGGTAGTTCTGGACCAGCTGCGATGGCAGCACCGGCTTGACATCGATCTCAACCCCGATGTCGAGGAGCTGGCGCGCGAGAGCATCGGCGATCTGCTGGCTCGGGTAGGAGTTTGGCGCCACCAGCTGAACCTTGAACGCGACCCCGTTCTTGGTCCGCAGCTTCGAGCCTGGAACCGACACCCATCCCGCCTTGTCCAGCGCCTGCGCGGCCTTCAGCTGGTCATACGGGTGCAGCGCCGCCGCCGCGGCGGAGTAGGCCCAGTCACCGACCGGGATGGGGTTCGGATTGGGGTCTGCCTTTCCGGCCAGCACCTCAGTGACGATCCGCTGGCGGTCGACGGCTTGCGCCAGCGCCAGCCGGACCTGGACGTCGGAGAAGAACTGTTTGCCGTCACCGTTCGGGTTGAAGCTCACGAAGGAGCTGGTGAACATCCGCGCGTCGACTACAGAGACATTGTTCGCGATGGCCTGGAGGGCGTCGACCTCTTGTGGCTCGAGCCCTCCCACAAGGTCCGCCACGCCCTGTCCGACCGCCCGGATCGCCGACTGTGGATCGTTGGCCGGGTAGGTGCGGAGCACCAGATGATCGAGATAGGGCTGTGGATCCGCGTATGGGTTGCGGTCGAGGGTGATCGCGAGGGGGCCTAGAGCGCCCACCTTGAATGGGCCCGTTCCGAACGCTCGCACGCCGCTGAACGGGCTTGCCGCGATCTGCGCCGGCGCCATGTCCGCGTAGATGTGCTTGGGGATGATGCCGATGCGCAGGGCCAGCGGAAACGAAGCGCTGGGCGCGCGCAACGTGAATACGACCTGACCTTGACCCCCACGCCCCACCCCCACCTGGCGCCAGAAATCGGCGCCCGGCTGCGTGTACTCGAGGTCCTGCATGACGTGGTACGTGAACAGCACGTCGTCGGCGGTGAACGCCTGGCCGTCGGCCCACTTGATCCCGTTGCGGACGTTGAATGTGTACGTCAGGTGATCCGGCGAGATCGACCAGTCGCTGGCCAGCTGCCCGACCACGTTCTGCTGCGAATCGACCGTGGTCAGGCCCTGATATATGAGGCTGTCGACGTCGCGGGTGCTGTCGACTGACTCGAACAGCGGGTTCAGGACGCCGGCGGCGCCGACGAGCGCCTCGACGGCCGTGCCACCGCGCGCGGGCTTCGGCACGGTCGCGACCGGTTGGCACCCGACGAGCGCGTAAACGAGCAGCGCCGCCAACGCGGCGCCGCGCAAACGGCTATCCGAGATTACGGGCTCGCAACGCGGTGAGGACGATCGAGCAGACCAGGAAAGCGACGGTCAACACCCATGTCGTCCAGTAGATCTGGCGCTCCAGGCCGCGGCGCGTGCGATACCCGCCCCCGCCCCCGTCGCCGCCTCCGCCGATCGTTCCGCCCAGGCCCGACGACTTCGGCGTCTGAATCAGGACGCCCGCCATCAGCAGGACCGCGAGCACGGCCTCCGTGATGACGAGCGTCGAGACGACCTTAGCCATAAGACCTGGCGATTTTACCTAGGACCACACCGACGAGAAGCGGGCGTCGACGGCGGCCCAGTTGAGCGTGTTGAACCATGCGGTGACATAGTCGGCGCGCTTGTTCTGATATTTGAGGTAGTAAGCGTGCTCCCATACGTCGACTCCGAGGATCGGGGTCAGGCCTTCCATGTAAGGGCTGTCCTGGTTGGGATACGACTTGATGGACATCTTGCCGTTCTTGTCGACGACCATCCATGCCCAGCCGCTTCCGAACTGACCAACCGCCGCCTTCTGGAGCTGCTCTTTGAACGCGTCGTAGCTGCCGAATGCGGTCTTGATCGAGTCGGCGATGCGACCTTTCGGGTTGCCGCCGCCGCCCGGACCCATGATGCTCCAGAAGATCGAGTGGTTCGAGTGGCCGCCGGCATTGTTGCGGATGACCGTGCGGATGTCCTCGGGCACCTCGTTGATGCCCCAGAGCAGGTCTTCGACGGACTTGGCCGCCAGCCCGGGATGCTTCTCGAGCGCGGCGTTGGCGTTGTTGACGTACGCCGCGTGATGCTTGTCGTGATGAATCTCCATCGTCTTGGCGTCGATGTGAGGCTCTAGCGCATCGAACGCGTAGGGAAGCGGCGGAAGCTCAAATGCCATGGCAGAACCCTCCCGTGGTCTGAATATTTGTCCTTTTACGCAGGACCCAGTCTAAGAGGTATGCGATTCCGAACCTGATTCGGAGCCCTGCGCCCGGACCGCCGCGGCGCGCCGTTCGATTTCGTCAGGGTCGCCCAGGTACCTCCACGCAACCGGTTTGAAGTCGCCTCCCAGCTCGTAGACGCGCGGCACCCCAGTTGGGATGTCCAGGTCGACCACCTGCTGATCCGTGAGGCCGTCGAGGTGCTTGACCAACGCTCGCAGGCTGTTTCCGTGCGCTGACACGAGCACGCAGGGGTATCGGAGAAGATCCGGCACGATGGCGTCGTACCAGTAGGGAAGCATCCGCTCGACCACGTCCTTCAGGCATTCGGCCCGCGGCAGGAGCTCGGGCGGCAGCTCCGCGTATCGCCCGTCGTGTGAGGGATGGCGCTCGTCCGTGGGCTCGAGGTCAGGCGGCCGCACGTCGTAGCTGCGCCGCCACACCTTGACCTTGTCCTCACCGAATTTGGCCGCCGTCTGGGCCTTGTTCAATCCCTGCAGCGCTCCGTAATGCCTTTCGTTCAGGCGCCAGCTGCGGCGGACCGGGATCCATGTGAGGCCCATCTCGCCGAGCGCGCGGTCAGCTGTCTGGATCGCACGCACCAGGAGGGATGTGTGCAGCACTCCGGGCGACAGGCCGGCCTTCTTCATGAGCCGTCCGGCCTCGACCGCCTCTTCGACGCCGTGCGGGCTCAGCGGCACGTCGTGCCAGCCCGTGAACAGGTTCTCGAGATTCCAGGTGCTCTGCCCATGCCGAAGCAGGACGAGAGTGTGGCTATCGGTGCCCATAGACCTCGGCGGTCACCTTGACGATGTGCGCGAACTCCTCAGCCTTCAGGCTCGCCCCGCCCACCAGGACTCCATCGCACAGCGGCAGCTCGACGTACGACTCGACGTTGCCCGAGTTGACGCTGCCTCCATAGAGGATGCGGACCTTGCGGGCGGCGCCGGCGCCGATCATCTCCCCCACCACTCGCCGGATCAGCCGCATCGTCTTGTAGGCGTGCTCAGGGTCGGCACTCTTGCCGGAGCCGATCGCCCACACCGGCTCGTATGCGATCACCAGGCGGGCCGAATCGTCGGCGGAACAGTTGGCGAGGCCCGCTTTGACCTGAGCGCTAACGACCTGGTCCGAGGTCCCCGCGTCGTAGTGGTCGGCCAGCTCCCCGACGCACATGATCACGTTCAGCTCGCAGCCGAGCGCAGCGGCCGTCTTCTTGGACACCATCTCATCCGTCTCGCCAAGGTAGATGCGGCGCTCTGAGTGGCCGGTGATGACCCAGTCGCACCAGCCCTTCAGCATCGCGGGCGAGACCTCGCCCGTATATGCACCCGAAAGCTCCCAGAAGCAGTCCTGCGCACCGAGCTTCACGCCGGACTCGGCCAGCACCTCGGCCACTGCCATCAACCAGGGGAACGGCGGAAAGATGGCGACCTCGACGCGATCAGCGTGTCCCCTCGCCACCGACAGGACGCCGCGCACCAGGTCGAGCGCGTCCTCCGCGTTGTTCGGATTCATCTTCCAGTTTGCTGCCACGACCGGCATTGGCGCCACCCTGCTGGCCACCTACGCCTCCTTCAGGATCGCGATGCCAGGCAGCTCTTTGCCTTCCAGGTATTCGAGCGTCGCGCCACCCCCCGTCGAGACGTGGGAGAAGCGCCCGGCCAGGCCGAGCGACTCGATGGCCGCGACCGTGTCGCCGCCGCCGACCAGCGTGTAGCCGCCGGAGCTTGCGATCGCCTCGCCGATCGCCTTCGTCCCATCGCTGAAATCGCGGATCTCCGATACTCCCATGGGCCCGTTCCAAACTACGGCGCCGGCGCCGCGCAGTCTCTCACTGAACAGCGCCACCGATTTGGGCCCGATGTCGAGCGCCATCCAACCTGCTTCTACCGCGTCGGCGTCCATGATGCGCAACGGCTGACCGCCCTCCATCCGGCGCGCGCAGACGAGATCGACCGGAAGCAGCAGCTTGCGACCCGCCTCGGCAGCCACGTCCCGAGCCTCATCCAGCGCCGAATCCTCGACGAGCCCGCTTCCGGTCGGGTAGCCGCGCGCCTTGAAGAACGTGTTCGCCATGGCGCCCCCGACGATCAGCGCGTCGACCTTGTTGAGCAGGTTGCGCAGGACCCCGACTTTCGTCGAGACCTTGGCGCCACCGACCACCGCGATCATCGGCCGCCGTGGGTTGTCCAGCGCCTGGTGCAGGGCCGTCAGCTCCGCCTCCATCAGCTCACCCGCGAAGGCGGGTAGGTAAGCGGCAACTCCGACCACCGATGCATGCGCGCGGTGTGAGGCGGCGAAGGCGTCGTTGACGTACAGCTCCCCAAGCTCCGCCAGCCGGTGTGCGAACTCAGGGTCGTTGGCCTCCTCCTCCGGGTGGAAGCGCACGTTCTCGAGCAGCAGGACGTGGGCGTTCTGCAGCTTTCCGACGGCTGTCCGCGCCGGCTCGCCGACGCAGTCCTCGGCGAAGTTCACCTCGCGGTCCAACGCGTGCGCCAGGTGCATCGAGACCGGTCGAAGCGAGAGATCCGGCTCGACGCCCTTCGGCCGGCCGAGGTGCGACATGACAATCACCTTTGCTCCCCGCTGGGCGAGATGTAGGAGAGTCGGCACGGCCGCCCGAATCCGGGAGTCATCGCTGATCGTTCCTTTCGACATCGGCACGTTCAGGTCCTCGCGCACGAGCACCCGTTTGCCCGCAACGTCGACGGACGTGATGGATGCTTTCAGAGTGTCGCGACCCCGGAGGCCCCGCAGATTCGCGGCATCGGCGGCCGGAGCCAAGGAAAGGGTGGCGCGACGAGGAGCGCATCCGCGATGCGTGACGAGGAAGCGCCGGGCCCCTTGACGCAGGCTTCAGCGCCGAAGGCGCCCGGCCGCCTAAGCCGCGAAGATGCGAGGGGCTTCGGGGGCGCGACACTCATAGTGTCGCTGCCATGTAGGTGGTGAGGTCGACCATGCGGCAGCTGAAGCCCCACTCGTTGTCATACCAGCTCACAACCTTGGCCCATCTGTCGCCGAGCATCAGGGTCAGCGGCGCGTCGACGATCGACGAGTGGGGATTGCCCTTGAGGTCGGATGAGACGAGCTCCTCGTGGCTGACCGCGAGGATTCCACGCAGCTCTCCACCGGCCGCCTCCTCGAAGGCAGCGTTGATGTCCTGCGCGGTTGTTGTCTTGCCGAGCTCCACCGTGAGGTCGACGACCGAAACGTCGAGTATCGGCACGCGGAACGCCATACCCGCAAACTTTCCGGCCAGCTCGGGAAGCACCTCCGCCACGGCGCGGTTGGCGCCTGTAGACGTGGGGATGATGTTGTCGGCCGCGGCCCGCGCCCGGCGCAGGTCTTTGTGCGGGAGATCCTGCAGCTTCTGGTCGGCGGTGTACGCGTGAATCGTCGTCATCATCCCGCGCTCGATGCCGAAGGAATCGTGCAGGACCTTGGCCAGTGGGACAAAGCAGTTGGTCGTGCAGCTGGCGTTGGAGATGACGTTGTGCTTCTTGGTGTCGTAACCCTTGTGGTTGACACCCATCACGACCGTGTAGTCCTGATTGGTCGCAGGCGCGGAGATGATCACCTTCTTCGCGCCCCCTTTGTCGATGTGCACGCGCGCCTTGTTCGCGTCGGTGAAGAGACCCGTTGACTCGATCACCAGGTCGACGCCGAGATCCTTCCACGGTAGCTCCGCCGGGTCTTTGTGGCTGAGGAACTTGACGGTGCGCCCGTCCACCTTGATCGCGTCGGCGGTGGCGGAAACCGCGGGGCCGAACGTACCCAGCGCGGTGTCGTACTTCAGCAGGTGCGCAAACGTGTGGGCGTCACCGATGTCGTTCACAGCGACGATCTCGAAATCGGCCTTCAGCTCGTGAGCGGCGCGGTAGATGTTGCGGCCGATCCGGCCGAAGCCGTTGATGCCGACCTTCAAGGTCATGTGGGCAAGCTCCTATTCATGGCGGGCAAGAACCCTGGGGAGAATCCGGTGGGGAAACCCCGACGAATCCTGGTGAACGACCCGACGTAATGTTAGGCGGAGCGGCGAGGTCGTTTGGCTGGACCGGCCTCGGCGTGTGAATCGGCCAGCGCCTGGAGCCGGCGGAGGCGGTGGTTGACCGCCGACTTCGACAGCTCCATCCGCCCGGCAAGCTCGCCCAGGTTCAGTTCCGGGTGCTCGCTCCGCCAGCGAGCCATCTCGCGCAGGGCCGGCGGAAGGCGGTCCAGCCCGCCGTTGACCTCGAGCCGCTCGATCGCCGCGGCCTGGCGCAGTCCGGATCCGATTGTTTTGCCGATGTTGGCGGTCTCGAAGTTGAGCCGGCGGTTCACCTCGCCGCTTACCTCGCGCATCACCCGCACGTTTTCGAACTCCATGACTGCCCGGCTGGCGCCCATCAGCGACAGGAGCCGCACGATCGCGTCGCCTTCCTTTAGGTACGCGACATGCTGACCGCCACGCTCCATGATGCCGACCTTCGCGGCCGCCGAGCCGGCCATATCGGCCACCGCCGCCGCCCACGTGCTGGTCGCGAGCACGAACTCGAGGTGGTAGCGGGAGCTCGGAACGTTGACCGATCCGCAGCCCAGGAAGAGGCCGCGGAGCATCGCCTTCCGGTCGCACGGGGCGTCGGGCACCGCGCGCATCGCGGACTGGGTAAAAGCCGGCACGAGGCCTTGCGGCAGCGCGAGCTCGATGAAGAACGACATGCGCTTGCGAGTCCTGACCGCCTGGTACTTGGCCTCCATCGGTCCCACGGCCCGACCGAGCCTGACCACCTTTCTCGCCACGGCGTTTCGCAGCAGTGAGAAGTACGCCGCCTGCCCGGGCTCAGCCGGTCGCTTGATCAGCCTGGCGCGGGAGCCGAAATAGATGCCGAGCAGCTCGTTGAGCTGGCAGCATGGTCGCGCGGGCATGAGCCCGGCCATCTCGTTCTTGACGTCCGCCGAGAACGAAATCGCGTACCTCCAGAGAAGTGATAACTGGCCCCCGCCCGCCTGATCGCAGTCTATTACTCCCTCCCCCGCAAGGGGGCCATCAGTTGGTCCCATCCTGGACGCGCTTGCGCGCAGGGTCGGGGTGGGGGGACTATCACTACAGAAGGCGGCGGCGAAGGACAATGGACAGATGGCTGAGATGCGGATGATCGAGGCGGTGCGCGCCGCCATGGGTGAGGAGATGGAGCGCGACGACCGGGTGCTCGTCATGGGCGAGGACGTGGGCCGGAAGGGCGGAGTGTTCGGCGCCACCGACGGCCTCTACGCCCGGTTCGGTGAGGCACGCGTTCTGGACACCCCGCTCGCCGAATCGGCCATCGTCGGCGTCGCCGTCGGCGCCGCCCTGAACGGGCTGATCCCGATCGCGGAGATCCAGTTCGCCGACTTCATCCATCCCGCCTTCGACCAGATCGTCAGCGAGGCTGCGCGCACGCGATACCGGTCCAACGGGGACTGGTCCGTGCCGATCGTGATCCGAACGCCTTTTGGCGGCGGAGTCCACGGCGGCCTCTATCACTCGCAGTCGATCGAGGCTTTCTTCGCCCACGTCCCCGGTCTCAAGGTCGTCGTTCCGAGCACGCCCGCGGACGCGCACGGCCTTCTGAAGTCGGCCATCCGCGATCCGGACCCGGTGCTGTTCCTCGAGCACAAGAAGGTCTACCGCCTGGTCACCGAGGTCGTTCCGGACGGCGACCACCTCGTTCCGATCGGTCCAGCGGTGGTCCGCCGGCCGGGCACCAAGCTGAGCTGCTTCGCCTGGGGACTGATGACGCACTACTGCCTCGAGGCGGCTGCGCAGCTGGAGACCGAGGGCGTGAGCGTGGAGGTGGTCGATCTCCGGACGCTGGCGCCCCTCGACCGGGAGGCAATCCTCGAGTCGGTTCGCAAGACCGGCAAGGGCATGGTCGTCTACGAGGACAACCTGACCGGCGGCTTCGGCGCCGAGGTCGCGGCCATCATCTCGGAGCACGCTTTCGACGCGCTCGACGGCCCGGTCGTGCGGGTCGCAGCACCGGACATCCCGGCCATGCCGTTCAACACCCCCCAGGAGGAGTTCTTCATGCCGAACCCTCACAAGATCGCGGAGGCGATGAGAAAGCTTGCCGCGTACTAAAAAAGCCTCCCTCCCCCACAAGGAGACCTCCCTCCCCCGCCAGGGGGCAATCAGTAAGTCCCATCCTGATCGCGCTCGCGCGCAGGGTCGGGGTGGGGGGTCTTACCCGACAGTCGCGGCTGCGGAATACGCGCTGCGCCGCGAGGCCGTCGCCGCAGGCATGGAGGCGTCCGGCCTGGACGCGATCTGCGTCTTCTACCCGGCCCGCATCGCCTACCTGACCGGGTTCCACCACATCCCCACCGAGCGCCCCATCGCCCTGGTGCTAGGGCCGAAAACCACAGCGGTGCTCGTGGTGCCCGCGGTGGAAAAGGAGCACGCAGAGTCCTCGACCTCCCTCGACCGGGTCGACGTCTATTTCGAGTACCCGGGCGCCGAGCATCCGATGGAGCGCGTGTCCGCGATCCTCACCGAGATGGGCGCCAGGCCGGCGCGCACGGGCGCCGACCACGACGGCTACATCCCTTACTGGGGCTACCGCGGACCGCTGCTGAGCGAGCTCATCGGCCACCGGGCGTTCGACGCCGAGCTGATCATCGAGTCGCTTCGCCGCGTGAAGTCACAGACCGAGATCGCCTGCATTCAGCTCAGCTGTGACTGGGCGGTACGCGCGCACCACCGGATGCAGTCCGCGATCCAGACCGGCAAGACCGAGATGGAGATCTACGCGCCGGTGGTCATCGAGACGCTGCAGGAGATGCTGCACGAGATGCCCGGCTGGCGCCCGCGCTCTTTCGCGGGGAACGGACTGGAGTCGATGTTCGTGGCCGGCCCGTCGACGGCGATGCCGCATGGTTTCGTGCGCGGCCACGGCGTGCAGCGGGGCGACGTCCTCGTGAGTGGAGCCAGCGCGGACATCGACGGCTACCTGAGTGAGCTGGAACGGACGATGATCGTGGGGGAGCCCACGACCGAGCAGGCGCGCGCCTTCGACGCGATGCTCGCGCTCCAGACCCGGGCTCTGGAGGTGATGGCGCCAGGCGTGCCGGCGGGTGAGGTCGAGCTCGCCACCGTCCGGCTCGCTGAGGAGCTCGGGGTCTCGAGCAACCTCCGGCACCATGTCGGTCACTCGATCGGGCTCGAGGGTCATGAGGCTCCGTTCCTCGACCGCGGCGAGGAGACGGTGCTCGAACCGGGGATGGTGTTCACGGTCGAACCCGGCGTCTACATCAACGAGCTCGGCGGCTTCCGTCACTCCGACACCGTGGTCATCACCGAGGACGGCTGTCGCGTGATGACGGATTACCCGCGCGAGCTGAAGGACCTGACAATCACGCCGTAACCGCCTCGGGCTCACGCATCGGCCGGATCTTGCTGGTGAACATGTGCAGCACGGTTATGCCGTCGGTGGTGTGGCGGCGGACGCGATCGACCGCCATGGGAGGCAGCATGCCCTGGTCCTCTATGGTCACGAGGGTCTCCTTCGGCGCCACGGTCCTCCACACCTCGCCAACCATCTCACGCGGAAGGCTGCCCGGCATGTAGACGTACCGCCGGTTCTTCAAATGATCGCGAGCGAGCATTTCCGCGCGAGCAAACGCGTCATGCGCGGAGAAGTCCCTGAGGTAAGGGTCGGCCACCTCCAGCAGCTCGTGGTGCTGGTTTGGATACCGGTCACCTCTGTAGAGGAAGACAGCGCCACGGCCGGCGGCGGCGTGGATCGCAGCCGCCATCACGGCCTCGGCCGCCAGCTGGTCGTGGGGCAGGATGACCAGCACCTCGCCGGCCGAGGGTCGATTGCCGAGCGCGGTGGCGATGGATTCCGCCGCCCGCTGAGGCCGGAACGGCACGGGAAATACACTCGGCCTGCGGCTCCGGTAGTACCGGTACGTCATGAGGCCCACAACCAACCCAAGGACGGTCAGCCCACCCCCGAATTCCGTGGCGAGCGGCTTCAAGACCAGGTTTACCGCCCATGCGACGACGACCAGGATCGTGGTCATCACTCCGATCATAAAGATCGCTGTTGCGCCCGCCGTCCACGTAGGGCGTTCGCGCCAGCGCACCACATCCAGGCTGATGCACGTCAGCACAAAGGTGCCGAGCAACCCAAAGGCATACAGGTCTCCCAGCAGGATGACGCTGCCCCGAGCGGCAACGGTGATTGCCACAGGCATCGCAACTGCGGCGAGGATGGACCAGTGCGGGGTCACACGCCACCGGTTCCGTCGCTCCAGCGCGCGGGGCAAGAAACCCATCCTGGCCAGGGCGATGAAGACGTGGTACGCGCCGATGATCGCGGTGTTGCTGGCGAAGACGAGGAGCAGCGCGCCGGAGACTGCGACGTAATCGCCGACGAGGCGCCCGGCGACATGGGCTCCCAGCAGTGAGATGAACTGATTGGGGTCTACATTGGGATCGAGCAGGGTGGTCGACCAGAGCGTGAGCAGAGGGCTCGTGATCGCCATCGTCACAACGACTGCTGTCATGGCGCGAAAGGCGACCTTGTTGCGCGGTTCGCGCATCGCGGGCGCCAGTTGCGCCACGCTCTCCAGCCCGGAGAAAGCCAGGAACGCGGCGCCGTAGCCTGTCAGAAGAATGATTGGGGTCAGGGGTGTTCCGTGCGTGATCGAGCTGAAGCTGTGCAGGACGCCGGCCGGCCCGAGATAGATCGCCGTTGCAATCACCACCAAGACCTGGCCGCCACCCGCCAGGCACGCAAAGATCGCCGTCGTTCGCGCGCTTTCCTTGATGCCCAGAAAGTTCAGAATCCCCAGGGCGATGAGTGCGCCCACCGTGGCGAATAGAGCGACGCGCAGCAAGGAGGGCATCACCACGGCCAGGTACAGGACTCCGGACAGCGCGCTCAGCGCGGCTGTCAGGTAGTAGTCGACCAGGATCATCAGGCCACCAAGGAGCCCGGCAAATGGATGCAGAGCCTGCGAGGAGACGTTGACGACGCCGCCGCCTTCCGGATAGCGCCACGTGACCTCGGCGTACTTCACACATAGAAGGACGAAGACGAACAGAGTCATCAAGACGAATAGGGCGGAGCGCGAGCGGAAGGGGCCGTAAAGGATGCCTGGCACGTAGTAGACCGAGGTGCCGATGTCCGCGAAAACAACGGCCCAGCACAGAAAGGCCCCTAGGCTTCCGCCGCGGACCTTGATCCTGCGGCGGGAAGGCGTGATGGCTTGGCTCAATCGCTGTCCAGGTTCCGGCGTTCGCCGAGGTAGCGCTCCAGGCTCGCGAGGTCGGTGCGCAACTGGTTCAGAGCCCGCTGGGCCTCTCGGTCGCCCAGCTCCATGTATGCGACCGCCGCGAGGTACAGGTCGGCGCGCTCGAGCTGCCGCATGCCGGCGCCCAGGACGTTACGCCGCTGCTTGGCGGTCCTCGTTTGGGGGAGCTGCAGTATTGCGTTGCGCACCACCTCAAAGTAGTCGGGCGGTTGTTAGGCCTCCGTTTGGCCGAGCCCCGAATTCGTATGGATCTCGTATGGGTTGTGCCGCGATCCTTTAACCTCGCCTGCCATGGGTACCGACCACATCGCCCGCCGTGGCCGCCGCCCAGGCGACCTTCGCGTCGTCGTCCGGCGTGCCACCAAGCTGCCGCGCTCCCTCGGGGCGCCGGCGCTCTTCGCCGCGAGCTACGGGAACGTCGGGTCCAGCATCTATTACGCCCTCGGCGTCACCGCCGCGTTCGCCCTGGGACTGACGCCCCTGGCTCTGATCCTCGCAGGCCTCATCTTCGTCAGCACCGCCCTCAACTACGCCGAGGGTTCAGCGGCGTTGCCGCATGCCGGTGGAAGCTCACAGTTCGCCCGCCGTGCATTCAACGCCCCGATCGGGTTCCTGGTGGGCTGGGTCCAGCTGCTCAACTACACGGCGACCGTTTCGATCTCCGCGTATTTCGCGATCAGCTATCTGGGCGTGTTCGGCAAATATTTCTGGCTTTTCGGCGAGTTCAGGTCATCAGAGCCCTGGCACATTGGTGCCACCATCGTGCTGATCGGCCTGCTGCTCGTCGTCAACGTCATCGGGATCCAGGAATCGAGCGCGCTCAACCTCACGCTGGCACTGACCGACCTTGTGACGCAATTTGCGCTGGTCATCCTGGGGCTCATCTTCCTGCTCAACATCCGCACTGTGATGAACAACGTCCACTGGGGAGTGGCGCCGACCTGGGGCAACTTCCTGGCCAGCATCTCCATCGCGATGGTCACGTATACCGGAATAGAGACCATCTCCAACATGTCCGAAGAGGTCAAGAACCCCGGCCGCAGTGTGCCGCGAGCCACGTTTGCGGTGATCGTTGCAGTGCTGTTCGTTTCGGCTTTCCTGCCGACGATCGGCATGAGCGTTTTTCCGGTCCATCTCGTCGACAGCCATTACACGACCGCCCTTGCCACCACTTACAAGAGCGACCCCGTGGCCGGAATAGTCACCGGATTCAACACGGTCTCGACGACTCTCGCATTCTGGGCTGGCCTCTGGGTCGGCTTCCTCGCCTTCACCATCCTCGTGATCGCAACCAACGCGGGTTTGATCGGGATCTCCAGGCTGAGCTACTCGCTGGCCGGCGCCGACCTGCTTCCGCATCGCTTCGCCCGCCTGCACCCGAAATTCAAGACGCCCTATATCTCGATCATCGTGTTCGGCATCGCGGCGGCCGTGCTCGTCTTGCCGGGAATCTTCGTCCATGGTGAGGAGATCGACCTCCTGGGGTCGGTTTATGCGCTAGCTGCGACCTTCGCTTTCTGCTCCGCCCACCTTTCTGTTATGCGGCTTAGGTTCGTTGAACCGAACCTTTACCGTCCCTACCGTATGCCCTGGAACATCAAGTTCGGCCGGGACAGCATCCCGGTGCTTTCACTACTCGGAGCGCTCGCGATCGGCACGGTGTTCACTCAGCTGATGTCGCAGAACATCTCCAACTCTTCTTATATCTATCTCGGCTGGCTGGCCCTGGGCGGGATTACCTACGTGATCTATCGCCGATACCGCAAGCAGCCCCTGTGGGAGCCGCTCGAGGTGCCACCTCCCCTGGATCGCGAGGTCGAGCACCTCCCGGCCGCGCCGCTGCCGAGCTCAGCTCGCTACAAGCATGGCCGGCGCGTCGCCGCGCACGCCGCGGCGGCCACCGCCCAGCATCGCCGGCACCGCCCCGCCTGGCAGTTGGAGTTCGAGCTGTTTTTCGCGCGGCACGGGGCCGCGCGCGGCGTCCTGATCGTGATGGTGTTCGCGGCGATCAGCGGCCTCGCGGTGGGCGTCGACCTGTCGAACTACGACCCCTTCGGTCCCGGCCTCGGCTGGTCGCCAGGCATCGTCCTCGTGGCCCTCATCGCGGCGTACCTGCTGAACCGCAGCCACGGAGAGCGATAACCCACCAGCCATTCCGCACGTTTGGCACCAGCCGAGCGGTTGAACCCACTGCGGTACGCACGGCTGGCGCCAGCCGTGCGCTTTGGTCACTAACCTTCGAGGCGATATCCGACGCCCGGTTCGTTGACGATGTAGCGCGGGTTCGCCGGGTCGTCCCCCAGCTTCTTGCGGATCTGGGCGACCACATAGCGCGTGTTGTACTTGTCCCCGATCGCGTAGTCGCCCCAGACCTGTCGCAAAAGAGTCGTATGTGTCACGGGCTTGCCCGCGTGCAGTGCGAGGTAGCGCAGCAGCTCGTACTCGGTGGGAGTCAACCTCACGAGCCTGCCCTGGACAGTGACCGTGCGACGGCCGATGTCGATCTCCAGCTCGCCAGACCGGATGACCGGCTCGCCCGCGGTCACGTCAGCCTGGCGGCGCAGCACCGCGCGAATTCGCGCCACCAGCTCATCGGTACCAAACGGCTTCACGAGGTAGTCGTCGGCGCCAGCGTCCAGCGCACGCACCTTGTCCCTCTCTTCGGGCATCACGCTGACGACGATCACCGCCGCGCGGGTCGCGGGCCTCAGCGCCTTCAGAGTGGCAAAGCCGTCCATGCCCGGTAATCCGAGGTCGAGGAGGATCACGTCGGGCCGCCAGGCCGCCGCCTCGCGGATCGCCTCCTCTCCGCTCCCCACCGCGCGCACGTCGAAGTCGTGATAGCTGAGCCCTGTCCGCAGGGCTCTCTGCATTTCGATCTCGTCATCTACCACGAGCACCCGGCCGCTCAAGTCATCGCCTGCTCTCGCGGCGCCGCAACCTCGGCGAGTGGAAGGGTGAAGGTGAACCGCGGGCCCCGGCGCCTGTTCTCGGCGCGGATCGTGCCACCGTGCGCCTCGACGACCCGCTTGCAGATGGCCAGACCAAGGCCGCTCCCCCGGGCGCGGCGCGTCCAGAACGTGTCGAAGACGCGATCCAGGTCACCGGTCGCGATCGCGGGTCCCTCGTTCTCGACCCACGCTTCGAGCATCTCGTCCCGCTGCGCCGCGCCGACCTCGATCTCCCCGCCTGGGGGAGCCCACTCACGCGCGTTCTCCAGCAGGTTGGCGAGCAGCCGCCCGGCCTGCACCTCGTCGACGTCCACCGGAGGCAGGTTATCCGGCAGCTCGACTGAGAGGTGGTTGGTAGCGAGCTCGGCCCGGAGCTGGCGCGTCGCGCTGCCGACCAGGTCGGCGAAGCTGTGGGGCTCTTTTTCGAGCTGGAGGCCGGCCTCCAGGCGCGACAGGGTGAGCAGGTCGCCGACCATCCGGTCGAGCCGGCTCGCCTGGCGATCGAGGTCGACCAGGAGCTCGCGCTGGTCGGGCTTCAGCCCCGCCTGGGGCGCGGTCAGGGCGGTGAGCCCTGTGCGCAGCGACGCGATGGGGCTCTTCAGCTCATGGGATAGAGAGGAAAGAATGGCCGTCTTCAGGCGGTCCGAGGACTCCAGCCACCGTGCTCGCTCCGACTCCAGCGCCGCCCGCCTACGGTCCATCAGCAGATCGGCCAGCCCGATCAACGCCGCCAGCATGCGGAGCTCATCCTGCGTGGCCAGCTCCGCGTCGATTCCGATCAGGGCCACCCCGCTGGCGAGCGGCAGGTAGGCAGGCGCCGGGTCGGCCGGGTGGGTGCGCACGAGCGTGACGGCGCCGTCGCGGACTGCAATTCCGATGGGGCGTCCGTTCTCGTGAGACCACGCAGCCTGTTGGAGCTCTGACGCGCTCAGGTCGCCGCCGGCGAGGGCGCTCGGCCGGCCAAGGTCGACCGCCGCGAGCGCGAACCGGCTCACGGAAGGCAGCTCGAGGGCCCGCCGGCAGAGCATCGAAAGGGCGACGGTCACCTCTGGAGAGCGCAGCGCGGCGGTGGCCAGCTCGTACAGCGCGCGCGATTCCAGCGCAAGAGCCTCAGCGGTTGCTCGCGCGCGTCGCAAGGACGACGCCAGCTGGCTCGTGACCAGCGCCACGGCGAGCAGGACGGTGAGCTCGAGGAGCCCGGCGGGCGCCGCCACCGTGAAGGTATTCACCGGCGGGACGAAGAAGAAGTCGTAGAGCAGGAAGGCGGCAATGCTTCCGGCAACCGCCGGCCCTCTTCCCCAGCGCGCCCCCAGCCAGAGGATCAGAAGCAGGTAGAGAGCGGACAGGCCCGCTACGGAGGCGACCGAGGTGATCAGCCCGATCGCCGCGGTGACGCCGATCACCCCGCCGATCGCTACGGCGTAGGGCGCGGAGCGCGACGCGGATGTCCTCGTTCTCATGATTGCGCGAGCCACCGTACGCCGGTGCCATGCGCCTGGCTCGTGGCGAGCAGCTCGTCATCGAGCCTTATCTCGAAACGAACTCCGTCGGGCTCCATCCGCAAGTGATGCACGGGGGCATCCGAAACGGCGCGTGAGGTGGCCTGACCGATCGCTGCGGTGATCCGTCTGCGGACGCCCTCGACGAGATACTGGATGAAGACCGAGTGGTACACGACCGTGGCCACACCAGGCCGCGGCGCCTCGAGCTCGCGCTCCAGAAACGTGGCCGCGTCCACGCGCTCAACTTTGACCGGCATCGCTCTGGCGATCTCGATTGCGCCATCGAGTCGCGAAAGGCGTCCGAGCTGGTCCGCCCAGATGAACGATCGAAGCGACAGCGCGCCGTCGTCTGAGGTCGGGTCGATGGGCTCCAGATCGCATCCCTTTCGCTCGACGACCTCGGCGGTGCGATCCAGGGGAGGCGGGACGTCGAAAAAGTGCACGAAGCGAACTGGTGAATGCTCGTCTCCCCAGCCGCTCTCCCCCGATTCGTATCGATAGGAGTCCCACCGGAGATTCAAGCCCGCGCTGGCCCCGATCTCCAGGATGCGAAGCGGCAGGCTGGACCGATGAGCGACCTCGAGGAATCCTCCGAGTAGTGCGGCACTTCGGCCCACCTCGTTGGTCTGGCATCCGCGCGCGATCAACTGCCGGATCTCCATGCGACGCTCGGTCAGAGCGTCTCGAAACGCGAGCCAGGCCAGCGCAGCATCTCCGTCGCCGCCGACCGACGGATAGTGGGGCGCTAGCTGCGGCAGGCGGTCCTGAAGCACGAGCCGGTGGACGGCGCCCATCAGGCGCAGCGCAAGGGCAGACAATTCCGACTCGCCTTCGAATCCCGCGAGCGCTTCAGAGACGGGGCCGCCCACCTCCAGGTCCGCGGCGGCAGATTCAAGCAGAGCGGCGTAGAAGGGGGATCCGAGCTCCGCACAGCCTTTGGCCTGGAACCTCAACCACCCGGCGACGACCTCACGCGGATCCGGCAATGGCAAGCTCCTCCGCCCGGTTGGCGTAGCCCGCGTGCGACGGCCGCGCGACCCTGTACCAGGCCAGCGTCTCGGCGAGTGCGTCCTCGAGCGCCGAGGGCTCGAAGCCGAGGTCTTCCCGCGCCCGGTCGAGGACGTAACCGGCCGGACGTCGAGGATCCGGTCCGTATGGGCTCGCTCCCTCTGGTAGCTGCGCGAACGGCATTGGATGGAGGCGTGCCAGGTGACCCGTCGCACGGGCGATCCCCTCGATCAGGTCGCGCACGCTCACTCCATCAAAGGCGGCGTTGTACGCCTTGTGGGTCAGATCCTTGCGGAGGTCGCATGCGAGCGCGCACGCGTATCCGATGTCCTTGACCCAGGACAGACCCGCCTGGCGCTCGTACGACTCAACCGGCACCAGCAGAGGACCGCCGTCTTCCACCCGCTGAATGTAAGCGGCGATCCGGAGGGTGTGATCTGCGGGGCCGAAGACGGCCGGCGGCCGGATCACCGTCCACGGAAGGTCAGGCGCGCGCGTCAGCGCCGTTTCGCACCAGCGCTTGCCGTTGAGATAGTCGAGGCCTGCGGGAGCGTCGCCGGCCAGAGGCACGAAGTCCTCTTCGCGAGCGGGCCTGCCGTCGAGGTCCGGATAGACGCCGGTCGAAACGAAGATGTAGCGGGCGCCTTTGAAATTTCGCGCGACAGCTTCTACCTCATCGGGTTGGTAGCAGGCCAGGTCGAGGACCACGTCCGGCTCGACCTGCGCGAGCGCGCGCTTCAGCTGGTCCTCGTCGGTGCGGTCGAATGCGACGTAGCTGGTGAACGTGCCGTAAGG
>JBGPEO010000037.1:0-19991 GCA_041482895.1 Candidatus Dormibacteraceae bacterium | reverse complement strand
GGAAGCCTCAGGACGCCCGCAACCAATGCGCCGAGTGTCCTACGACCTGAGTCAAGGAGGTGGTGCTAGAGTCCGCTCAACCGTCGACGACCTGACGAAATTTCGTGATCGGGTCTGGCGAACTTTCGTGAGCGCCTACACCTACGAGCTGCGGGAGCTTCGATGTTGTCCTTGCCCTCACGATGTTCAACCCGAAGGTCACTGTCACGTACCGTCCGGACGGTACGGTTGTCCGCCACGTCAGCGGGGCTTTCCTTGCGACGCTGACGAACCAAGCGACCGAGAAATCAATCGAAGTGAATGCGAGCGGCCCCGAAACTGACATCTTTTACCCGGACGGCACGGTGACTGTCATCGGCAACGGGAAATGGATCGGCGGCGGCGACTTCGCCACGATGCTGGACCCTAATCTCCTTTTTGCGATGAACGACGGCACGGTTATTTGGACGTTCGATTCTTCTGGCCATCTCACCGGTTTCTCCCACACCGGGCACGTCACAGATCTCTGCGCCGCGGTGTCCTAGACGCACCCAATGAAGGCCATCGCTTGTCGTTGAGATAAGACAGGCAGCCGGCGGATTCCGCTTAGCGCCTCGACCGGCGTCAGTCGTCGGCCGAGGCGTAACCCTCGCGCTCGAGCACCCGTCACCCTACCTCGCTCGACAGACTTAGTTTCGTGAGGTTTCGGATCCCCCCCTTTCCGCTCTCTCAACCAAGTCGGTCGACCAGCGTTGGGATCGCAGGCACCTCGACGGTGACCTTACTCCGTCCACTAGGTGACGCCCAAGCCCCTCAACCAAGGGCGCCGGCGAGCGCCCTTTCGTTCAAGTCGGGCGCTCAGGAGGTCCTGGAGCGGCCGCGGACGAAACCGATCAGCCAGATCACGACCAGCACGATGATTGCAAGCCAGATCAAGTTGACCAGGGCGCCCGTGGCGTGGAACAGCAGCCACAAGACGAAAAGAACGGCCGCGATCACCAGCAACAGGTGGATCATTTCAGCACCTCCTTCGGAGTGGTCCCCGTGAGCCTGGGCGCGATTCTCGGACGCTCACCTTCACCGACAGCGCTCCGGGGCCGTAGCCAAACTAGTCCACGCAAACGCCGGGGTGAGAGTGCCTTCAGTCCTACTGCCTTAAGGTCCTTGTACTTACGCACCGTGGGACTACCAGCACTCGACGAAAGTCGCTTCCGGCCCCAGGATTGTCGGCGGCAGGAGGTCATGTGTCGATGCGAAGCTCAAGTGGCATTCGGGGAGTCAAGACGGCAGGATCGGAAATCGCCCTTCGTTGCGCACTGCGGTGGCAGGTGTGGCGACCGCGAACGCGATTGCGCCTGATCCGCGCGCTGCTGTCACTGGAGCCCCTACCTGATCAGGGCTCTGAAACGCATCGGCCCACAACTTGAATCGCTCACGCCCACCCCATTTGGTCGTTATTCACCGCGAAAGCGAAGGAGATTGGAAGTGAAAGATAAGGTGCGAGGCAAGACGGAAGAAATCAAGGGCAAGGTCACCGGCGACAAGGGACTTCAACTCAAAGGCAAGGCCCGCCAGAAGGTGGGTAGGGTCAAAGAGGCCGCCAAGGCCATCGCCTACGACGTAGAGCACTCTCGCAAGCAGACGAAGCCTTGAATTTGGGACTTCGTCGGCATCAATCAGACGGATGATCGCTGGTCGGCACACGGTTGAGTGGCCCGGAGGCCACGCGTCTGTGACCAAGGCGGTCTAAACAGCCTTTCTGGAGGGCGCGGGTTCAGGCGCAAAAAAAGGACGGCAGGCCCGACCTTCAGGGGCCCCATGGCACTTCACACGGGAGCGCGGTCGAGCCTAGGCTGAGCCGGAGGTATAGACCCATGAAACTCGATCGAAGGGACGCGTTGTCGACTGTAATTCTGGTGGCCGGTCTGGCGATGGCGCTGTCAGTGACGCAGGGGTGGAGCTGGCCCCTCCTAGGAGGCGTGCGCGAGGGCATCGTCGCTCTTGGCGTCGCCGGTTTAGGCGCGTGCATCCTGGGCTCGCCACGTGAGAGGTTCTATCGCACGGATCCGTTCGGCCTGGCGACGATGGTGGTGGTGATGGGGGCACTCGCGATTGCGATCGTGGGCGGGCTTATCACGGGGTCGGTCCAGTACCTGGTCGCGCTGATGCTGGTGACCACCATGCTGTGGGCACTCGCGACCGTGCGGCACGCAGTGGAGGGCCACTCGGTTCCGCGGATCGGAACAGCCACCTGACGGCTCGTCGGAACTATGAGCGGAGCCGGGCTCGCGTTCGAACCCGGCTTGTCGTTTGCGGTGTGCGCCACCGTGTCTTCTGCGGCGTGCCTCCAAGCCTGGAGCACCGGTTCGTGCTGGAACACTCGTGAGTAACCACGGACCACCCATCGCCAGGTCCAACTAACCACGACGAGAGTCGAGACCGCGTCGCATCGGCACGCGATCCCAGCAAACCCACAGATTCCCGGAGGCGAATCGGCACCCGGTAGACTCGTTTCGTGACGAGTCGCGTCGCCCTGGTACTGGTTCTCGTCACGTTCCTGGTTGCCGGCTGCACCCGCACTTCGAACCCGGTTGCGAAAAGCAGCCCCACCCCATCGCCAAACCACCTCACGTGGACCGACTGTGGTGGTGGCTTCCAGTGCGCCACCGTGCAGGCGCCACTGGACTATGCGCATCCTGACGCCGGCACGATCGGCATCGCGGTCAGCAAGAAGCCCGCCACCGATACCGCGCATCGCATTGGCTCTGTGCTGACCAACCCAGGGGGTCCGGGCGCATCTGGCATCCAGTTCCTGCGCGGCGAGGTCGGGGCGATGACAAACCTCAACACGCGGTTCGATCTCATCGGCTTCGATCCGCGCGGCATCGGCCAGAGCGCTTCGGTGCGCTGCCTCGACGGCCCTCACGAGGACGCGTTCAACGCGCTGGATCCCGTGCTCGACGATCCACAAGAGAAGCAGGCAGGGATTCAGGCTGATCAGAATTTCGCCGCCGGATGCAAGCAGGTGAGCGCGCAGGTCCTGCCGTTCGTTGACACCATCAGCGCCGCTCGAGACATGGACGTGATCCGTGCGGCGCTTGGCGACCAGAAGCTCACTTACCTCGGATTCTCGTACGGCACGTTTCTCGGCGAGAACTACGCCCACCTGTTTCCAACCCACGTGCGCGCGCTCGCGCTCGATGGCGTGATCGATCCCACGCTCTCACCGAACGATCTCCTTTACGCGCAGCTTGTGGGCTTCGAGCAGAACCTGCAGGCATTCCTCAGCGACTGCCGGGCGCGAAAGGCCGCCTCGACACCATGCGGGTACGCTCAGTCCGGCGATCCCGGCACCAAGCTGATGAACCTGATGACCCGGCTCGATGCGACCCCGCTTCCCGTCGGCAATCGCTCGCTTACTCGCGCGCTTGCCGTGATCGGGGTGCTGACGCCCCTCTACGACCCGAGCACGTGGACTTACCTCGACCAGGCGCTGTCGCAGGCCGACCGCGGCGACGGCACCCTTTTGCTCCGGTTCTCCGACCTCTATCTCGGCCGCAACGCCGACGGGACTTACGACAACCAGACGGACGCCAACGTCGCGGTGAACTGCGACGACCGGCCGGTGCCGGCTGATGTAGCCACCTACGACGCACTCGGTCCCAAGTTCGCCGCGGCCTCGCCCCTTTTCGGACCCGCCTTCCAGTACTCCAACCTCGTCTGCGCCTACTGGCCGGTAAAGCCCACGGGCACTGTCGGTCCGCTGACCGCAGACGGGGCGCCTCCGATCCTCCTCGTGGGCGGGACCGGCGACCCCGCCACTCCTTATGCGTGGGCGCAAGCTGCGAACCAGGAGATCGCCGGCTCTGTTCTGCTTACGCGCGATGGCAACGGCCACGTGTCATATGACAAGAGCGCCTGCGCCAAGCAGCTGATCGACGCTTACCTGATCGACCTCTCGCTCCCGGCCGCCGGGACGGTCTGCCGCTAACCGCCTCTTACCCGGTGGTGGCGGCCGCAGGCGAGGCGGCGGTGGCCTTGGTGAAGGTCAGCTCTCCGCCCTCGACGTCGACGGTGACCGTATCGCCCTCGCTGAACTTGCCCTCGAGCAGCATCATCGCCAGCGGGTCCTGGACCATCCGCTGAATCGCGCGCTTCAGGGGTCGCGCCCCATAGACGGGGTCCCATCCCCGCTGCGCCAGCAGCTTGCGGGCGGCATCCGTAACCACCAGGGTCACCCTTCGGTCCTGCAGCCGGCGCTCGAGGCGGCGCAGCTGGATGTCAACGATCGCGGTCAGCTGATCCTCCGTCAGCGGCTTGAACACGATGATCTCGTCGATCCGGTTCAGGAACTCCGGCCTGAAGTGCTCTCGGAGCACCGCGATCACGCCATCACGCACTCGTTCGAAGTCCTGGCCAGCTCTCTCCTGGATCACTGAGCTGCCAAGGTTCGACGTCATGATCAAAACGGTGTTGCGAAAGTCGACCGTGCGTCCATGGCCGTCGGTGAGGCGCCCATCGTCGAGGATCTGCAGCAGGACGTTGAACACGTCCGGGTGCGCCTTTTCGATCTCGTCGAACAGCACCACAGAGTAAGGTCGCCGGCGCACCACCTCGGTCAATTGGCCGCCTTCGTCGTATCCGACATAGCCGGGCGGCGCACCCAGCAGGCGAGCGACGGTGTGCTTCTCCTGGTACTCCGACATGTCGAGCCGGATCAAGGCCTGCTCGTCATCGAAGAGAAACTCGGCGAGTGCGCGCGCAAGCTCGGTCTTGCCGACGCCTGTCGGGCCGAGAAACATGAACGAGCCGACGGGTCGGTTCGGATCGGAGAGCCCAGAACGCGATCGGCGGACGGCGTTCGCGACCGCCGTCACAGCCTCGTCCTGGCCGATGACGCGATCGTGGAGCCGCTGCTCCATCTCGATCAGCTTCGCCACCTCGCCTTCCATCAGCTTCGAGACCGGGATTCGGGTCCAGCGGCTGACGATCTCGGCGATGTCCTCTTCGGTGACCTCCTCCTTCAGCAGCGCGTGTCCGCCCTGCAGCTGGCCGAGCTTCGCGTTCGCCTCGGCAATCTGCTTTTCCAGCTCGACGGCCGTGCCATAACGCAGCTCGGCGGCCCTGGCGAAGTCGGCGGCGCGCTCGGCGCGATCGGCCTCGGCGCGGACCTCTTCGAGCTTTGCCTTCAGCGAGCGGATTCGGCCGATGGCCTCTTTCTCCTGCTCCCAGCGCGAGCGCAGAGAGGTGCGCTGCTCTGAGAGCTCCGCCAGCTGGCGCTCGAGCGCTGCGAGCCTTTCCTTGGAAGCCTTGTCGGTCTCTTTCTTCAGCGCCTGCCGCTCGATCTCGAGCTGGCGGATCTGCCGCTCCAGCTCGTCGAGCTCGGCGGGCAGCGAATCGATCTCCGTCCGCAACCGGGCGGCGGCCTCGTCGATCAGGTCGATCGCCTTGTCGGGCAGGAAGCGGTCGGTGATGTAGCGGTGCGACAGCACCGCTGCGGCGACTATCGCGGAGTCCTTGATTCGCACGCCGTGGTGCACCTCGTAGCGCTCGCGCAGCCCGCGCAGGATGCTGATCGTGTCCTCAACGGTCGGTTCGCCGACCATCACCGGCTGGAACCGGCGCTCGAACGCCGCGTCCTTCTCTATGTGCTTGCGGTACTCGTCGAGCGTGGTGGCGCCGATGGCGCGCAGCTCGCCTCGGGCCAGCGCGGGCTTGAGCAAGTTGGCGGCGTCGATGGCGCCTTCCGCGGCGCCCGCGCCGACCAGCGTGTGCAGCTCGTCGATGAACAGGATGACCTGGCCGTTCGAGCCTTCGATCTCCTTGAGCACGGCCTTGAGCCGGTCCTCGAACTCGCCGCGGAACTTCGTGCCCGCGACCAGCGCGCCAAGGTCGAGGGCGACGACTCGCTTTCCCTTCAAGCCTTCGGGCACATCACTTTGCGCGATGCGCTGGGCGAGGCCCTCGGCGATGGCGGTCTTGCCGACGCCCGGCTCTCCGATGAGCACAGGGTTGTTCTTGGTGCGGCGCGAGAGGACCTGGATCACGCGCCGGATCTCCTCGTCGCGGCCGATGACCGGGTCTAGCTTGCCCTCCGCGGCCAGCTTGGTGAGGTCGCGGCCGTACTTCTCCAAGACCTGATACTTCGATTCCGGGTTCTGGTCCGTGACGCGCTGGTTGCCGCGGATCTGGCGCAGCGGCTTCAACAGCGCGTCGTGAGTCGCGCCGGCATCCGTGAGTGCTTTGGTGTCTGCGAGGGCGAGCAGCAGATGCTCGGTCGAGATGTATTCGTCCTTGAGCCGCTCCGCTTCCTTCTCCGCTTGCTCGAGCGCCTTGTTCAGGGCGGTGCTCAGGTAGGTCTGTCCGCCGCCGCTGACCTTCGGAAAACGCTCGACGGCGGACACGAGCGCAGGCTCGAGGGCCTGCACGGAGGCTCCGGCCCGCTCGAGCAGGGTGCGAGCAACTCCCTCTTCCTCGCGAACGAGTGCGAGTAGAAGATGTTCCGGTTCCACCGCCTGCTGGCCGTGGTCGCGCGCCAGCTCCGCGGCACCTTGAATCGCCTCCTGGGCTTTCTCGGTGAATTTGTCAAATTTCATGATTGAAAGCTACCCCGCGATTTGGATCGCCAAACCGCCACCCCGTATCGTGGCGGCATGCCCGAGCTACCCGAGCTGGAGGCGCTCCGGATCCGGCTTGCTCCGCGACTGGAGGACAAGCTGATCACCGCCGCGACCGTCAACCCCAAGAAGGCCCACATGCTTCGATACCCCGTCGAGCATTTCGCCAACGAGCTACCCGCTCGCCGCATCGTCTCACTTATCCAGCGGGGAAAGCACCTCGTTTTTGGCACCGAGCTGGGCGGCGGCGGATCGCCCCGTTGGCTGGTCATCAACCCGATGCTAGGCGGCCGGTTCCAGATCGTGGGCGGAGACGCGCCGATGCCCGCGACGGAGGTTTTCACTATCCGTATCGAGGGCCGCCAGGAGCTCCGCTACCTCGACTTTCGCGAAATGGGGCGCATCTACTGGGTGAGCGACTGCGATCGGGAGGTGCCGGGATGGTCGGCGCTCGGGCCGGAGGCGGACTCGGTGCCGGAGATGGGCCTCGATGTGTTCCGCAAGCGCCTCAGGCGGTTCCGTGATGAGCTCAAAGACCTGCTGCGGAACCAGGAGTTCCTGGCCGGAATCGGCAACGCCTACTCCGACGAGATCCTCTTCGAGGCTCGCCTGCTGCCGCTCCGCCGGCGGGCGTCGCTCAAGCCGCCCGAGGAGGAGGCGCTGTACGAGGCGATCCCGGTCGTACTGAAGCGCGCGGTCGAGGCCATCCTCGCGAACCCGAACTACGACGAGTCTAAGCAGGACCGATCGTTCATGAATGTGCACATGAAGGGCGGGAAGACCTGCCCCCGGTGCGGCCACCGGATCAGCCAGCTCGGGTCCAACCGAGAGCCGCTGAACTTCTGTCGAGGGTGCCAGCTCTAGGCGGGCACACCTCTGGCGGGCCCTCCCTACCTCGTGACCGTCCCCTCCCCCGCCGGCCAACCGACCTCAGCGTAAGGGGGCCGTCAACCCAGGCTGTTAAGAAGCGCGCGCAGCCAGCTCCCTCGAAATGCTCTCGAGCAAGCGCTGCGATGACAGCGCGATCTCGTCGACCGCCCCCTCGAACGCCTTCTGATGGCGGCTCGATGGCTCCCGGAACCCGCTCACCTTGCGCACGAACTGCCGCGCGGCGGCTCGGATCTCCTCGTCGGTCGCGACTACGTCAGCCTGGCGCAACGTCTTGATGCTTCGACACATGCCGACAACGATAGCGAGGGCAAGCAGAGAACCTCACCGCCCTCGATGCGGCGGCAGCTCCGGCAGGTCGTGCGGCGCCAGCCGCGTCGGGTCCAGCCCCGCCCGCTTGATCATCGCGTCCGCCAGCTGGTCGTACCTTCGCTCGGCGATATCCCCCACCGGGTCCGCGCTCGCGGACATCAGCTGGCGGAAGCTCAAAGTCGAAACCGCGCGGTAGGCCAACACCGCACGAGCCTGCTCCGCCCGCCCCGTCATGGATGCGATCCGCACGAACGCCAGCGCCGCGCCCGTTTCGCGCATGTCGCGCCAGCGCCACCCGGCATACGGCAGCAGCACCAGCAGGATCGGCGGCACCGCGACCAGGAGGGCAAGCACGATGGCCGTCTGAAAGATCGCCTGGTGAATATTCTGTCCAGCCGAAACCAGAGGATCCCCCGAGTACTTTTTCAACGCGTCGGCGGTGTCGAGCAGGAACTGCGTGAGCCCCGGGATGCCGCCCGGCACCGCGTGGCGGAACGACGCGATCCACCCGTTGAAGGTCGCCCCGGTGTTGGTGATCCCATCGGCGATCGCCTCCAACCCCATGATCGTCTGGTAGATCAGAAAGCCGAGATACGCCCATACGATCGTCCAGCCGACTGTCACAGTGTCGGCCAGCACACGAAGGAAAGCGGGCCATCGCCGATCGGGGTAGACCTTGATCATCACCGCGACGATAAGTCAATGGCGGCAAAACAGGTCTACTCCACGGAGGATTGAACTCGACCGAACGCTTCTCTAGGCGATGGCGAAGTCCACCTCGACGCTGACTGACACGTTGAGCTCCCCGACCGGCACCTGGGTCGCCGAAGGGGCGGCCGCGCCCACGTCGAATCGCGCCGAGGGATAGCCCGCCGAGGTCAGGTCGCTGACCCGGATCACCGGTCCGAGCCTGACGCCGGCCGCCGCGGCCATCGCCTGCGCCCGCGAGCGTGCGTCTGCGATTGCGAGGGTTCGCGCCTCTGCCTGGGCGGCTTTCGGGTCGGCCAGGCCGAAGCTCACGCCGACGTTCGTCGCACCGCCTTCCTGGACGATGCCGTCGAGTGCCTTACCCACCGTGTCCACGCTGTGCCAGGTGATCTGCAGCTGCTCCGACGCTCGGTAACCGCTGACGGTCTGGCCGTTGGGCGTGTACACCGGGCCCACCGAGTAGCCCGCCGTGTTGAGGTCCTTGTCCGCCACCCCGAGCGATTTGACCCGTGCTATGAGCTTGGCCGCTTTCGCGGCCAGGTCGCTTTGAGCGCCCGACGCGGTGGACTGCTGCGAATCCACGCCGGCGTACAGAAACGCGGTGTCCGGCTTCTTCGACACGCTGCCGTCACCGGTGGTGAAAACACCCGTTTCGATCGAAGTGGTCGTCGAAGAAGCCGCCGGTGAGGTGATGAACACCGGGGGCCGGCCGGCCGCCAGGACTCCGACGGCAACCACCAGGGCCACGAGCGATGCGCCGGCGACCGCCGCGACTGCAACCCGAGCTGATGATGTCATGTGACGCCAACGCTGCCGATCGTTCGTAGGTAACAGATCTCATACTCGCGTCGTGAAGCGCGATTGGCGGATCGCGGACATGCTTTCCGGGCTGCGCCTCCTGCTGATACCCGCTCTGTGGCTCGCTGCGCTGGTGGGAAATGGGCGCCTTGTCGGGGTCGGGTTGCTCGCGGCCGGCGCCACCGACTTTCTAGACGGCTACCTGGCCCGCTGGCTGGGCCAGGAATCGCGAACAGGCGCGCGGCTCGACTCGCTGGCCGACAACCTGCTCCTGCTCTCGGCGATGGCCTGGATCGAGCTGATCCACCCCGAGATCCTTGGCGAAAACACTGTGCTTGTCGCGGCCGCGTTCGGCCTGTACCTGGCGTCGCTTTCCTCCGGCTTGATCAAGTTCCATCAGCTGGGCAACCTGCACCTTTACTCGTCAAAGGTCGCAGGCGGCGCGCTGTATTCGTTCGCGGTCATCACTCTCGTAGCGGGAGTCTATGAGCCGCTGTTGCTCTGGCTGGCGGCGGCGGCTCTCATGGTGTCGTCCGCCGAGACGTTGCTCGCCCAGGTGCTGCTGTCATCGGTCGACGAGAACATGGGCTCGATCTTCCTGGCGCTCAGGAGACGCGCCGATAGCAGGAACATCCAGCCCATCGGCAACGCCAGGAAGCAGCGCTCCCAGGCTCCCCACTCAGCAAACGTGGTGGGCAGCAGTGCCAGTCCCGCGAGCAGAACCACGGCCTCTGCTGCCCCAAATGCGAACGACATCGGCGCGTAGGCAGCCCAACCACTTTTTCGCCTCAGCGACGGTGCGAATGCGAGCGGTGCTCCAGCCAACCCCAGCAAGGCGACGGTCGTGGCCAGACGGTGTTCTGCCGTCGCGGAGCCTGACGCCGGGTCCAGCGGGATCGCCGCCGCAACCAGGAGAGCTGCGCCCGCGACAGCGAGCAAAGCGCGGCCACCGCGCGATCCAGGTCCCAATACGATCGCGAGGGCTACCAGAGCGATTCCCACGAAGGCGATCGCCAGCTGCGCCAGAAAGGCGGCCGGCAGACCGGGTTCGGCCAGCCGGCTGATCGTGCGGGCCAGCGGGTCATAGCCTGCAGTCAGGGCCCCCGCGACCAATACGGCGACGGCGGCGGCCGGCGGGGCAACGACTCCCAGAGCGCCCGCCAATCGTTGCATTGCTGGAGCCCAGCGTAGGGTGTAGGTGAGCGGCAGCGTGGTCTGAGGCAGCGCGTTTTGAACATGGCGCAGACTTCCTGTGTTCCTGACCATCGGCCGGCACACGGGGAGGAGAGCGAATGTTCATGAGCATCAGGAGATATCGGGTCGATCCCGCCCAGCGGGACGAGGTCATCAGCATCGTCGACGACGGATGGGCCGACCATCTGCGCAACGAGCCGGGATTCCTGAGCTACCACGTGGTCGCCACCGCCGAAAACGAGCTGGTCTCGATGACGGCCTGCCAGGACGAGGAGACGCTGGAGAAGGTCATCCAGAAGAGCGGCGAGTGGGTTGGCACTCACCTGTCGGGCCTGAACGTGAAGCTCGAAGATTCGCGCGTGGGCAAGGTGGTATCACACCTGGGCGGCTGATTCGCACTAAAGGAGTCGCAGAATGGCAGCAAGCAAGAACGGCATCCGGCGAATCGCGATCGGTGTGGACGGCTCGGACTCGTCGGCGGCCGCGGTCAAGTGGGCGATCCGGCTGGCGAAAGGAATGGGCTCGCAGGTGATCGCCATCTACGCAGTCGACATCCCAGCCTACTTTCCTGAGCCGGAGGAGCTCCCATTCGTGCTCGACCAGGAATGGCGGGACGGAATGAAGTCGGAGTTCGAAGACAGGTGGTGCAAGCCGCTCAAGGTCGCCGGCGTTCGATACCGGGCTGTGATGGAGGATGGGAGAGCGGCAACCGTGATCGCCGATGTCGCCGAGCGCGAGAAGGCCGACGTCATCGTGGTCGGCAGGCGCGGTCGAGGCGGGGTGGCAGAGCTGCTCCTGGGAAGCACCAGCCACGAGCTCGTTCTCCACTCCAGGCTGCCGGTGATGGTGGTGTCGGCGAAGGGCTGACGTATGAGCTCGACCGTCCGATCCGAGGAAGCGGTGGCCCGGCTGCTGCAGGCGTGGCGCGGAGAAGTCGAAGCTCAAGCGGTCTACACGATCCTCGCGCAGCGCATGCGCGATCCGCGACGCGCGCAGGTCATCCGTGAGATCGCCGATGGCGAGGCACGCCATCGCGAGCGGATCGAGAGGCGTCTGCGCGAGCTGGGGCAGCCGATCCCCGATCCGTCAACCGTCCGCATCCCGCGCTGGTTGCGCCTGCAGGCGCGCTTTGCCCCGGTGACGCGGATGCTCGCGCACATGGAGTCCAACGAGCAGGTCGAGATCACCGACCGCTACAAGCGGTCTACTGGCGACGCGGATACAGACGCTGTGCTCGCCTCCATCCGAGTCGAAGAGATGGGCCACTCGAGGACGTTGGATGCGATCCAGGCGGCGCATCGGGGCGGCGAACCGCCCGCGTCGGGCGCCGAGGGCAAGCTGAACCGGATCCTCGGCCGGGAGACCTGGCACCGCACGGGGTCGGGCTGGATCTCGGGCGCGATCTACGGCGCCAACGATGGGCTGGCGGCCGTGTTCGGCATCGTCGCAGGCGTTTCGGGCGCAACCGGCGGATCGAGCTTCGTGCTGACGGCGGGCCTGTCGGGCGCCGTCGCGTCGGCGCTGTCGATGGCCACCGGCGCGTTCCTCGCATCGCGATCCGAGTCGGAGGTCGTCGCCGCCAACGTCGCGCAGGAGCGCCGCGAGATCGAAGAGGATCCGGAAGAGGAGAAAGATGAGCTGTCGCTCTTCTACCAGCTGAAGGGACTCGACGCGGCCTTCGCGGACCAGCTCGCTGCTAAGCTGGCCGAGAACCCGGACGCAATGCTCAAGGTGCTCGCGACCGAGGAGCTCGGCGGCACAGAGGCGGGCGGCAACCCGGTTCAGTCCGCGCTGGCCGCCGGCATCAGCACGTTCCTCGGCGCGATGGTGCCGGTGATCCCGTTCTTCTTCTTGCGCGGCACCACAGCCGTGCTGGTGGCCGCAATTGTCTCCCTCATCGCCCACTTCCTCGTGGGAGCCGCCAAATCACTGTTCACGCTGCGCAAGTGGTGGTCGGCGGGCCTGGAGATGACGCTGGCCGGAGTGATCGTGGGCGGCGCCACGTATGCCCTGGGCCTGGTGCTCAAGGTGTCGGGAGGCTAGAGCTAGACCCCCGGGGCCGGCTGCTCGCCGCGAAAGATGGCCGCGTTCCGCGTCGCGAACTCGTCGAAGGTGGTCGGCCGCCACCCGAAGACCTCTTCGATCGTCGGCCAGACCCTCGACTCCTTGCCCTTCCGCCGCTCGGCAAAAAGCTCGTCCAGGCCTTCCGCGAGGAAGGGCGGCAGGCCCGCCGCCAGTCGCGCTTGCCGCGCGTCCTCAGGTGGAACGTCAACGTAACGGATGGGTTTCCCGGTGGCGGCGGACAGCTTCTCGGCGACCTCCGCCATGCTCAAGGCTTCAGGGCCGGTGAGGGGATAGATCTTGCCCTCGTGCCCGTCAGTCGTCAGGACTGCGATCGCAACCTCGGCGACGTCGCCGATGTCGATGGAGGCGATCCTGGCGTCGCCCATCGGCAGCGCGAGGATGCCCCTCGCGACGATCGAGGGAACCTGGCGGAAGTAGGACGGCATGAACTCTCCGGCCCGCAGGTGGGTGAACGCGAGGCCCGAAGCCTCGAGCCGCTTCTCTATCTCGGCGTGCATGCGCGCGAAACGAAACGGCGAATCGAGCTCGGGAATGATCCCCGACAGCTTGACCACGTGCTTGACGCCTGCCTTCCGCGCGGCGTCGATGAAGCTCGACTGGACGTCGAGCATGGTGGGGTCGGAGGACGAGATGAGCATCGCGCGCTCGATCCCCCTCATCGCGGCGGCGAGCGAGTCGGGGTGGGCCATATCGCCTTCGACGAGCTCTACGTGAGGCAGCGAAGCCAGGGATTGCGCCTTTGCGAGGTTTCGAGTCAGGGCTCGCGACGGGATCCCCTTCGCCGACAGCCGGCGCACGAGCTCGGATCCGTTAAGGCCGGTCGCGCCGGTGACGAGAATCATCGCTGGGTGAAGTTATACAGAGAAGCGGGCCACGGCTGGGCGGAGGGACATTCCCTCCTCCTCAGTCGGAACTTGTTACTTGTTGCTGCTGACGCCGCGAGCCGACGGATCCGCGTCGATGAAGCGGAGGAAGGCGGCAGCAGTGCCGGTGCAGTCGCCGCTCACCGGCGTGTAACCGACGCCACTGATCGAGTTGTTGACGATGAGATCCTTCGTACCAACGTCCGAGATCCCGGCTTGATACCCACAAGCAGGGCTCATGCTGTCGCCGGTGGTGTTGGTTACGGCATCGTTGGTGATGGTGTTGAACTTGACGACGTTGTCGGTACGACTGGTCGGGGCGAACCCGTTCTGGTCGGCGTTAAAGAGCCAAACGCCCACATCGTTGTTCGCCAGCGTGTTCTTCGTAATGAGTAGGTCGACCGTGTTCGGGAGGCCGAAGAAAGAGCCCCCTACGACGAGGATCCCACCCGAGCTGGCCCCGTTGGTCCCGGTGTAGGCGTTGCCGGTGACGGTGTTCCCGGTAATGGTCGCCTGCGCGCCGTATCCGACCTGGATGCCGTTCTGGGCGATGTAGTCGACGGCGCCATTGCCTGTCACTCTGTTGTTCGTAATCGTGGTCGCAACGTTTCCGTTGACGGTGATGCCGCCCTTCTGGTACTTCGTGACTATGTCATCCGAGATGACGCCACTCGCCGTACCGGTGCCCAGCGCGCGGTAGTAAATCGCCACTCCGTGCTGGGTCCCGTTGAACGGATTCTCGCCAATGTCGTGGATTGCGCTGCCCGTCACGTTGACCGACACCGCACCAACATCGCCGTTGACGACGACGCCGAAGTAGTTCGCGCCGAAGATCGTCGCGCCGGTCACGTTGCCGGAGTTGGCATTGTCGTAGTAGACGCCGATGTTGCAGCCGGTCGCGTCGAGCGTGCCGGTGACGTCCCCACCAATCTGCGCCGCGGTCATGTTGATGTTGTCCCGAACGAAGCCGGTCGGCGTGCAGACTGGCGCGGCTGCCGAAGCCACCGTGCCGAGACCCGCCACGAGGAACGTGGCGATCACGGCGGATGACGAGAGTAAGCCGATTAGTTTGGACATAAGTCCCCCCTCCACCCACGCGGGATGGACCAAAGATGGTTAGTGAGCATGGAGTCCCCGCCTAGTTGTGAGGCACGTTGGCACCGCTCCCAAGATCACGATACATGAAATCAAAATCTAGAAATAGTATTCTGGATATGTGCCCAGCGATCGAACCCCAAGGTGGTCGTTCCTGACCAACCACGCCCGAGTTCTTCTATCGATCGCCCAGGACCCCGGCATCCGCCTGCGGGAGATCGGCGACAGCGTTGGGATCACCGAACGAGCGGCACACCGGATCGTCTCCGAACTGGCTGCCTCCGGCTATATCTCGCGCACGCGGGACGGCCGCCGCAGCCACTACACGATCCAGTCCAACATGCCCCTCCCCGATTCACTCGCGCGGGGCAAGAAGGTCGGCAGCCTCCTGACCATCCTCGGCACCCAGGCGCACACACGATCAAGCAAACTCAAAGGAGCTGGGTAGTCATGCCCGTCGTCAACTTCAAGCTTCACTCGACGCTGGCGCCCGATGCGGTGATGGCCGCACTGACAGACTTCGGACCGGGCCGAGCGGAGGTCTGGCCCAACATCGACAGCGCCCACTTCAAGGTCCACGATCAGGGACCAGGCTGGGCCGACGTCACGGAGGGGAGCTCGGTCGCGGGTGGCGTCTGGGAGCGTGAGCGATACAGCTGGGACGTCGCCTCGGGCACGGTGGCGATCGAAACCCTCGACTCCAACACCTGGGGCCCGGGCAGCCGCTGGGACTATCGACTCACTCCCAGCCCGCGCGGAGGCACGACGATCGAGGTCACCGTCAGCCGCAACGGCAAAGGCTGGAAAGGCCGAATCATCGGCGCAGGTCTTTCGGTTGCCGGCGCTCCCATGCTTCGCTCGCAGATGAAGCAAGCGCTTGACCGCATCCCACTAGCGAGAACCGGCCTGTAGCGTCGAGGCAGCTCTGTTCAGCCTTTCCCTGAAACGACATACTCAGGCGGCGATGAGCCGCGTCGACGTGCGTCCGATCAACCGACGCGAACTGGAGGAGTTCCTTCCGCTGGGCGCCGGCTATCAGAGGTTCTATGGCGCCGAGCCAGATATCGCCCGCAACCGGGCCTTCTTCTCTCGATTCATTCACCCTAGCGACATTGGGCTCCTCCTCGGCGCCTGGGTCAACGAAGGCTTAGCCGGGTTCGCCACCCTGTACTGGTTCTTCAGCTCCACGAAGGCTAGGGACTCTGTGCTGCTGAACGACTTGTTTGTACGAAAGGACGTCCGCGGTGCAGGAATCGGACGGGCGCTCATTCAAAGCGCAATCGAGGAGGCACGCCGCCGCGGAGCGGCGCACCTCGAGTGGTACACGAGTCCGGACAACCTGGTAGCGCAACGACTCTACGATTCCCTTCCGGGCGCCAAACGCACCAGCTGGCACGCCTACGAGATCGAGACTGAGGACTGAGCGGCCCGATTCATCCTGTCCAGGTCGCCAAAAGCAAGGCCAATCACCTGGACCTAAGGCGAGCTGACTGCCTCCGATGCGAGAACTTTGAGGTTCACTTGTGGCGGCCGCTGCAGGGTGTGGTGCAGGGTGCAGTGCTCGACCACACGAGTGAATGCTTCGCGCTTCTCCGCACTCAAGCTTGGAGCCTCGATTGCGAGGTTGACCTCGCCGACCCTGTGCGGGTTCTCGGCCCATGAGTAGTCGCACGTAACGGCCAGCCCATCGGTCGCAAATCCATTCCGCCGCAGGAACCTTTCGGCATAGAAAGCAACGCAGCCGGCGAGGCCGGCAAGAAATATCTCTGTTGGGGTGGCGGCAGTGTCTTCGCCCCCATCCTCAACGGGTTGGTCTGAGTACAGCTCATGCCCGCGTACCGTCATCAGTAGGCGGTCGCCCCCCTGGTGCACCGCTCGAATGACCTTGTCTTGCTTGTTCATCCCTAAAAGGAGTGTCCGGTCCATGAACAAGAACGAGCAGAGGCGACTGTCCATGGCGCTGAGGGCCATCTGGCCCTGGGGATAGTAGGGGCCCCACCAAGGCTTGCAAACTCGAAATACGAATTTGGCGGAGGGGCAGGGATCTCCCTTAACCTCCCAGACCCTCCGTGAACGGCTGCTGCGGTTCAATCGCCGCCACTTCTCCAGAAAAGGAGCGCGCAAAATTTGTAATGCAGCGAAAACACGAAATGTTGCTGACAGCGGCCCAATCCGGGTGCCACATTTCTTGACGTGCATCGCGTCAAAGAAACTCCGGCTCAGAGCCTCGATCAGCGCACGCGTGCCGGAGGCTTCAGGCGAGGTCCCGGGCAAGCTTCGCTCGCCAGTGATGGATGAAGCTTCACGGCCGCCCGAGGGTCAGGACATTGGAACCAGCCATTGGGAAGACGCCCGCCAATGGATGACCATTTATGCCGATCTCCTCGAATTCAGGCGGGGAGTCCTCGATCGGGTCAGGCGCGATCTAAGCAAGCTGGAGCCGGTCGTGCAGAGGGCGGCGGAGGCGGACCTCAAGATCATCGAGAGCCAGATGGACGGCTATCAGACACGGCTCGAGCTTTGGTCACGACGCGTCGAGGATCTCCACGCCTAAGCAACTGGGCGAACTGCGCGCCGCGGCTCGGTCCCCTTTCATCTTGCTGGACGAGTCGTCCGACGAAGCCGGAACAACGCTCGAAACCTACGAGGCGGGCGCGAGCCAAGCTCTGTCGCCGACGTCAGTCGTCTAGCCGGGTCGTAACCGCTGCCCGATCCGTGGCCTCCTCGTCGTCGCCACCGATGCCCGTTGGATTTTGGGCGACCAGGTTGCACCCATCAAGCTTCAGAGCTCGCTGCTGCAAACCCGGAATGTTGCTGATCTTCTTATGCCGGGAGCAGTACCTCTGGGGAGTGAAAAAGGTCCAGCCCATGAGCGGGCGGCCCGATGTCGATGCGGCGGTACGCGGTGGCGATTGGAGCCAACCAATGGATGGTGAGGGTGCTCCAGAAGAGGCGACGATCAAGCAAGCGCTCTACTGGAGGCAGGTCTACACCGAGATCTTGGCTATGGAGGAGAAGGTGCTGGTCCGCATCCGCCAGCTGATGATCACGCAATCGGACGAGGGCCGCCGCGAGGTCGAGCTGACCAACGTCCCGGTCGTCGTCGCCCAAGCCGAAAGGTTCCGGCAACGCCTTAGCTATTGGGAGGCGCGGGTACAGCAGCTCGACGGCGATTCTCGCCTGGAGCCTTAGACGTACGACGCCCTGTAAGCATCTAATCGTGGGTGCTTGATCAGGCGGCAACCTGAGCCTGACTGCGTTGGTTCCAGAACTTCGTCCCATCTGTTGCTGAGAACGCAGCTGCCGTCTAGCGCCGCTCCGCAGGCCGGGCTACTCGAAGTAGTCGCGAAGTTGCTTCGCGCGCGAGGGGTGGCGGAGCTTGCGCAGGGCTTTGGCCTCGATCTGGCGGATCCGCTCCCTGGTCACCCCAAAGCGCTTTCCGACCTCCTCCAGCGTGCGCTGGTGGCCGTCGATGAGCCCAAAACGGAGCTGGAGCACGCGCCGCTCGCGGGGCGTGAGGGAGTCCAGCACGTCCTCCACCTCGGCGTGGAGCATCGTGAGCGAAGCTGCGTCGGAAGGCGAGACAGCCTCGCGGTCCTCGACGAAGTCGCCGAGGTGCGAGTCATTCTCCTCACCGATCGGGGTCTCCAGCGAGATTGGGGTCTGCGCGACCTTGACGATCTCGCGCACCTTCTCCGGCCTGACCCCCATCTCCTCGCCGATCTCCTCGTCGCTCGGCTCGCGCCCCAGCTCCTGGAGCAGGCGACGCGACACCCGCACCAGCTTGTTGATGACCTCGATCATGTGGACCGGGACGCGAATCGTTCGCGCCTGGTCGGCGAGGGCGCGGGTGACGGCCTGCCGGATCCACCAGGTGGCATAGGTGGAGAACTTGAAGCCCTTGTGATAATCGAACTTCTCGACCCCGCGGATCAGGCCCATGTTGCCTTCCTGGATGAGGTCAAGGAAGCTGAGGCCGCGGCCGATGTACTTCTTGGCGATCGAAACCACAAGCCGCAGGTTCGCCTCGGTCAGCCGCTGCTTGGCCTCGTAGGCGCGCTCGTAGCGCTCGGTCAGGCGGTAGCGCGCGATGCGATAAGACTCCAGCGCCTCGGCGCGGACACGCGGACGCGCCGCGCCGTTGGCCCGGCGCCTGCGCTCGGCGGCTGCCGCGTCGAGCAGGTTTTGCAGCTCCGCCAGGTCGGCGAGGCCCAACAGCTCCTGCGCGATGTGCGCCTGCTGACCCTTGCGCTTGACGGTGGCGAGCCGCTCGATGATCTCAGGGAGCATCTCGTCGGCCGAGCGCTGCCGGCCGTCGACCTCCTCGGTCACGTTCAGCGCCCTCATGGCGTCGTGCAGAGGCTTGGCCTCGATCGCCTGCGCGAGCTCGACTTCGTCCTTGGCGGTAAGCAGGTTGACGCGCCCGATCTCCTTGAGATACATCCGCACCGGGTCGTCGAGGGCGGCGGAATCCATCATCTCGATGTCGAGGACCATCTCGTCGTCGATCTGCTCGACCTCTCCGAAGTCCTTCTCGCCGTTGGTGACCTCGATCCCCATCTCTTTGAAGGCCGCGAAGATACGGAAGATCTGGTCCGGCTCGGCGTCGATCTCGGGGAGGCCCTGGAGGATCTCGTCGGGCGTGAGGTAGCCCTGCTCCTTGCCCTTGACGATGAGCTGCTCGGCGACGGCAATCAGCTCGTCCTCGAACTTGCGCTCCGGACTCTCCGGGGTCTTGCTGCCGCGCCTCCTCCCGGTCTTGATCGCCGTCCCGGCAACGCGTGGGATCTCTGGACCGACGGTGAGCCCTCCGATCGCGAAAGCGCCCTTTGTCACAGCCGGCGGCGGACGGGGTCGTTCGCGATGGTCGTTCCTCCCGATCGCCAGAGCTCCGGGGCTGGCTGTTCTAACTATCGATAATCACAAATGGGGGCGCACGCCCGATCCTGAATGGCTGTGGTGCCCGGCCGACAAGAGGGCCGCTCGGCAATGGCCGCCACTCAAGTCAAAAGTTCTTGCGGGCTGGAGCGGGCGACTACACGGGAGCATAGTCCCTCTGCAAGAGGGGATGCGGCTGTAGGGCGCCAAACGTCCGACGGAGTTCATGCTCGATATCCGGCTGTGATGTTTGACTCCGTCCAGCCGGGGGCAATACTGCTTGCAGTCATCCCACATGGGATGCCCGCTTGCGGTGGCCGACCGCATCTACCTCGAAAAGATCCGTGAATTGTTTCGGCGAAGTTCGAGAAGAGGAGTCACCGATGACTAACGGAACCATCAAGAAGCTCGTTTCCGACCGCGGCTTCGGCTTCATAGCGGCTGAGGACGGGAAGGAGTACTTCTTCCATCGCGACGCAGTCGACAACTTCGACTCGCTCAACGGTGGTGAGAAGGTCACGTTCGAGGTTGAGGCGAGCCCGAAGGGCCCGCGTGCCAAGCTGGTCAAGCTCAG
>JBGPEO010000036.1:0-20580 GCA_041482895.1 Candidatus Dormibacteraceae bacterium | reverse complement strand
GCTCCCGCATCGACATCTCGACCTCCTCTTGGTCCACCCCCTCCTTCCTCATCACCTCGGGCAGATACTTGCCGTCCCTGACAATGATGGCCGGCGCGGGCGTGAACAGGCGGTGGAACCGCGGCATGCTGTCCAGCTTGCCGACCGCGTAGTTCGTCCCGACGAGCACGAGGATCAGGACGAAGCCACCGCCCAGTGACGTGTCCGGCCCCGTGATCGCCGGCTGCAGCGCGTTCGCCACGAGCAGGATGAAGACGAGGTCGTACAGAGTGAACTGGCCGACCTCACGCTTGCCGAAGAGCCGGAGCGCGATCAGCAGCCCTGCGTAGATGACCACCGCGCGCACGACGAGCTCCCACGCGGGGATGCTCGGCAGCAGCCAAGAAGGCGTGCCTTACGACCTCGGTTTCAGGAGGATCAGCGCAGCCGGTCCAAGCAGGACGATCCACAGGGTCGGGAAGATGCAGCCCACCATCGGCAGCAACATCTTCAAGGTCGCCTGGGCGGCCTTCTCCTGCGCGCGCTGGCGGCGCTTGCGCCGCATCTCGTCCGCCTGGATGCGGAGGATCTTGCCAATGCCGGTGCCGAACTGCTCGGACTGGATGATGGCCTGAATGAAGTTGTGAAGGTCTTCGACCCCGCTGCTGCGGCCCATCTCGTCCATGGCCTCGAGGCGGGGCCGGCCCAGGCTGACCTCACGCAAGACCTTGGCGAACTCGTCCGACAGCGCGTTCTTGTACTTGTCCGTCACCCTCGCAAGCGCCGCATCGAAGCCAAGCCCGGCGTCGACCGCGATCACGAGCAGGTCCATGGCATCGGGGAGCCCTTTCTGGATCTCACTCCGGCGCGCGTCGACCTTCTGCTTGAGCCACAGCACCGGCAGGTAGAAGCCGAGAATCGCGCCTGCGGCCACCGAGATCGCCAGGTACACGACGTTGGCGAGCAGGAGGCCGATGCCCACGCCAATGGCCGCCGTGACTGCTGCCGCGACGATGCGCACCGCGGCGAAGTCCTCCGGCGTCAGGTTGCCAGGACGTCCCGCGAGTTCGAGCCTGTTCAGGAGGTTCTGGCGGGCCTTCTGCGGTGTCGAACGAGACATCATCGAGCCGAGGCGCTCGATCGCGGGGCGCAGGAAACGCTCGCTGAACGGCCTCTGCAGCTCGACCTCTTCCAGTGTCAACTGCTTCTCGCCGCCGTACACGGAAAGGCGCTGCTGAACCATCTCGGCGGTATTCCGGGAAGGCGTTCTGGCGAGGCCGATGAAGATCATCAGCACGCCGAGACCGACTACAAATGCAAGCAGGACGGTGGTGCTCATCGGCTCATACCTCGATGGCGACCACTCGCCGGATGATCAGGTTGCCGACGAAGATCATCGCGCCACCGATGACCAGCAGGATCCAGCCGACGATGTTCTCGAACATCGGCCGGAAGTAAGTCGGAGTGACGAAGTACATGAATGCGGCGAGCACGAGGGGCAAGAACGTGATCAGCGTTCCAGACGCACGCGCCTGAGCGGTCAGCGTGGCGATCTCGCCTTTGATTCGAACTCGCTCGCGGATCGTGTAGGCGATGTTGTCGAGGATCTCCGCGAGGTTTCCGCCGACGGTCCGGTGGATCGAGTACGCGGTCGCGACCAGGTCGAAGTCCGGGCTCACAATGCGCTTGGTTATGTTCTGCAGCGCCTCGTCCGGCGAGCCACCGAGGTTCATCTCGCGCACTGCGCGTCCGAACTCGTCGGCGATCGGAGCGACCGCGTTCTTCGCGACGGTGTCGATCGCCTGTGCGAACGAATAGCCGGCCTTGATCGCGTTCGAGAGCAGGGTCAGCGTGTCGCCGAGCTGGTTGTTGAACGCCTTGAGGCGCTTAGTGATCCGGTACTTGACGTAGAAGCTGGGCACCAGGTAGCCGATCACACCAAACACGATCGTCTGGATCAGGCCGCCGAGGGGCAGCCCGAAACGGAGAATCGCGATGAGCACGAACAGCACCGTGCTCCCGATCTGGATCATCAGGAACTCCGACGTGCGTAGCCTGAGGTCCGCCCTCTGCAGCTGCTCCGCAACAGAAGGCTTTCCCTTCTTGGAGTTGCCGCGGCCGACCCGATCCGCCGCTGGCTGAAACAGCCGGTTGAGGGAGTCCCGGAATCCAGTGGTCGGCGGAAGCGTGGTCGCGCCCGCGGTCGTCACACCGTAGGCGGCCAGGCGCGCCTGGAAGTCCTCGGTGCCGCCCGCGGCGCGCCGCATCTGGCTGACGCCGAGAACGAGGAGCAGGACTCCGGCGAAGGCTATGAGCCCGAATACCACGGGGATTGACATCTAGACCTCCTAAACGGTCAGTACAGCTTATCCGGCGACGGTTGCGGGGTCGGCTTGAAGAGGTTCTCGGACACTTCCTCGCCCTCCGCCCTCAAATGTTCCATTCGCATCGGTATCAGGCCGGTCGCCGTGTGGTAGCCGACAGCCTTGCCTTCGGCGTTGACGCCGATCTGCTTGAACGTGAAGAGCTCCTGAAACTGCACGTCTCCGTCTTTGATGCCGGTGATCTCCGCCACGCTGACGATGCGGCGCACGCCGCCGCGCAGGCGGGACTGCTGGACGATCATGTGGATGGCGGCGCCGATCGTCTCCCGGATGGCCCGGGAGGGCAGGTCCTGCCCGGCCTGCAAGACCAGCGTCTCGAGACGGACCAGCGCTTCGTGCGGGTTGTTCGCGTGCAGGGTCGACATCGAACCATCGTGGCCGGTGTTCATGGCCTGGAGCATGTCGAGCGCCTCGCCACCACGACACTCGCCGACGATGATGCGGTCGGGGCGCATACGAAGACAGCTCTTGACCAGCTCGCGGATGGGCACGGCGCCCTTGCCTTCGACGTTTGGCGGACGCGACTCGAGCTGGATCCAGTGCGGCTGCTGCAGCTGCAGTTCGGCGGCGTCCTCACACGTGATCAGCCGCTCCGTCTCCGGGATGAAGGACGACAGGATGTTGAGCAGCGTCGTCTTGCCGGAGCCCGTGCCTCCCGAGACGAGGATGTTGAACCTCGCGCGCACGCATGAACGGAGAAATGACATGAGCTCGGGACTCGACGACCTGAATCGATTCACGACGTCCGCCGGACCCCACTTCTCCTTCGCGAACTTTCGAATCGTTAGGCAGGGGCCCTTCAGCGCGATGGGCGGAATGACCACGTTGACACGCGATCCGTCCTTGAGCCGAGCGTCACAGATGGGCGTCGATTCGTCGACGCGCCGGCCCACCAGGCTGACGATGCGGTCGATCACCTGTCTCATCTGGCGCTCGCTCTCGAAGGTCACGGCCGAGAGCGTCGGCTCGCCGGCTTTCTCGACGTAGATCTGCTTTGGGTGGTTGGCCATGATCTCGGTGATGGCCGGGTCGGCCAGCAGAGCTTCCAGCGGACCGAGGCCGAGCACGTCGTCGAGGACCGAGTCGACAAGGCGCTCCTTGTCGTTCTTGGTCATCGTCATCGCCGTGGAGCGGAAGTACTCCTCGGCGAGCTCGAGGATCTTCTCGCGGACGCCCGGCTTGTTGCTGGAGTCGATCTGGTCGGCGTACTTCTCGATCAGGCGGGCGTGGATCTGGACCTTGGCCGCCGTGAAGGCCGGCGTGAGATCCCCGCCGCCGCCGGCGGCAGCCGCGCGCTGAGAAAGGGATGGCGCCGGCGCGGCGGTCGGGCCCGCCGGCTGGGCAACCGGCATCGAGGTGGTTGCGCTGTACGTCGTAGCGGCGCCGGGCATCGTCCCCACGGCAGGGCCGTTGGTCCCCCCGGCCGGCGCCGGGGGGGTGGTCTGGTTCTGCTTGACTCTGTCGAGTAGACCCATCTCAGCTATCGCTGGACGTCACAGGGCCGTGAAATGGTACCTGGCTTCAACCTCTTTCTGGCTGACGCCCTGGGCCGATTGAACGGTTGGGCAGGTGGGGTCTGCGGCGGTTGGCGCAGTCAGGTAGTCGTGGAACGACTCGACGGTGTACTTGAGCTGCGTGTTGTTGAGGAACCAGGTGAAGTACTCGGCGTCGCACTGGGTCAGCTCGATCGTGAGGCTCGAGGTCACGCCGCCGACCGGTCCTGTGCCTCCGACGGTCGTGGCACCCCCGGCGGGCTGGACGTTGGCCGTGGCCGGACCGAGACCGATCACGCGCACGTTGGTGAAGACCGTCTTGCTGATGACCTTGGGCGGCCCGGTTGGCGCCGCGGAGCTGGTGTTGAACACCGTGAGGCTCGCGGAGGCGATGACGGTGAAGTAGTCGCCCAGGGTGATGTGGCCGGCCACGCCCTGCTGCTCACCGGTCGGAATCGTCATGGCCACGTAGCCGCTGGCCAGCGGAAGGTAGGCAGGAGCTGCGCCCGCCGGCACGAGGCCGATGTCCTTGGCCAGCATGTCCGACGTGATCACAGAGCCCTTTGTGATCTGGATCTCAGCGATCAGGCTGAGAACGTCGCTCTTGTTCGTGTACGTGTTGTTGGCGCTGGTGAAAGTACCGGCCACCTTCTCGGTGTCGAGGTCCTCGGACGTGATGGTGTGCCGAAGAGGGATGGCCTGCTTCGCGATGACCACCGTGGTGGTCGGCCCGCCGCCGATCGCGCCCCCGCCGCTCAGAGTGCCTATGAAGAACACCCCGGCGCCGGCAAGGACGGCAAGGAGCAAGCCGACGATGATGAAAAGACGTCCACCGCCTGGACGCGGTCGTGCTGGTGCTGGTGCGACGGCCAAGACTTAAGTCACCTCCGGAAAATCTATGGAGTCCGCAAGAGTGCCTGCATTGTAACGAGGGGGACCGCGATCGTCCCCCGCTTTCGAGTTAAAGGGAGAGAGCCCCTTCCGGGGCTCTCTCTTTGAAGGTGCTACTACGTTTGGTTCTCGTTAGCCGAGAGCGGCTACGACGTTCGAGAACACGTTCTTGATCTGGTTGCCCATGGTAAGAAGGATGACGATGACCACGATCGAAACGAGAACGAGGATCAGGGCGTACTCGACCATACCCTGGCCTTCCTGACGAGTCGTAAGGCTCCGAAGCTTCATGTAAAGGTTCAACATCTGCATTTCACCTCCTTTTTCCGGAACTACAGCGTCTGATCTAGATGACGGCCCTCGGTCCCGATTCTTGCGGGGGTTTCGCCGTCAGCGGCGGTGATCCTACTCGGGCGGTCCCGGGGAGGTCAATGAGATAACGAAAGCAGGCGCCGGGCTGGTCGCCACCTTTTTGCGGCGCTTAAGCCCCTCACCCCGATGGGGAGAGGGAGAAGGCGCCCCGCATGGGGTCCAACAGGATAAGTTTCGTCGGGAATGGCCGCCCCGAGCGTTGCAGACGATGTGCAAAAGGGCGCTGGGGCGTACTGGCGCGACCTGTTTTTCAGCCGCCTCCTCCCGGCGCTCTTCTTCAGCGTCTTCCTCGCCCGGCAGCTGCTGTTCCTGTGGGACGGGCTGCATTCGGTTCACCAGCCTTCCGACTACCTCTTCGTCCTGCAGCAGCTCCTCGCGCTCGCCTATTTCACGATGCTGGTGGTCCTCTACTCGACTCGTCTGCCCAAGCGCGGCACCGATCACAGGGCGGCTGTCGTGTTCATCGCCTTCACCGGCACCTTTTCGGCGATCGCGGCCCCATTCCTCCCCGGCGGCGGGCACCGCCAGGGCCTCGTTCTGGTCGCGGATCTCCTGGCCACCTTCGGCCTTGCGTACTCGGTCTGGGGCCTCGCCTACCTCCGCCGGTCGTTCTCGATCATCCCCGAAGCGCGGAGGCTGGTCACCGGGGGCCCCTACTCGCTGAGCCGCCATCCCGTCTACCTGGGCGAGATCGTGGCCGCCATAGGCATCAACCTCGCCACCGCCGGCTGGCCGGGCGTCCTGGCCGTCGTCTATTTCATAGGGTGCGAGCTCCTGCGCATCCGCTGGGAGGAGGGAGTGCTGGCGCGGGCCTTTCCTGCCGACTATCCGGCCTACGCCGGCCGCGTGGCTCGCTACGTTCCCAACCCGTTCAAGGCACGCAGTTGAACTCAGTAAGTCCGAACCTGAACGCGCCTGCCCGCACAGGACGTGGCTTGCGGCTGACCGAGCGATTGAGCGCAAGGACGCTGCTTCTGGGCGGCGTGATGATCGTGACAATCTCGCTTTTCATCGCCGGCGAGCAGGACCCCGATTTCTGGTGGCACCTGCGAACCGGCCGCTGGATGCTCGACAACGGCCGCCTTCCGTCCCTCGACCTGTATACGTTCACGGTCCCCAGCCACGTGTGGACCGACCACGAGTACCTGACGGAGATCCTGATGTGGCTCGTCTACCAATCGACCGGGGTGATCGGGCTCAGCCTTGGCTTCGGCCTGCTGACCTGGGCCGCCTTCTGGCTCATCTACCGGCAGGTCCGCCGCCAGCCGTGGGTGATCGTCGGCATCGGTTTGGCGATCGGAGCCATCGCCGGCTCGCCGATCTGGGGCCCGCGAGCCCAGATGATCACGTTCTTCCTGAGCTGCCTGGAGCTGTACTGGCTTCAGGCGTACCTCGCGGGGCGAAGCCGCGCCCTCCAGTTCTTTCCCCTCGTGATGGTGCTGTGGGCCAACCTCCACGGAGGCTGGGTGATCGGCTTCGTCTGGCTCGGGGTCGCGTTGGGCGCTGAGCTGATCGCCTGGGCGTGGGATCGCGCCAACCCCGCCCACCGCAAGCACGCCCGCTTCCTGGCGATCATCACGGTCTTTTCGGTCGTAGCCGTCGCGGCCACCCCGCACGGTTTCAGCCTGTACCCGTACCCGTTCCAGACAGAGGGGAGCGTCGCGCAGCAGAGGTTGATCGTCGAGTGGTTCTCACCCGACTTCCATCAGACCTACCTGCGCCCGTTCGAAGCGATGGTCTTTCTGGTCATCATCGGGTTCGCGCTGCGGCGCCCACCGCTCTACGAGTTCCTCCTCACCCTCGTGGCCCTCGGACTGGCTCTGCAGTCCGTCCGCAACGTGGTCCTTTTCGTAGCGGTGGCGACGCCGGTGATGATCAACTGCTACTCCGCCTACTGGAAAGAGCTCGCGGCGGAGCGGGGATGGAAGCCGGTCTTGCCTCCGAGGCGCATCTTCGCGGTGGTCACTGCCGTCGTGCTGGTGGTCATCGTGCTCGCGACAGCCCTGCGCGTCGCCGACAGCATCAGCCCATCCAAGCAGCAGAGCCTGGACGCGTCGAGCTACCCGGTCGGGGCGGCCGACTGGCTCGCCGCCCACCCCGAGGTCGGGACCAGGATGTACAACCAGTACGGGTGGGGCGGCTATCTCGCCTACCGGTTCTACCCCGAGCCAAACCGCAGGGTTTTCATCTTCGGCGAAGCGGCCTTGATGGGCGATGCGCTGCTCAACCAGTACGAGGACGTCCAGACGCTGCGCCCGGACTGGAAGCAGGTGCTCGACCAGTACAGGGTCGACTACATCGTCTACAACAGGGGCGAGGCGCTGGCCAACGTGCTCGCGACCCAGCCGGACTGGAAGCTGGTCTATGAGGACTCGGTCGCGGTGATTTACGTCCGCAGCTGACCCCAGCACCCCTCTCCCCGACCCTCCCCCTGCAGGGGGAGGGGGCACGTCAGTCGATTCGCCAGATCTTAAAGGTCGGGGTGTCGTACGACGGCGCGCCCAGAATGTCCGGCGGGGGCGTTGGCAGGTCGGACGTCCAGATGACATACCTGATCTGGTTCGCCTGAATGAACTGCTCGAGGTCGCTCTTTCCCGTCAGCACCGCCAGCGCGGTCTGAGTCTTGTTCACGTAGTCGAACGTCTCGTCGTAATGGCCGACGTAGACGGTGTCCGGGCTGTACGCGGGAACGTAGAGGCCGACGCCCGGCATCGCCAGCACCCTGCCGGCCGGATGATCGCCCAGCCAGGTCAGACCGTCGTATTCGGCCCGGGTGGCCGAGTACTGGGGATTGGCGGCGACGGCGATCGGCGCCAGCACCAGGAAGGCGCTGCCGATCGCCGCGAAGCACACGTACGTAAAGGGCACCAGCGCGTGAGCTCGCGCGCTGCGCAGCCGCGGCAGGATCGTCTCGTACATGCCTCGCGCCCCGAGGATCACCAGCGGGAGATAGAGGCCGTCGAGGAAGCGCCGCCGCAGGTCCCCGGCCGGGTTCGGTAGATAGAGGATGGCGGCGAGCAGGACGAGCCAGGCGACGAGGAACAGGTCCTCGCGCGTGCGCCTGCGCAAGGCCCCCGGCAAACCCGTGACCGCGAGCAGGAGCTGAGGTGCGAGGGCAAACAGCAAGCTGATGCTCTCGGGCGGAAGGGCGTTTTTGGAATGAAACGTCCAGCGCTGCACCTCCGGGTTGCCGACGAACGCGAGATACGAATAAAGGATGTAGGGCGCCGGGATCGCGAACACGAGCGCGGCCGCGACCCATCCTCGCGGCGCGGCCGGGCGCAGCAGCAGCGCGACCGCGGTGGCGCCTCCCATCAGGATCGGCATCTGCGGGTGGATCGAGGCCTGGCCGAGCCAGGCCAGCCCGGCGAGGACGGCCAACACGAGGCTCCCACGCTGAATGGCCTTGAACGTCAAACCTATGCCGGCCGCTGCGAACACGCCAGACCAGGCGAAATGCGGCAGAGCGAGCACCGAGTAAAACGCCGTGAGCTCCGGCATGCGCCAGTCGAGCGTGTCGGTCTGGTGGCCGAAGATCACGGGCTGGCCCAGCGCCTGGATCACGTAGCCCATCCCGAGACCGGTCGCACAGAAGAAGAAGGCGAAGCGCCGCGCGGATCGGTCCTCGATGAAGTGACAGATCATGAACCAGGCGGCTGCCATCAGCGCAAAGGCCGCCGCCACCCTGGCGAGATGGAAGACCACGATCAGCGGCAACTTCAGCAGCGCCGCAATGTGCCCGAGGGCGATCCAGAACATGAACAGGTAGGCGGCCGGGCTCGACTCCGTCGTGTAGCGGTTCTGCCAGGCCCACGACCCCTCCCACCCCTGGCGCATCTTGGCGAGGTAGGTGTTGGCGTCGTCGCCCAGATAGAAGAAGCCCATGAACACGTGGCCGGGCGACTGCACGGCGTAGGCGTAGAGGTAGGGCACGGCGGTGACGATCGCGAGCGCGAGCCCTGTTAGCAGGGGGAGGCGCCAGTTCTTCCAGGCCCCTTGCCAGCTTAAGCCCCTCACCCCGACCCTGCGCGCAAAGCGGCGATGAGGATGGGACTTACTGATTGCTCCCCGAGGGGGAGAGGGGGTGATTTTGCTTCTCTCATCTGCGCAGGCTCAGGCGGAAGACCGTCCACAGGGCTCGGCGGACCTCCCCGCGCGACACCTTCGACGCCCCCGCCACGCGGTCCTCGAAGCGGATCGGCACCTCGACGACCGGGTAGCCGAGCCGCTTGGTCCGGTGCACCATCTCGATCTGGAACGAGTAACCCTGCGACATGACCTCGTCGAGGCCGATCAGGTTGAGAAGCTCTCTCGTGTAGCAGCGGTAACCCGATGTGCAGTCGCGCGTGGACAGGCCAAGTAAGACCCGGGTGTAGAGGTTTGCCGCCCAGGACAGCAGCCAGCGGTGCGCCGGCCACCCGACGATCTCGCCGCCGCGTATGTAGCGAGAGCCGATCGCCAGGCCGCCGCACCCGCGCGCCGCATCGACGATGCTCTCCAGGTCCGTGGCCAGGTGCGAGCCGTCCGCGTCCATCTCCACGAACAGGGCCGATCCATCCTTCAGGCCGATCCGGAATGCGTCCTCGTATGCCTTGCCGAGCCCGAGCTTGCGCGGCCGGTGAAGCACGCGCACGCCGGGGTCGGCGGCCGCCAACCGGTCCGCGATCTCCCCTGTCCCGTCGGGCGACGCGTCGTCGACGACGAGCACGTCGTGCCCGAAATGCCTCACCCCGGCGACGACCTTCTCCAGGTTCTGGCTCTCGTTGTAGGTGGGCAGGACGACCAGCACCTCGGTCGGCGGCTGCTTGCGCTCGGTCAGACGGACCTCTGTGCTCACGAGCGGAACCTGATCCTCAGGACGTGCTTGAACATGTCGAGCGAGCTCGCGATCGGGCTCACCTTCGTCGGCGCCGAGTTGCGCCAGACGACCGGCACCTCCGCGATCTTGACGCCACGCTTCTTGGCGAGGTAGAGCACCTCGGGGTCATAGCCAAAGCCATCGGTCGTGAGCCCGGCAAATGCGTCGTGCGCGACGTCGGAGCGAAAAAGCTTGAACCCACACTGAGTGTCCCAGATGCCCGGCAGCAGGACGGCCTGGACGAGCAGGTTGAACACTTTGCCCATGAGCACGCGGTAGACCGGCTGAGACACCTCGACGCGCGATCCCCTCAATGCCCGCGAGGCGATCGCGACGCCAGCTCCCTTGCGCAGCTCCGCGCGCAGCTTCTCGATCTCGTCGATCGGAGTGGAGAGGTCCGCGTCGGTGACCAGGATCTCGGCGCCCCTGGCGGCCGCGACTCCTTCGGCGAGCGCGCGCCCCTTTCCTCGGTTGTGAGGAAGCGCTTCGAGCCGCACCGACGGGTTGCGCTCCGCGGCCGAATCCATGATCTTGCGCGTCCCGTCCGTGCTGCCGTCGTCGACCAGGATCAGCTCGTATGAGGTTCCATCACCGGCGAGGTATCGCTCGATCTGCTCGATGGTGCGAGGGAGTCGCTGCTCCTCGTTGTAGCAAGGGATGACGATGCTGAGCTCTGGTGATGTCACCTCTTCCACTTCGATGCGCCATCCTACTTGCCCGCGCCCAGAACCTTGATCGCGTAGACCGGCAGCACCGCCATGCGGCGGACCCGCCACGGCTGGCGGATGAGCCTGTGCAGCCACTCGAGGCCGGCCCTTCTCATCCACGTGGGCGCACGCGGCACGCGACCCGTGAGGTAGTCGTACGCCCCGCCGACGCCGATGCCCACGGCGACCCCCAGCCGATCCTTCAGGCGGTCGATCCACAGCTCCTGCTTCGGAGCGCCGAACGCGACGAGGAGGACCTGCGTGCGGTGTGCGCGAATCAAGCGCAACGTCTCCTCGTCGGAGGAAGGTTCGGACGAGCCGGGGTGAGCGGCGACCTCGAGGTGCGGATGCCTTGCCCGTAGGCGCGTGGCGAGCTCGGCCGCGACGCCCGGCGCGGCGCCGAGCAGGAACAGCCGGTAACCCCGCCTGGCGCACAGCGCCGCCAGCGGCGGGATGAGATCGGTCCCGGTGACGGGGCCGCTGATCGAACAGCCCTGGCGCCTCGCGGCCCAGACCACGCCCGTTCCGTCGGGCAGGCAGAGGTCCGCCGACTCCAGCACCCGCGCGAAATCGCTGTCCCTGCGCGCCCTCATGATGAACTCGGGGTTCACGGTGGCGACCAGGTGCTGGCCGCCCGCCTGGACCATCTGATCGATCCGATCCAGGGTGGCCTGCATGTCCAGGCAGTCGACCCTGACGCCCAGGACCCGGGCCTGGGTCACCTCAGGGACTGCGAAGTCGGCCTCGCGAGTGGCGGAGGAGGAACCTCGGCGGTTTCGATGTCGAGAGTCGTAATCGTGGTCGTTGGCATCGGGCTGCCGAGGCTGGAGGCGAATTCGGCGAGGGACTCGCCGCCGCCGACGCGGACGCGCGTCCAGAGGTAGCGGTCGGCGATGCTGTGATCGATCGAAAACATGGTGGTCACCGCAGTGTCATAGCCGGCTCGCTGAACGGCCGCCACCACCTGCGCGTTGAATTTGCCTGAGGGATAAGCGAAGTCGAGCACCGGGTGACCGAGAAGGCTCTCGAGCGAGCGCTTGGACTCCACGAGCTGCCGCATCACGTTGCCCATCGACGATCGCGCCAGGTCGGCATGGTCGATGGTGTGGGAGGCGATCTCGATGCCGTTCTGGTCCATCTGGACCACCTGCGCCGCGGTCACGTACCGCGACCGGCCGACAAAGCCGCTCACGATGTACGCGACGGCCTTGAAGCCATGCGCGGCGAGGATCGGAAACGCCGCGGTGTAGAGGTCGGCATAACCGTCGTCGAGGGTGATCACGACGGGCTTGGCGGGCAGTGGCTGCCTGCCCGCAAAGTACGCCCGCACGTCGTTGAAATCGACCGGGTTGTAACCATGAGCCGCGAGCCAATCCATCTGGGCGGTGAAGTCGGCCGGCGACACCGACAGCTTGTAGCCGAGCAAGTCGCTGACGATCGAAGGCGGAGTCCGGACGTAGTGGTACATGAGAATGGGCAGGGTGATGTTTCGACGGCCGAGTGGTACGACCTCCTGTCGGGTCCAGAAATATTCGCGTTGTGACGCTGCCGCCGTAGCGCCCTGCGCCGAGACCGGAATCACGAGGGGCCGCAGGGCGTGCACAGCGGCCGGGGGTGCGACCTGACCGCTGACTTGAAGCAAGTAGAACGTCACCACCACTGCCAGGAGGACCGCCGCCCCGCGCACGCTGGTGAGCACCATCGTTAGCTTAAGGTCGTACCAAAGGTGAGGGGGCTTTAATTGAAGACCGTTGCGGTCGACATCAACCCGGCAACCCGCGCCGTGATGACGGGGACCGAGGTGTACACGCGCGAGGTGTGCTCGCGGCTGCCGGCTGCCGCGCCCGAGCTGCGCTGGCGGTTCTTCGCCTCCCGACCACGCGCTGGTCTCGGAGTGGACGTCACGGTGCTCCCGCTCCGCCGGCTCTGGTCGCAGGTTCGGCTCCCGATGGCGCTCGCGGCCGAACGGCCGGACCTGCTGTTCGTCCCGGCTCACGCGATTCCTTTTGCGTGGCCTGGCAGGGCGCTCACGGTGGTGCACGACCTCGCGTTCGAGCGATACCCGCACGCGTACTCGCCAGGCGAGCGGGCCTACCTGCGCCTCACGACACGATGGGCGGCAATCCGCTCCCGGCTGCTGATCGCGGTCTCGGAGTCGACCAAAGCCGACCTCGTGTCTGCCTACGGAGTGAAACCGGATCGAATCCGGGTGGTGCCGCTTGGAGCGCCCACGCCGCAGGTCGCCCCCGCCCCGGCGTCGCGCCTCGCGGAGCTGGGGCTGAACGGGAACTTCGTCTTGCAGGTCGGGCGCATCGAGACCCGTAAGAACCAGGTCGCGGCGCTGGCTGCGGTCGAGCGCCTGGACGGTGTGACCCTCGCGGTAGCCGGCCCCGAACGCGACCCCGCGCTCGCCGCCAGGCTGCGCCAGTCAGACCGGTGTCGGGTGCTCGGTCGCGTCGATCAACCGACGCTCGAGCTCCTCTACAAGCGGGCAAGAGCGGTCATCGTGCCGAGCCTCTACGAGGGATTCGGCCTTGCGATGCTCGAGGCGATGGCGCGCGGCAAGGTGGTGGTGGCGGCCAAGGCCTCCTCCCTACCAGAGGTCGGCGGCGACGCGGCCCTCTACTTCCACGACGCCGCCGATGCAGAGCAGGTGGCGAAGGTGATCGAGGTTGCGCTTGGCGACGAGCCTCTTCGAAAGTCACTCGCCAAAGCGGCCCGCGAGCGGGCAGGCAAATTCACCTGGGACCGCTGCGCTGCCGGCGTGGCGGAGGTCATCCGAGAGCTGGTTTAAAGGTATGAGGGAAAACTCGGAATGGTTTTCCCTGCGCGCAAGCGGCGACGAGGATGGGACTTACTGATTGCATCGGCAGGCGGGCTTCGCCCGCGTGCCTGCTCCCATTCCGGTATATCGATGGGCCTTCATTAATAGGCTGACGCCTGGCGGCGCTTGGCAGGCAATGAAGACAAAGTCATGGCCGGGGGGACCCCGGCCAACCCTGCGGCGTTAATCCGGGCGCTGTCGCGATTCGATGGCGCGGTCGATGGCCTCCCAGGTCAGAGTGGCGGCTCGCGCCCAGCTGAACTGCGCGGCGCGCAGGATGCCTCGCCTCTTGAGGTCGGCGGCCAGGTCCGTGTCCCCTATCACCTTCTCCAGCGCCTTGCGCCAGGCGTCAGGCTGGTCGGCGGGCACGACGAGGCCGGCCCCGTCCACCACCTCGGGCAGGCTCGACCGGTCGGAGACCACCACCGGGGTGCCGCAAGCCATCGCCTCGAGGGGCGGCAGACCGAACCCCTCATACCACGCCGGGTGCGCGAGGACGCGGGCCAGGTTGTAGACCGCCGGCAGGTCCGCCGGGTCGAGCCCGTCGAGATGGTGCAGACCGGGCCCCATCCGCTCCATCCGCGCTCGGATCGGCTCGTAGTTCCAGCCCCAGGCTCCGACCACGACTAGGTCGGGCCGGTCCCGCATCATGGCCCAGGCTTCAAGCAGGGTCTCGAGGTTTTTGCGGGGCTCGATGGTTCCGACGAACAGAATGAATCGCTCGGGCAGCTTGAGGCGTGCGCGAGCCGCGGCGAGGTCTTCGGCGCTCATCGGCGAAAAGCTCGCGGCGACACCGTGGTGCACTACGTCGATCCTCGATCGCGGAATGCCGAACACGTCGACCACGTCCTGCGCGGTGTTCTCGGAGACCGCTATCACGACATCGGCTCGCAGCACCGAACGCGGCACCACGAAGCGCGTGCTGAGCGGCTGCCGAGCCGGAAACCAGCCCGCGTTGCGGTAGATCGCAAGGTCGTGGACGGTGATCACGGATGGGCACGCGACGTCCCCCAGGGGAAGCGCGCCCGCGGGTCCGAAGTAGGCGTCAGGCTTTAGCTGCCTGATTCGCGCGGGCCACTGGAGGTGCCGGCCGATGAGGCGCGTCCTCGGCAACGGCCTGTAGGTCGCGTACGGCACGTGCACGAAGGCGCCCGGTGGGCCGAAGACCGTGAGCCGGCAGTCAGGCCGGTCGACGTGCATCGCGTGCAGGATCTGTGTCGTGTAGACGCCGACCCCCGCGCGGGGCCGCTCGAGCCCGACACCGTCGACCACCAGCTGCAGCCCGATCATCTATTCAGCGCAGATACAACTGGTTCCGCTTGAGGACCTCGAAATTCTCGAGTGCAAGGCCGGTGCCCCTGACCACCGACGTCTGCGGATCGTCCGCCACGACCGCGGGGAGACCGGTGTGCATCGCGATGTAGCGGTCGAGCCCACGCAGCAGCGCCCCTCCACCGGACAGCACGATGCCACGGTCGAAGATGTCCGCGGCCAGCTCGGGCGGGGTCTCTTCGAGCACGTCGCGTACTGCCGCGACGATGAGGCGCAGTGGCTCCTGGATCGCCTCGGTGACGTCGTTCGAGGTGACCTCCACGTTTTTCGGCAGGCCCGAGACCAGGTCGCGCCCGCGAACCTCGGTGACGAGCGGCTCCTTCATCAGGACTGCCGACCCGACGGCGATCTTCAGCTCTTCGGCCGTCCGCTCGCCTATCAGCAGGCTGTGCTTGCGCTTCATGTAGGTCGTGATCGCGTCATCGATCCGGTTGCCCCCAACCCGAATGGAGTGCGCCACCACCATGCCCGAGAGCGAGATCACAGCAATCTCCGTGGTACCTCCGCCGACGTCGCAGATCGCGTTGCCCCTCGGTTCCGCGATCGGTAGGCCCGCGCCAATCGCCGCCGCCAGCGGCTCGTCGATCAGCCAGGCCTGTCGCGCGCCGGCCGAGATCGCAGCTTCAGTAACTGCCCTTCGCTCGACCGAGGTCACGCCCGACGGGACGCAGATCATGATCTCGGGCTTGAAGATGCGCTGGCGGCCCTGGACCTTGCCGATGAAGTGGTGCAGCATGCCTTCGGTCGCGACGAAGTCCGCGATGACCCCTTCGCGCATGGGTCGAATGATCTGGATCGTGTCAGGCGCGCGGCCGACCATCTCGAAGGCGTCCTTCCCCACGGCCAGGATGCGGGTGCCGTCGCGATTGACGGCCACCAACGACGGTTCGTTGATCACGATTCCCTCACCTTTGACGTAGATGAGGACGGTCGACGTGCCGAGGTCGATCCCGATCTTCTTCGATAACACGTTTAAGCCCCTCTCCCTGGCCCTCCCCACGATGGGGGGAGGGAAACCTCATTCGTAAGTGTTGTCAGAGGGTCCTGACTCCTGTTCGACGGTGATCGACTCGATCTGCGCGCCGACCGACGCAAGCTTGCCCGCCATGTCTTCGTATCCTCGCTCGACGTGCCATGAGTTGCGGAGCAGACTCTCGCCTTCGGCGCACAACGCAGCGATTACGAGCGCGGCGCCGGAGCGGATGTCGGGGATGGCGACGTCGGTGCCATGCAGCTTGCACGGGCCGTGCACGACGGCGTGGAGTCGTCCCTCGACCGTGATGCTCGCACCCATCTTGGCGAGCTGAGCCACATGCTGGAAGCGATTCTCGTGCACGTACTCCGAGATCACCGTCTTCCCGTCGGCCTGGGTCATAAGCGCCATGTACTGCGCCTGGAGGTCGGTCGGAAACCCGGGGAACGTCCACGTGGACATGTCGTTGGGCCTGAGTCGCGTCTTCGGCTGGCGCCCTACGCTAAACCACTCCTCACCCACCTCGACCTGAGCGCCCGCCTGCTCGAGCTTGAGCAAGACCATGTTGAGATCCTCGGGCCGGCTGCATTCGAGCCGCAGCTCGCCTCCGGTCGCGGCCGCGGCGAGGGCGTAAGTCCCCGCCTCCAGGTAGTCGGCGATGACCGTGTGCTCGGCGCCGCCCAGCTCGACGACCCCATCGACCACGAGCCGCTCCGACCCGATGCCGTCGATCTGCGCCCCCATTTTGACCAGGAGCAGGCAGAGATCCTGGACGTGCGGCTCCCGTGCGGCGTTGAAGATCTCCGTGCGCCCTTCGGCGAGCACGGCCGCCAGCAGGATGTTCTCGGTCCCCGTGACGGTGGGCAGGTCGAAAACGATGCGCCCACCTTGCAGCCGCTTCGCCTCCGCGATGATCTCGGCGTCCGTCTCGGTGATCTGCGCGCCCATCTGGCGCAGGCCACGAAGGTGCTGTTCAACTCGACGCGCGCCGATGTCGTCGCCGCCCGGCCGCGGCAGGCGAGCTCGCCCGAACCGCCCGAGCAGCGCGCCGAGCAACAGGATCGTCGCCCTCATCCGGCGGCCGAGCTCGGCGGGAACGTCGCTCGCCTGCGCCCCGGCCATGTTGAGGCTCATCTCACCTTCGCCCTCGGTCGTGCCACCAAGTCCGGACAGGATCTCAGCCATCACGACGGTGTCCCGCACCCTGGGAACGTTGCTCAGCCTGATCGTCCCTGTTGTCAACAGCGCCGCGGCCATCTCGGGCAGCGCGGCGTTCTTCGATCCGCTGATGCAGATGCTGCCGGCGAGCTGCGCCCCGCCAGTGATCCGCAGCGCGCGCTGCCGTGTTCCGCGTGCCACGGGTCGGGACCTAGCCGCGGCGCATTCGCGCGAGGCGCAGGCGGGCTTCCGCCATCGCCAGCGCGTTCTGGAACTCGACCTCTTCGGCCGTGCTCAGCGTTCCGGCCAGCTTCTCCTGCGCGCGGCGGCGCGCCTCCTCGGCACGCTCGACCGAGATTTCGTCGGCATGCTCGGCCACATCCGCCAGGACAGTGACGCGGTCAGGCAGCACCTCGAGGAAGCCACCTCCTACGAAGAGCACCTGCTCGGGTCCTCCATACACCTCTTGAATCCTCAACGGCCCGGGCTTGAGGATCGTCATGAGGGGGGCGTGGCGCGCGAGCACGCCCAGCTCGCCGTCCGCGCCGTTGGCGATGATGAACTCGACGTCGCCCTCGAAAAGGCTCCGCTCAACGCTGACGACCCGGAGTGGGAACTTCACTACGTGGACTGCTTCTTCTTCATCTCTTCACCCTGCGCCCGCGCCTCGTCAATGGTGCCCACCATGTAGAACGCCTGCTCCGGCAGGTCGTCGTGCTTCCCCTCGAGGATCTCCTTGAAGCCGCGCACGGTCTCGGCGATCGGCACCGACTTGCCCTCGCGCCCGGTGAACCGCTGTGCGACGTTGAACGGCTGCGATAGGAAGCGCTGGATCTTGCGCGCCCGTGACACGGCCTGCTTGTCCTCGTCCGACAGCTCTTCCATGCCCAGGATGGCGATGATGTCCTGCAGGTCCTTGTAACGCTGCATCGTCTTCTTCACAGCCTGCGCGGTGTCGTAGTGGTCCTGCCCGACGATCGAAGCTTCGACAAACCGGCTGGAGGAGCCCAGCGGATCGATGGCCGGGTAGATGCCGATCTCCACCAGGGCCCGCTCGAGTCGCACCGTCGCGCCGAGGTGGGCGAACACGGTCTGGATCGCAGGGTCGGTGTAGTCGTCGGCGGGCACGTAGACCGCCTGGACCGAGGTGATCGAGCCCTTGCTCGTCGAGGTGATGCGCTCCTGGAGCTCGCCCATCTCGGTCGCCAGCGTGGGCTGGTACCCGACGGCCGAAGGCATGCGTCCCAGCAGGGCCGACACCTCGGAGCCCGCAAGCAGGTAGCGAAAGATGTTGTCGATGAAGAGCAGCGTGTCCGCGCCTTCCGCATCGCGGAAGTACTCCGCCATCGTCAGCCCGGTCAGGCCAACCCGCGCGCGGGCGCCAGGCGGCTCGTTCATCTGGCCGAAGACGAGCGCCGTTTGCGGAAGCACTCCGGCGTCCTGCATCTCGTGATACATGTCGTTGCCTTCGCGCGTGCGCTCGCCGACTCCGGCGAACACCGACCGCCCCTTGTGCTGGTAGGCGATGTTGCGGATCAGCTCCTGCACGATCACCGTCTTGCCGGTTCCGGCGCCGCCGAACAACCCGATCTTCGAGCCCTTCGCGAAGGTGCAGATCAGGTCGATGACCTTGATCCCCGTCTCGAGGATCTCCACTTTCGCCTGCTGCTCCGACACCGGCGGCGCGGGCCGGTGAATCGGCCAGCGGGTGACGCCTTCCGGCGACGGCTCGTCGTCGATCGGCTTCCCGATTACGTTGAACATGCGGCCGAGGGTCTCCACGCCGACGGGCACTGAGATCGGGCCGCCGGTCGCTTTCACCGGGTCGCCGCGACGGAAGCCGTCGGTCGCGTCCATCGCGATCGTGCGGACCACGTTGTCGCCGATCGCGCCTTCGACCTCGAGGACGACGATGTGGCCGTCCTGCGTCTTGACCTCGAGCGCTTCGAACAGCTCGGGCTGCTCGCCCGGCGGAAACTCGACGTCGACCACGGCGCCGATGACCTGGCTGACGTGGCCGTCCTTGGTCTTCTTCGGCTCGGCCTTCGGTGTGTGCTTGGTTGTCGCCATCTCAGTCCTCCCTCAGCTCGACGCCCGCATGGCTTCGGCGCCGCTAACGATCTCCATGAGCTCTGTGGTGATGCCGGCCTGGCGGACCTTGTTCGCAAAAAGCGTGAGCGCGTCGATGAGGTCGCCGGCGGCGTTGGTCGCGTTCTGCATCGCGATCATCTTGGCCGAGTACTCGCTCGCTTTGTTCTCGAGCACCGCCTGGAAGACCTGAGTCTCCACGTAACGGGGTAGCAGGCCGTCGAGCACCGATTCCGGGTCGGGTTCGTAGATGTAGTCGGCCCTGGGGCCCTTGCCCTCTGCCTCGCGATGTGGAATCTCTGCCGGGATGAGCACGGTCACAGTCGCTTCCTGCTTCATCGTCGAGATCCACTTCGAGTAGGAGAGCAAAACCGCGTCGGTGTTCCCCTTGGTGTACTCCTCTAGCGCGACGCTGATCGCGGGCAGCACCTCGGCGACCGTAGGGCGGTCCGACACGCCGCTCACCTCCGCGATGACGTCACGCCGGTAGCGGAGCAGGAAGTCGCGGCCCTTGCGCCCGATCGTCACGTAGCGCTGGCCTTCGGTGTAGTGCTCGTTCATGTAGCGCGTGGCCGCCCGGATGTTGTTCACGTTGATCGCGCCGCAGAGGCCCTTGTCCGTGGTCACGAGGATCATGACGGCGCGCTTTCCTTCGCGACGGACCAGGAAGGGATGCTTGTACTCCGTCGCTCGTTCGCCCACTGTCTGCAGCACCTCGAGCATCTTCTCGGAGTAGGGACGCGTCGCCTGCACCGCCGCCTGAGCGCGCCGCAGCCGCGTCGCCGCGACCACCTGCATCGCCTTGGTGATCTTCTGGGTGTTCCGGATCGAGTCGATCCGCCGGACGATGTCCCTGAATGCGGGCACTTTAGTGTCCCGACCCGGAGGTCCGCCGAAGATGCAAGGAACTTCCGGGGCGGGACACTAGCTCTTGCTCGCCTTCTTCGGGGCGGCCTTGGCCTTCGGAGTAGCCTCAGGCTCGGCAGCCTTGCCGGCCGGGTCGGGCGTCTTGGGGTCGGGAGTTTCCTGGTAGCCCTCGACCCCGAACTGGTGGTTGAAGGTCGAGATCGCGGCCTTCAGGCGCTCGAACAGCCTGTCATCGAGCGCCTTCTCCTTTTCGATCGCCGCAAGCACGTCCGCGCGTTCGCTCTTGAGGAAGCGCACGAAGCCTGCCTCCCACTCCCGAACTCGGGCGACCGGGACCTTGTCGATGAATCCCTGCGTGCCCGCGTAGAGCACGGACACCTGCTCGGCCAGCGGCACCGGCTGGTACTTGTCCTGCTTGAGCAGCTCGGTCAGGCGCGCGCCGCGCTCGAGCTGGTTTCGGGTCGCGGTGTCCAGGTCCGAGGCGAACTGGGCGAAAGCCGCCAGCTCGCGGTACTGTGCAAGGTCCAGGCGCAGCTGGCCGCTCACCTGGCGCATCGCCTTGGTCTGCGCATCCCCGCCGACGCGAGAGACGCTGATACCGACGTTGAGCGCGGGTCGCTGGCCGGCGTTGAACAGGTCCGACTGCAAGTAAAT
>JBGPEO010000035.1:0-20971 GCA_041482895.1 Candidatus Dormibacteraceae bacterium | reverse complement strand
GGCGGCGATCTCGAGGACGCGGTCGTACTTCGCACCCTGATCGGTCGCGAGTGTTCGCCAGGATGCCACCGCATCCTCCCAATCTTTTCCCTGGGGCGCAAAGCGCCGTCCCTGGACATAGGCAAAACTTGTCTCGTCGGGCGCAATCATTCCCGCACGCGCACCCGCCTCGATGCTCATGTTGCAGAGCGTCATGCGGCCTTCCATGGAAAGTCCGCGGACGGCTTCGCCGGTGTACTCGACTACGTGTCCGGTCGCGCCGTCGGTACCGATCCGGCCAATGATGCCGAGCGCGAGGTCTTTCGCACCCACGCCTTCGGGCAACTTGCCGCGCACGTCAATCTGCATGGTCTTCGGCTTTTTCTGTGGCAGGCACTGCGTTGCCAAAACGTGTTCCACCTCGGACGTCCCGATCCCGAAGGCCAGCGCCCCGAACGCACCGTGGGTTGACGTGTGCGAATCGCCACACACGATGACCATCCCGGGTTGCGTGAGGCCCAGCTCCGGCCCGATCACGTGCACGATGCCCTGGCGGCGGCTGCCGATCTGGTGCAGCGGGATGCCCTCCCGGCGGCAGTTCTCAGCGAGGAGCTCCATCTGGCGCCTGGACAGCTCGTCCGCCGCCCCGATGCCGCCCTGGGTGGGGACGTTGTGGTCCATCGTGGCGAGGGTCAGATCCGGCCTTCGGACCCGCCTGCCGGCCAGTCGCAGCCCCTCGAAAGCCTGCGGGGAGGTCACCTCGTGGACCAGGTGGAGATCCACGTAGAGGAGGTCGGGTTCGCCCGGCGCGGTGCGTACCACATGGCTGTCCCACAGCTTCTGGGCGAGGGTCTTTGTCATGGCGAGCGACAACTCTACGCAAAGCCCGAGGGCGAAAATTGTGCCCCGGGCACAACCAAACCCCTGCCCCGCTCGTTACTATTCAAAGCTCACATGGTCAGCTCATCTCGCACCCTCGTACTCCTCCTTGGACTCCTGGGCCTTATTGGCTTCGGACGAACGGGGGCACGCGACAGCTAACCAGACCACAGAGTAGATCGCAAAAGCCCCCGACCGAGAGGTGGGGGCTTCTTCATTTTTAAAGGGAGTTACAGAACAAGTTGACCGGAGCGGACATGATCCTGGAGGCGCTGGAGCGCGAGGGTGTCGAGTACATCTTCGGCTACCCCGGCGGTGCCAACCTGCCGATCTACCAGCACCTGCCCGAGCATCCCGAGCTCAAGCACATCCTGGTCCGCCACGAGCAGGGCGCCGCGCACATGGCGGACGGCTACGCGCGGGCCTGTGGCAAGCCGGGCGTCGTGTTCGCCACCTCCGGTCCCGGCGCACTGAACCTGGTCACCGGCCTCGCCACCGCGTACATGGATTCGGTGCCGATGATCGCCATCACGGGTCAGGTCGCCAGCACGCAGGTAGGCCGGGACGCATTCCAGGAAACCGACGTCATCGGCGCCACCAGCTCGGTCACCAAGCACAGCTACCTCGTCACCAGCATCGACCAGCTCCCGCGCGTGATCCACGAGGCCTTCCACATCGCGACCACGGGCCGCCCCGGCCCGGTGCTGATCGACATCTGCAAGGACGTGCAGCAAGCCAACGCCGAGCCGGTCAGCATGGAACGGCTCGACATCCCCGGCTACCAGCTCAACGGCCACGTCGACCTGGACCGCGCGAGTGAAGCTGCCCGGGCCGTGGCCAACGCGGAGCGCCCGGTGATCCTCGCCGGCCACGGCGTGATCCTCAGCCACGCGGAGGCCGAGCTGCGCGAGTTCGCCGAGAAAGCGGGCGCGCCGGTCGGCACGACGCTGCTCGGCGTCGGAGCGTTCCCCGTCAACCACCCGCTCTCGCTGCACATGACCGGGTTCATGGGCACCGGTTGGAACCTGAAAGCGGTCCAGAACGCCGACGTTCTGATGATGGTCGGCATGCGCGTCGACGACCGCGTCACCGCCCGTCTGGCCGACTTCGCCCCGAAGGTCAAGACCTTCATCCACATCGACATCGACGGGTCGGAAATGGGCAAGAACGTGCGCCCGCACATCGAGCTGGTCGCCGACGCCAAGAACGCCCTCGAAGCGATGACCCCACAGATCGGGGAGCTGCACGAGGGCCGCGGCCAGTGGTTCGCCCAGATCGATGCCTGGCGCGAAGAGCATCCCCTCAAGTACACGCACTCGAACGGACACCTGCAGCCGCAGGACGTGCTGATCGATATGTATAAGCGATGCCGCAACGAGGCGATCGTGGTCGCCGACGTCGGCCAGAACCAGATCTGGGCTGCCCTGTGGTGGAACTACGACCGGCCGGGGCTGTTTCTCAACTCGGGCGGCTCCGGCACGATGGGCTTCGCGCTGCCGGCAGCCATCGGCGCCAAGTTCGGCCGTCCGGACGCGGCCGTCTGGTGCGTGGCGGGCGAAGGCGGATTCGTGATGACGGCACAGGAGCTGTCGGTCGCGGTCGAGCACCAGCTCGACATCAAGATCGTCCTTCTCAACAACTTCTCCCTCGGCATGGTCCGCCAGTTCCAGGACGACTTCTACGGCGGAGTGCGGTCGCAGTCCGAACTCAGCCACATGCCGGACTTCGTCAAGCTCGCCGACGCCTACGGCTTGCCGGCCGTTCGAGTCGACCGGTTCGAGGAGATCGGCCCTGCGATGGATGCTGCGGAGCGGACCAAGGGCCCGTTCCTCATCGACTTCCGCATCGACCCCGAGGCCAACGTCTACCCGATCGTCCCTCTCGGCAAGAGCCTGAACGACTTCTGGGAAGCCCCCGATAAATGAGAAGAAACCTCGGCGGTTTCCTCTCATCGGCGCATCGGCCAAGCCGACCTGGGCCTTCGGCCCAGGCAAGCGCGCCTGCTCTCCTTCCCCGGGATCGGACCAGGAAGAAAAAGTGAGCGACCAGGAGCGGGTGAGAGTGCTGTCCGTCCTCGTGGAGGACGGCGCCAACACGCTGAGCAAGGTGTCCGGGCTAATCCGCCGCCGGGGCTTTCACGTCCGCTCGATCTCGGTCGGTCCGAGCCGCGTGGCCGGACGCTCCCGGATGACGCTGACGGTGGACTCCGGCCATGCCGAGGTCGACCAGGTCCGCAAGCAGCTCGAGCGGCTGGTCGAGGTGGTCGAGGTCGAGGACGTGACGGGTCAGTACGTGCACAGCCGCGAGCTGGTCGTCGCCAAGGTCGCGGCGTCCGAGGTGCCGGGCCTGGTCGAGCGAGGCGCGAAGGTGCTCGAGACCGGGCCCGACGGAACCACGGTTGAGTTCGCGGGAGAAGGCAAGGACGTCGGCGACTTCATCAACGAGCTGTTCCAGCATGGTGTTCTCGACGTGGCGCGCTCGGGACCCGTAGTCATGAGGAGAACCGCATGAAGATTCACTACGACCGCGACTGCCCGCCCTCGCTGGGAGAGCCTGTTGCGGTGATCGGCTACGGCAGCCAGGGTCGGGCGCACGCGCTCAACCTTCGCGACAGCGGCGAGGACGTGCGGGTCGGGCTCTACCCGGGCAGCAAGTCGATCGAGCGCGTCGAGACGGACGGCTTGCGCGCGGTACCGGTGCCGGAGGCGGTGTCAGAGGCGACCGTCGTCATGGTGCTGACCCCGGACGCCGGCCAGGGCAAGCTCTTCCGTGAATCGATCGAGAAGCATCTTCAGCCGGGAACGATGCTGATGTTCGCGCACGGCTTCTCGATTCATTTCGCGCAGATCAAGCCGGACCAGAACATCGACGTGGCGATGATCGCCCCCAAAGGTCCTGGTCACCTGGTGCGCAGCACCTACGTGCAGGGCATGGGCGTGCCGGCCCTCATCGCCATCCATCAGGACGCCTCCGGCCGCGCATTGCATCGCGCGCTTGCGTATGGGCGGGCGCTGGGCGCGGGCCGGGCCGGCATCGTCGAGACGACCTTCAAAGAAGAGACGGAGACCGATCTTTTCGGCGAGCAGGCGGTACTGTGCGGCGGGATCAGCTCGCTCGTCAAGACCGGCTTCGAAACGCTGGTCGAAGCCGGCTACCAACCCGAGATCGCGTACTTCGAGGTGCTGCACGAGATGAAGCTCATCGTCGATCTGATGTATCGCGGGGGCCTCGGCTTCATGCGCTACTCCGTTTCGGACACGGCGGAGTACGGCGATTACGTCTCCGGTCCGCGCGTGATCGACGACCACGTGCGCAAGCAGATGCGGCAGGTGCTCACGGAGATCCAGGACGGCAGCTTTGCCGAGAAGTGGCTGGACGAGAACTCGAACGGCGGCGACGGATTTCTGAGCATGCGTCAAAAGGACGCGGAACACCCGATTGAGAAGGTCGGACGCGAGCTACGCTCGATGATGACCTGGTTGGAGCCCGTAGAAAAGTAATGAACGAGAAGACAAGCCCGGACAGAGTATTCATCTTCGACACCACGCTGCGCGACGGCGAGCAGTCGCCCGGCTTTCACCTGGACGCGAACTCCAAGCTCCGCATCGCGCGGCAGCTGGAGAAGCTCGGCGTCGACGTCATCGAGGCGGGATTCCCGATCTCCTCGCCAGGCGACTTCGACGCGTGCCGCCGGATCGCCCGCGAGATTCGCGGCGTGACGGTCACCGCGCTGGCTCGCGCGGTGCGAGAAGACATCGACGCGGTGTGGGGTGCGATCAAAGAGGCCGAGTCGCCGCAGATCCACATCGTGCTGTCGGTATCGGACGTGCACATCGACCGCAAGCTCGGCATGACGCGCGCGCAGGTGCTGAAGCGCGGTGCTGAGATGGTGTCGTACGCGAGGTCGCTGTGCGATCGCGTCCAGTACTCACCCGAAGACGCCGGGCGCGCCGACCCCGACTACCTGATCGAGACCGTAGAAACGATGATCGCCGCCGGCGCGAACGTCATCAACATTCCCGACACGACCGGCTACTGCCTGCCGTGGGAGTTCGGCGAGATCGTGCGCCGTGCCATCACAGAAGCGCGGGGCAGCGAGAAGGCGTTGTTCTCGGTCCACTGCCACAACGACCTGGGCCTCGCGGTGGCGAACACGCTCGCCGCACTCGCAGCCGGCGCGCGGCGTGTCGAATGCACCATCAACGGAATCGGCGAGAGGGCCGGCAACACCTCGCTCGAAGAGGTCGTGATGCTGCTGAACGTGCGCCAGGCCAAGCTCGGGCTCGAGTGTGGGGTGGACACCAAGGAAATCACCAGAGCGTCGCGCCTGGTCGCGGAGCTGACGGGCACACCGGTCCAGCCAAACAAGGCGGTTGTCGGTGCAAACGCCTTCGCCCACGCCTCAGGCATTCACCAGGACGGCGTCCTGAAGGATCGCCTGAACTACGAGATCATGAAACCCGAGGACGTCGGGCTCAGCGACTCGCGCATCGTGCTCACCGCGCGCTCTGGCCGCCACGCCTTCCACCATCGCCTGGGCCGGCTGGGCATCACGCTGGTCGACGGACAGGTGGACGCCGCCTGGCAGCGATTCCTGCAGGTCGCCGACACCAAGAAAGAGGTGACGGACGAGGACCTGCGCAAGATCGCGGCGGGCGTAGCCGAGCCAAACGGTCACGAGACCAATGGAAACGGACATGAGACCAACGGTCACCCGCCCGTCACGGACCAGCTGCTCGACCACAACCACGTGGCGGACACCCTGCGGCATCTCATCTTCGGGTGAGGGTCGCCTACCAGGGGGAGCCTGGCGCCTATTCGGACGAAGCCGTGTCGGCGCTGTTCACAGACGCCGAGGCGGTCGGTTTTGCCACCTTCCGGCTCACGTTCGAGGCGCTCACGATGGGCGCCGTCGACGTCGCCGTGCTGCCGATCGAGAACAGCAGCGCCGGCGTCGTGCAGGAGGTGTCCGACCTGTTGTGGGAGCAGCCCGGCCTGCGCGTGGTGCGCGAGCACGTGCATCCTGTCCGCCACTGCCTTCTCGGCTGGCCGGGGCCGGTTGAACGCGCTCTCTCGCACCCGCAAGCGCTCGCGCAGTGCGACGCATACCTACATTCGCGGCAGATCCGCTCGGTCGCATATCACGACACGGCCGGAGCTGCGCGGGCCGTCGCCGAGCAGCGCCAGCCTGGCACCGCGGCGATCGCCAGCAAGGCGGCCGCTGCTCGCTACGGCCTGTACGTGCTGGCGGAGTCGATACAGGACGACTCCGAGAATCGGACGCGATTTGTGGTGGTCGAGCGTGGCGAGCCGGCAAGGCCGCGCGACGCGAGCCCCGGCTACAAGTGCTCGCTCGCCTTCGTCACCGCCCACCGGCCAGGAGGGCTTGCCCAGGCACTGGACTGCTTTGCGCGCAGGGACGTGAATCTCACGCGGCTCGACAGCCGGCCGATGAAGGGCCGGCCGTTCGAGTATCGCTTCTATCTCGATTTCGCCGTCAACGGGAACGCCGCCGCGGCTGAGGCTGCTCTCAGTGACCTGGAAGAGGCGAGCGCCGAGATCAGGTTGTTCGGGGCGTATCCCGCTTCGGCTTCGTAAGACCCCTCCCGGCGTGGCCTCCGGCCAGGCCGGACCTCCCCACTGGGGTGGGGAGGTGCAGGCCGCGGTGGGAAGCACTCAGACCGCGACCTGCGCTTGTTAACTTAACCGAAAATCCAGCGTTAAGTCACTTGCCGATTGAATTGCATGCACTAAACGCTTACGCCAAAGTTGTGGACCTGAAACAATTGTTACCGGCGTGGTACTCGATTTCCTCGATTTGGGTGTGTATTACAGGTGATGCCAATGGACGGCGCGAGCAATCCGCAAGTCCCGAAAACCTCGCGGAGACGTCTCCCCGGCGTAACCATCAAGCCCGGCTCGGTCAAGCAAGCCAGGCAGGAAGCGGGAATGAGCCTCGCGCAGGTCGGCAAGGGACGGGTCACAGCGCCGGCCATCTATCTGATCGAAACCGGCCGCACCCGGCCATCGCTCCCGACCCTCGAGCACATCGCGCAACGTACGGGCAAGCCGGTCGAGTTTTTTCTCGCCGAACCGATCGGGTCCACCGATGAAACCCAGGCCGCCCTTGCCGAGCTGGAAGCGATGGTCGGCGATGGACGGTTCGCCGAGGCGGTCGCGGTCGGCAGCTCTCTGCTCGACCTGGGCAGCTCCGCCCACCGGCTGGGCAGGATCCGTTACTACGTCGCCTCCGCCTACGTCCAGCTGGGGCAGACCGAAAAGGCCGAGGAGCTGCTCGTTCAAGCTCGGGCTCATTTCGAGGCGATCAACGACCGGGTGATGCTCGCGGAGTGCCTCGGCACCGAGGCGTCGCTGGCTTACCTGAACCAGCGCCCGGATGCCCTGGCCATCGCGGAGAGAGCGTTGGCGGTGTGCCGCTCACTCGATCCGGTTCCCGTTCCAACGGAAGCGCGATTGCTGTCCATCGTCGCGACGGCCCACGTGGCGAACCTCGATTGGGACAAGGCTATCGAGACCTACCGCGCTGCGATCGACGTGGCCGGATCTTTCAATGACCTGAGGCTGCTCGCGAGGATGTACGGAGGACTTTCATCCGCCTACAAGCAGTTCGGCCAGGTCGACACGGCTGCCCGGTATGCGACCCGATCCGCCGCCTTGCTGGAGGTCTTGCGCGACCGCGTGGCGCTCGGGCGCTCTGAGAACAATCTCGGTCTGATTCTCATGGCGCGCGGTGACGCGGCCGGCGCCAGGGAGCACCTCGACCGCTCGCTCGAGCTCAGTGACGAGAGCGACCTCGAGGTGGGTCGCAGTCGCATGCTGCTGAGCCTGTGCGAGCTGTGCTTCCAGGAAGGCAACATCGACAGGGCGGCCGAATTCGCTCGTGAGGCGCTGGCTCTCGCAACCCGGCTGCACGAGGGCTTGAACGTGGCCGATGCGCACATGTGGTTGGGCCGGATCGCAGACAAGCTGGGCGATGCCGAAGGGACGGATCGAGAGTTTGCGCAGGCCATCCAGGGCCTGGGCCAGCTCGGCCGTCGCGAGAGCCTGTTCCACAGCCATGGCATCTATGCCGAGATCCTCGAGCGCCGCGGGGACGTGAGCCAGGCATACGTGCACATGAAGAAGGCCCTCGAGGCAAGTCGCCCGGGCGTGCGCCCGGCTCAGCCGGAAGAAGAGCAGGAGCGCGCCAGCACAGCCTGATCTGGCCCTGCCGCGGAACCCAGGGGGGCGCGTGCTAACGTAGGTTTCGCCGCCGGCGCGGCTAGACCTGACGCCTGGGGAGGTTTTTCGGCTGGCGAAAACGCTGCGGAACTCGAAGTCTTCCCTCACGGCCGAAACCATCGTCGCCGACTACCGCCTGGCCTACAGCAGCCGCCGGGCGAGCATCATCGGTCGGGCCGAGGTTCTGCGCGGCAACGCCACGTTCGGGATCTTCGGCGACGGAAAGGAGATCCCGCAGCTCGCGATGGCCAAGGCGTTCCGGCCAGGCGACTGGCGCGCGGGCTACTACCGCGACCAGACGTTCATGTGGGCCACCCGGATGTCGAATGTCCGCTCGTTCTTCGCGCAGCTGTACGGCAACGCGAACGTCGAGGCGGACCCGGCCTCCGGAGGCCGCCAGATGGGCAACCATTTCGCCACCCGCTTCGTCGATGAGCGGGGTGCGTTCAACAGGTCGGTCGAGATGCTGAACTCGAGCGCCGACGTCTCCAACGTCGCCGGCTGGATGCCGCGCCTGATCGGCCTCGCGTACGCCTCGAAGCTCTACCGAGACAATCCTCAGCTGAAGCCGGCACAGGACGGTTTTTCACACAACGGAAACGAGGTCGCCTTCGGGACCATCGGAGATGCCGCCACGAGCGAAGGGCTGTTCTGGGAGGCGATCAACGCCGCCGGCGTGCTCCAGGTGCCGCTGGCGATGTCGGTCTGGGACGACGGCTACGGGATCTCGGTGCCGATCACGGCCGAGACCACCAAGGCCTCGATCTCCGACGCACTGCGCGGCTTCACCCCAGACGACCGACCCGGCATCGATATCTACGTGGTGCCCGGCTGGGACTACCCGGCCCTGGTGGAGGCCTACGCGACCGGGGTCGAGAAGGTTCGCCGGGAGCACAAGCCGGCGCTCTTTCACATCGTCGAGCTGACACAGCCGCAGGGGCATTCGACGAGTGGAAGCCACGAGCGCTACAAGACCAAGGAGAGGCTGCGCTTCGAGAACGAGTTCGACTGCGTCGCGCGCATGCGGGACTGGATCATCGAGTCGGGCATCGCGAGCGAATCACAGCTGGAAGGGTGGGAGGCCGCCGACAAAGAGGCCGTCGAGGCAGCGCGCGATCTCGCGTGGGACGCATTCCAGACTCCGATCCGGGCTGAGCGCGATCGCGCGGTCGCGATCCTCAAGCGACTCGACATGCCGGAGATTGCTCCGATCACCAACCTGCTGGATGAGGCCGGCAAGGTCACCCGATCGTTGGTGATGGCGAGCGCGACCAGGGCCCTTCACCGGCTGAGGGGCATCGAATCGCCGGCGCGCACCGAGCTCGCCAGGTTTGTCCAGGAGTACGGCCTGGAGAACCACCAGCGATACAACTCGCATCTCTACAGCGGGTCCGACGAGTCTCCGCTGAAGGTCCCGGTCGTTCCCGCGGCGTTCTCCGAAGCGTCACCGAAGGTCGACGGCCGCCAGGTTCTGCTTCGCAACTTCGATGCGAACTTCGCACGCGACCCGCGGATTTTCGTGATCGGGGAGGACGTCGGCCGGTTGGGCGACGTCAACCTGGTTTTCGAGGGCTTGCAGGCGAAGTACGGCGAGCTGCGACTCACCGACACCGGCATCCGCGAGGCCACCATCCTCGGCCAGGCGATCGGCGCGGCCATGCGCGGGCTGAGGCCGATCTGCGACATCCAGTACCTCGACTATTTCCTCTACGCGTTGGAGACCGCGGCCGACGATCTCGCCACGCTGCACTGGCGGACCGTCGGTGGCCAGAAGGCGCCGGTGGTCATTCGCACCAAAGGACACCGGCTCGTCGGAATCTGGCACTCGGGCTCCCCGATGGCCGTGCTGCTGAACGCGTTGCAGGGTCTCTACATCGCTGTGCCCCGCAACATGACGCAGGCTGCGGGGTTCTACAACACGCTGTTCCGCGGGGACAACCCGGGCGTGGTGATCGAGGTGTTGAACGGTTACCGGCTGAAGGAGCGCGTGCCCGACAACATCGGCGAGTTCACCGTTCCCCTCGGTGTGCCAGAGGTGCTGCGTGAAGGCACCGACGCGACGATCGTGACCTACGGCGCATGCTGCGGCATCGCTCTCGATTCTGCCCGGACGCTCGACGAGCTGGGGGTCTCATGCGAGGTGATCGACGTCCAGACGTTGAATCCGTTCGACATCGACCACTCGATCGTTCGCTCGATCGAGAAGACCCACGCGTTGATCTGCCTCGATGAGGACGTCCCGGGCGCGGCGTCCGCCTTCATGCTGCAGCAGATCCTCGAGGTGCAGAACGGCTGGTGGCACCTGGACGCCGCCCCGCGCACGCTTGCGGCCTCGCCTAACCGGCCCGCGTACGGACCAGACGGCGACTACTTCACAAAACCAAACCGGGAGAGCATCGTGGCCACGGTCTACGACCTGGTCCGCGAACGCCAACCATGGAGATTCCCTCCCCTGGACTCCTGATCCGCACTTTTGGTGCCAGAGGCGCGTAATCGCGACCGGCTATCCGCACTTTTGGCGCCACACGTGCGAAACGCTGGGGATTAGGTCAACTCTCCCGGAAGGTACTCCATCACTGCCAGGGCCGGGGTTCGGCTCAGCAGCGAGACTCCCTCGAGCAGGTACCCGATGTATCCCGCCGCTCCCGCGACCGCCGGCGGCGGGACCGTTCTCTTCGGCTGCCTCACCACGCGGACCTGGGCCGTCTCCGGCAGGCCTGCCAGGCTTCGCGCCTTGCGCACCGCGGCATCCAGCCCGCCCAGCTCGTCGACCAGCTTGCGCTCGAAGGCCTGGCGGCCCGTCCACACGCGACCGGCGGCGATCGGATGTATCTCTTCCGGGGTCATCTTCCGCGCCTTGGCGACGACGTCCAGGAAGAGCTTGTAGATGCGGTCGATCTGAGCTTTCACGATCGCGCGTTCCTCGTCCGTGTACGGCTTTTCGTCACTCTCGATCGTGGCGTGCCGGCCGAACGAGATCGTCTCGCGGTTGAACATGATTTTCGACCACATGCCCCCGCTGACGATCTTTCCTGTGAGCACACCGATCGAGCCGGTGAGCGCACCTGGGCGCGCAACGATCCAGGTGGCCGGCGTCGAAACCCAGTACCCGCCGGAGCCGGCGACCGGGCCCATCGCAACCACGAGCGGTTTGCGCGCCGCGATGCTTACGAGGGCCTGCCGCATCGCCTCGGACGCGGTCGCTGAACCGCCGCGCGAGTTGACATAGAGGACCACCGCGGCCGCCCGTTTGTCGAGGGCCACGTGGCGCGCGGCCTGGACCACCGTGAGGTCTCCGGCGCGATCGTCTCCAACCAGTGGAACCTCGACGGGCGGCTTGACCGGCAGCCCGCCGGAGCGTCCGTCGACGATCGTGCCCTCGATGCGCAGCACCGCCACGTACTTGCCCCGGCCCACAGTGGGCGCCGGGGAGCGCATCTTGGCGCGAGCTCGCTCCCAGGTGCCGATCACGACCGGTGCGCCTCCGCCCTGGCCCAGCCTCTCAACCAACGCCTCTTCAGAGACCAGCGCATCGACCACACGGTTCTCGAGCGCCGTGTCGTCGCTGTAGGGAGAGCCGTCGATCAGCTCCTGCGCGCCCTTCTCATCTCGCAACCGGCCTTCCGCGACGGCGCTCAAGACCTCCTTGTTCTGTGAGTCGAGCAGCCAGGTCACCTGTTCTCGCACCTCGTCCGACATCTTCGATTTCGTGAGCACGTCGGCGGCCGACTTGTAGGGTGAGATTTGAACGAAGTCGGCCTCGATGCCGAATCTCGCCAGGCCGTCGCGGAGGAACATGCCGGTACTGGCGAAGCCCAGGGGCTGGATGGCCCCCGCCGGCATGAGCAGGATCTCGTCGCACGCACACGCCAGGTAATAGGTGCCGGTCGTGTAGAAAGACGCCCACGCGACCACGCGCTTGCCGGACTTGCGAAGCTTGCTCACCAGCTCCCTGAGGTCCTGCAGCGTGGCCATCGGCATTCCCACCGGCCGGAGGTGAAGCACCACGCCCTTGATCCGCGGATCGCGGGCGATGGCGTCGAACCGCTCGCTGAGCTCCTTGACGCTCAGGCGCGGACGCGAGGTGAAGCGTTGCCACAGCGGCCGGGGCGGGTCCGGAAGCGCCGGCAGGTCGCTCTCCAGGATGAGCATGACGAAAGCGGGCGGCGCGCCGAGCGAGCGGCGAACGCTCGAGACCAGCCACCAGAGGTATCGAAACGGGAAAAGGATCATGCCCCCGAGTAGGTTAAGTCTCCCTCCCCCGCAGGGGGAGGGGCTGGGGTGGGGGGCGCCCCCCTTTCCCTCCCGGTCACGGTCCTCAGACTACTTTCGAAACCTCGAGGTGCTCGTCCATCTGTTCGCTGAGCCGCGTCGCTCCATATTGCTGGCCGACGTGTTGGTGATACGGCACACCGGTGAACAGGTGATGGCTCCGCGTCGGAATATCAGCGCCGGGCGCCCACTCCTTGCGCTGCAGCGCCATGTAGCCCTGCTCCTTGTCGTGCTTGAGGTCGTTGAGCAGCACCGACATGCCGTGGCCGGCGGCGTGCTGCAGGGCGAGGGTGATGAAGATGAAACCGACGCCGAGCTCGCCCAGGTCGTCCCACGTGATGGGGTTCTTTTCGTTGTACCACTTGAATGACGACGAGTAGTTGAATGCGAATCGCGCCTTCGGGAATCGTTTGCGGATCTCGCCGCAAAACTTCTCCGTCGTCGCCCTCTCGGCGGTGGGGAACTCGCACCAGAGCAGGTCGGGCACTCCACTGTCGAGGTAGCGCAGCCCTCGGTCGATTGCCAGCTCGATGCCTCGCTTCGATTCCGGCGCCTCGGAGGCCGACACGCCGTCGGTGCGCGCGATGATGACGAAGTCCGGGTGTCCAAGGTCGTCCGCCGCGGCGCGCATCATCTCGAGCTTGCCGACGAACTCATCGGCCGAGATCAGGGCCTTGCCTGCGATGTGACCGCAGCGCTTCGGCATCACCTGGTCCTCGAGGTGCGCGGCCGCGACTCCCGCGCGGACGTACAGCTCGACCGTTCGCTGCACGTTGAACAGGTTTCCGTAGCCCGCGTCCATGTCCACGACGACAGGGGGGATCTCGAGGTGGATCGGAGGCGCCTCCTTGTCGGGGTCGCCCATCGCCATGGTCAGCTGGAACTTACGCAGCGCGCTCACGGTGCGCCGAGCGCCGTCCGCGATCTCGACCGATGAGTAAAGGTCCATATCGGTGGTGCCAAGGTGGCCGATCGCAAACGAGTAGCCGCTGAAATAGACGGCGTCGAAGCCGTGGTACATCACGAGCTCGGCGCCCATCGGGTCGTACACGCCGGGACCGAAGACATATGGCTTGGTCGCCAGCAGGCGGCGCAGGCGCTTGCTCGGATCCTCATTGCGCGACGCCGGAACTTTCATGCCCTGCGGCAACAGGGGCGTAGAAACAAGCTCCATCAAACCCTCCTTCGGTTCAGATTTCTAACGCCGCAATCAGTAGGTCCCATCCTCAACGCCGCTTTGCGCGCGATATAAGAGGGTCTACTCGTTCTCGTGGTCGCAATTGCAGGGTTCAGGGCACTCGCACTCGTGCAGCGAAGGTTCCGTCTCCAGCTCCTGCGATCGTTCTTGACCATCCATGAACCAGAAACTATCAAGGCGACTGATATAAGTCCAATTAATAGTTCTGATGATTCCTATCGAGAAATCCGATGTATGGAATCGGTCAGATGCGCGTTTCTATTAGTTCGAGGAACGCGGCCACGATCCCTTTCGGCTCGCCGGAATCCCGGCGTCTGAAGACCACGATGGAGTTGTGCATGGGCGGCGCATCTTTCATGGCCACGATCGTCAGCGTGCCGCTGGCCGCCTCGCGTGCCACCGCTGTGGCCGGCAGAAGCGCAACTCCCAGACCCCTCTCAACCATCTTCTTGGCGGCTTCGATCGAGTCTAGCTCCATCAAACCGCGGAGCTTCATGCCGGAGGATAGAAAAGCGCCCTGCGTGATCTCGTAGTAACTCGAGGTCCGGTCGAACATGATCAATTTCTGGGCCGCGACGTCGGCCATCGGGACGTTCTCCCGCCTGGTGAACGGGTGGTCGGGGGCGCAGACCAGCACCAGCTCCTCGGTATGAAACGGGCGCAGCTCGAGGTCCGGATGGCGGATGGTTCGGCCGAGGCCGAGCTGCACCTCGTCGCGGACGACGAGGTCGACGACGTCCTCGGAATGACCGGTCCGGACGGATACTTCAACCCTGGGGTGCTTGGCCACGAAGCGCTCGAGCAGCTCGGGCAGGACGTAGGTGCTCACCGCCGGTGCCGCCGCGATCATCAGGTGGCCCGACGATGCCGTGATCACCTGCTCCAGGGCGTCGCGCCCGTCGACGAGGGCCCGCAGCGCCCGCTCGGCAAACGGGATCCACGCCCGGCCCGCGTCGGTTAGGCGCATGCCGTGTGGAGTGCGGAGGAAGAGGGCGGTGCCGAGCTCCCGCTCGAGGCTGTGCAGGCGCGCGGTCAGGGTTGGCTGGGTGATGAAGAGGGCTTCCGCGGCCCGGCTGACGCTGCCGCGACGGGCGACCTCGAGAAAGCCCTCGACCTGTACCAGCTGAATTCCGTTGGGTTTGGCGTTACGTGATTCGTCTATGGCCACGGCCGTAGCCACAAATTCTATCTATGGGCGCGGTTTTCGCAGAATGACGGCGGCCGCCCAGATCGCGAGCGCCCAAACCGGGCCCATCGTGATCACGAAGGGCCGGATCGTATCGCTCGCCGAGTTGGAGTTGCGGTCGAAGACCTGGAACACGAGGACGGTGCCATAGAGAAGGACGGCCAGAGCCACTCCAACTCCCGCCGACGTTGACCATTTCATGCGACGGTCAACGCCGGACTCGGCAGGCCCGTTACGGAATGTTCTGGTCGTGATCGGGAGTTCTTGTTGGAGATGAAAGCTCTATTCGGTTTCCACATGCCCAATTTCACTTTCCCCGATATTCCGAGCGACCGCCTGTTCGATCGTGTGGTCGGGCAGGCGATGGCGGCCGAGAAGGCCGGCTTCGATCTCGTGACCGTCATGGACCACTTCTATCAGATCCGAGGGATCGGACCCGAGACCGAGCCGATGATGGAGGCGTACACCACTCTGGGCGCGCTTGCCGCCAGCACATCCCGGGTCAAGCTCGGAACGCTCGTCACGGGAGTGACCTATCGCAACCCCGCGATACTCGCCAAGCAGGTGACGATGCTCGACGTCATCTCCAAAGGCCGCGCCATCCTCGGCATCGGCGCCGCGTGGAACGAGGACGAGCACAAGGGCTTCGGGGTTGAGTTTCCGCCCATCGGCCAGCGCATGGACCGCCTCGACGAGGCGCTGACGATCGCGAAACTCATGTTCACCGAGGACCGGCCGTCATTCGAAGGCAAGTACTACAAAATCGATCGCGCGCTGAACGTCCCGCGCCCCATACAGCCCGGAGGTCCGAAGATCCTGATCGGCGGGACCGGCGAGCGCCGCACGCTCCGGCTTCTCGCACAGCACGGAGACATCGGTCACTGGTTCGGCGGGCCAATCGAGGAGCTGAACCGTAAGAAGCAGATCTTCCTTGAGCACTGCGAGGCGGTCAAGCGAGATCCCTCGGAGGTTCAGCTGACTCTCGGAGTCGGTCTTGTCCTCGTGGAGAACGAAAAGGACGGGAAAGCCATCCTTGACAGCCTCACTCCGGAGCGCCGCGCCATGGCGAGGGTCGCTACCCTGCCCCAGGCTGTGGAGCTGATCGGCACGTACATGGACGCCGGATTCACCGGCTTCACGTTCAACAACAACATCTACGGGACGGACGAGTCGATCGCGCGCGTAGGCGAGCTGATCAAAGTCGTCAACGGCAGCGCCTGGGCTCCCCACCCTGTGGGGAGCTCGGGCCCGCCCGCTCAGCGGGCGCGGCCGTGAGGGGCGGTTCGATCTTCTCCTAGGGCTTGTAAGTCAGTTCGCCAGCTCGCACCGGCACCGTCAAGAAATTCTCGGGTGGAGCGAGCGGGCATGCCCACATCGGGCTATAGGCACATGAGGCGTTGTACGCGTAGTTGAAGTCGATCGTGACGTCGCGGGAGCCGGGCGTGATCTCGAGCACCAGCCCGTCTGTGTCTTTCGCGGTATCGAAGAGGTACCGCCCGCCGCCATAGGTCTCGCGACCGGATGTCGCGTCGCGAAACGGTACGAACAGCCCGCCCGCGTACTGCACAAGGCTGAGGACGGTCAGCCGGCAGCCCTCGCCTAGCAATCGGAACACGAGATGGCCGGCCCTTCGATACCGGACCGCCCCATCGTCGCCGCCGGTATCGATGAGGAGCTCCGACCCCTCGCCCGGCTCGAATCGAGCGCCCACGCGGTATTCGGGGTCGGGGGGAAAGTAATGGAGACCGGCGAACGAGCTGCGTTCCTCCGGCTCGATCGGAGACTGCGGGTGGGTGCGGAACAGCTCGTCACGTCCCTTCCTGAAACGGCCCACCGCGTCAGGTCCGCTGATTCGGTAAAGGTCGCCGACGCGACGGCGCCAGTCGACTAGATTGAAAAGACCCTGCGCGTCAGCCGCCGTCAACTGGCAGCGCACCTTTTTCTGTCGGTGTGAGCTTGTAGGCCGCGTGCGGCGGCAGGCTCGAGAGCGCCTGGTGCACGTCGTCATCGGTCGCGTCGGTGACCGAGAGCATGTAGCGACGCGTGTGCGGATCCGCAACCTCGTGTGCAGCAATCAGGACAGGCTCGGCGGCCGCAACGGCGGCGGTCGCGGGCTCGGCGGCGGCCTTCGGCGGCCGGGCGGCCGCATCAGCCCTCAGCACCCTCCAGTGGTAGAAGCCGACCCCCGCGGCGACGACGAGCACGGCCAGGTAGTGGCCAAAGTCCAGGTTCGCGGTGTCAGCGAGGGTGGGGCGGGCGCTGAAGACCTGGCGCAGCACTGCGGCGAGCATCCCGATGCCGGCGCCAAGACCTGCAAGCACGCTGGCAAGCAGGGCGGCCCAGACGTACAGGCGTCGTGGCAGGGCCTGGCGATCGGATGCCCATGGCGCTTGCCGCCAGTGCGCGAGCCACACCGCCACGCCTACGACCAGCAGAGTCAGCCACAGGCTCACCGGGTTCTTCCAGTCCCCGGCCGGCACTCCGATGATCGGCGCCTCGACCTGCTCGGCGAGCGTCCACAGCAGCCCGCCTGCGCCGATCGCCCAGGCTCCAAGCGAAACGAGCGCGGCGAGGTTTGTATACAGCCGGCGGATGTTGGCCTGCCGATCGCCCTCTTGCGTCTGGGCGTCTAGCGCCACCCGACGCCGCATCAAGAACCACGCGGCTCCGTAGACCACGAGCAACGACGCCGGCGACGCGAGTGCGCCGAGGACGTCGTTGCCGGCCCCGCCCGGGTTGTCCACGCCGAGCGTTCGCGCCAGCGCGTAGTAAAGGATCTGGCTTGCGCCGAATAAGGCGATGACGATGCTGACCGCAAGCGCGATGAAGCCCTGCACGGCGCGAAGGGTGGAGTGCCGATCGTCCGCGACGTGGTTCTGCGCGACCGTGCGCGCGTGGAATCCCCACACGAGGAGGCCGGCTACGAAGAGACCCGCCGCACCGCCGATGTCCAGGTTGCTGGCGAGGGGGCTGTTGACCGCGTTGAGCCAGAGGGCCTGGATGAGGCTGCTCGCCCCACTCAGCATCACCAGCAGGCCCACGAGCAGGACGACGTACATGTACCAGCGGCGCAGGGTGGCGGACGCGCCGGCCTCGCCGACCGCCGCGCGATCGCGGGCCGCGATCCAGAAGTGAAAGGCCCAGATCGCGAGAAAGACGGCGGCCACCCAGCCCGCCTGCGAAGCCGGAAGCCAGAACGGGGTGGGCGTCTGTAGCACTAGCGACATGCATCCCCAGGCTCGGCCAATACCTAGAAAGCTGCACCCGTCGATAAGGGTGCTCAGAAAGTAGCGAAGCGCGATTGCCAGCGCGACCAGGACGCCTACGGCGCTTCCCAGGCATGCCCAGTAGATGTAGAGGCGCCGGATCGCCGAGGCGCGTTCATACGGATCGCGTATGGCGTAGCGGCGGGCGAACCAGAAATGGATGGCCCAGACCGGCAGCGCCACCGCGGTCATCGCCGTGAAGGCGGCGAGCTGAGTCCGGCTGTTCCGGGCGGAGGGATCGTTGAAGACGAAGAGCAAAACAGTATTGCCGAGTAGGGCCAGTCCCGCGGCTAAAAGACCAAGGCTGACCGCGCTCACCAGGTAGAGGTAGAGGCGCCGCAGGGTCATGGCGCGAACCGTACTACCATGCGCGGGTGATCTCCCACGAACTGCTCGAAATCCTGGCGTGTCCGAAGTGCCACACGAAGGTGGAGTTCAAGGAGCCCGACCAGCTCCGCTGCCCGAACTGCAAAGTCCTGTATCCGATCGTCGACGGGATTCCGGTGATGCTGATCGAAGAAGCGAAACCCGAGGAGTAGCTCTTCGCGTCGCAGGGGCGGCCGGGTTCAACCCGGCCGCGATTCAGCTTGCATTGAGCCTGCCACAGCGTCGAGGGGAGTGACGAATTAGAACGATCCCATCCAAAGGGAGGGAGTAGGGGCGCGAATCCGGCCGCCACTGTCGCCGGAAATGCGATTGGCGCGCACGGCCGTTGAGCGCCCCGTAGTAGAGGGAACCGTAGGTTCCCTCTACTCCCTTACGCAGCGCAGGCATAGCCGCTCGTGTCTGTCGGGGATGGATGCGATTCGGCTGAGTTGATGTCGCCTGCAATCTCGTCGTCACTGAGGGCGTAGGCCTGGTTCGGGTCGCCGGCTGAGGTCGCGAACACGAGGCCGATGACGCGCCCTTCGAGGTCGACCAGCGGCCCGCCCGAGTTTCCAGGCCTCACCCTCGCCTGAATGACGAGGATCTGTCGCGTGACCAGGTTGGAGTTGTAGATGTCGCGCCCTTCGGCGGTTATCTCGCCGTCGACGATGGCCGGTGAGGTCTGCTCGGGGCCGCCACCCGGATAGCCGATCACCGCGCCGGTGGTGCCGCGGCCGGCGTTCCCGAAGGTCAACGCCGTCCCTCGGTATCCGGGCGCGTAGAGCACGGCCACGTCGCGCTCGGCGTCGAAGAAGATGACGGTTGCCTGCATCTGCGCGCCGCCAGGGCTCTGGATCGTGTGCCCGCTGGTGCCGGAAACGACATGGGCGTTGGTGACGATGTAACCGGTGCCCACCGGAAAGCCGCTGCCGGTCACCATGCCTCCACAGCCGAAGCTCGCGACCCTGACCACGAACTCAGCCGCGTGCTTGACCCCAGGCGTATCGACGGAGGCCGGGACGGGCAGCGCCGCAGGCAAGGAGCCCGGCTCGAGGCCGGCGAACACTGGCGAGAAATTGACGCCGGACAGGATTCCTTCGACGCTCGCGAGGAAGGCCGGCGGTCTTGGAGCCGCGTTGTCGAGCGTATGCAGCACGACCGAACGCTGGATCTGCTGTGCGATCTCGGCGCTCGGCCCTCGGGAGAAGCTGAGCCCGAGAAACCAGCACATCGTGAGGACCGCGACCACGGACAGCGCGGCGCCGCCGGCGGAATCGGTCGCCGTGTGAACGCCTTCGTGCAGGATGCGGCGGCGGATCGGCTCGCCGGCGGCGAACCCGATGCTGGAGCCGAGGCTCCCGCCGATCACGAGCACGAGCGCGGCGCCAAGGGGCCGCGCGCCCGGGTTGTGGATCCCCAGGTAGTCGAGCAACGGGGTCGCCGCGGCCGCGCCCAGCAGCACGCCACCGACCAGGCCCGCGTACTGGGCGGCAGAGAGCCAGAATCCGCGTCGGTAGCCGTTGGCGACCCCGATCAGCGTTGCGGCAAGGATCACGAGATCCACGAGGTCAAACCCCATCAGCGGCTTCACACCCTACCGGCTGAGAATCTTTGCCCGCCACTTTGCCGATAATTGACGGCGTGATCCTTCTGGTTGGCGAATGGGTACCGGCCTGGCTTGGGATGAGCGTCACGTTCCTGGTGGCTGCGCTGGGAGTGGTCGGCCTTGGCTGGTGGGTGCTGCGCAAGGACAAGCTCAACCGCGCCGGCGAGGAAGCTCTGGAGCAACCGAAAGACATTCACCACTAATCCGGCTGATTCCCGCGAGGGCGAGAATCAGGCGGGTGAGAGTTGCGGCTCCGGGTCGACGAACTCTCCCGCCTCTCGCAGGTCGCGCAGGGGCATGAAGCTTCGAATCGGCGGCACCCGCTCGAAGTTGTAGGGCGGTGGTGGAGACGTCGTCGCCCACTCGAGGGTGTTTCCGCCCCATGGATCGTTGCCGGCGATCTCGCCGCCGTACCAGCTCCTGACGACGTTGATCAGGAACAGGAGCACGGAGAATGCGATCAGGAACGAGGAGACGGTGATGATCGTGTTGGTCGTGGCCCACGCGGCGTTGGTGTAGGTGGCGATGCGGCGCGGCATGCCCTCCAGCCCGAGCGTGTGCATGATGAGGAAGGTTCCGTTGAACCCGACAAAGAGCGTCCAGAAGTTCCACTCGCCGAGCGTGCGGTTGAGCAGGCGGCCGGTGATCTTCGGAAACCAGTAATAGATGCCGGCGAAGATCGTGAACACGCTGCCGCCGAAGAGCACGTAGTGGAGATGGGCCACCACGTAGTAAGACTGGTGCAGCTGGGTGTCCACTGGGACTGACGCGAGGTAGACGCCGGTGATGCCGCCGATAAGGAACGTGGCCAGGAAGCCGAAGACGAACTTCATCGGCACCGTGAACTCGATCGACCCCCACCATGCGGTGGCGATCCAGTTGAAGAACTTGGCGCCGGTCGGCACCGCGATCAGCATCGTCATGAGCATGAAGAAGCCCTCGACGTATGTGTTCATGCCGACTGTGAACATGTGGTG
>JBGPEO010000034.1:0-20978 GCA_041482895.1 Candidatus Dormibacteraceae bacterium | reverse complement strand
GAGCCAAACCGCGGACGCCGGCGCCACGGTAAATGGAGTCGATGGGTTCCACGGGTCGAGCTTCTCGTTCAGCAGCACGGTCCTGGCGGCCGGCTCGCAGATCGTTGAGGTGGAGCTCTGCGAAGGCGAGCCGCAGCTCGCAGCTGAGAGGAGGCCGAGGCCCACTACGAGCGACGGAACCAGGCGTTGGCGCCTACCGTCGTGGTGGAAAGGCCGCATCCCGTCGCATTATGTTCCTGGGTCGCAAGCATCAAATCTCGGGCGGGGGCAGCGCGATGCCGGCGATGAGCACGTCTGCCACTGCCTCGGCATGAGCTCGGATCTCACGCGCGTCCGGATGCGACGGGGCACCGAGCAGCGCTGCTTCCACAGGGTTGGCGAAGGGCGAGCCACCGCCCACGACGGTCAGGAAGTGAAGCGTTGCGTACGGTGCCAACCGCTCACCAACGAGAGCCAAAGGTCTGACGGAAAGTGGGTCGATCGACCTGCTGAGATACCGCGCGGTCTGTCCCGAGCTCGCTACCCGGGCGGGGCTATGAAAAGGAACGTCAGCGTGGACCCGGCGCCGGTGACGTTGGCGCAGCCGGCTCCGCTGAGACCGACCGCCCAGGTCACTACGCCCTCAAAGTCGCCAATCTCGTAGGCCTGCAGAAGCCGTGGTCCGCTCGAGACGATCGAGACAGGTCCGGCATAGTTGCGCATGTCACCCCGGAATCCGCGGAGCACGATGGTGGCGCCCGCCGAACCGGCAAGGTCAACCGGCTTGCCGCTGGGGTCCTGCGAGAAGTGCGTGCCCGCCTGGGCTTTGACCTCGAACGCCGGTGTGCCCTGGTCGAACGAAAGGGTGAAGGTGTCGCCGGCCGCAACCGCCGACACTATCGGCGGGGTAGTGCTGGTCCTCGAATCAGGCCCGGGCCAGGATGCCGAGGCAGCACCAATGGAAGTGCACGCCAAGGGCGAGGGACTGGATGTCGGCGTTGGCGTCGCCTGTGAATTGCCTCCACTTGACGAACCACATGCCGCTAGCAGCATCGTCATCGCAACGATTGCGCCGACTCTCATGGGAACAAGCGTCGTGGCAGATCGCGCGTATTCAAAGAGCCGGAAGGCTCGCGCTTCGTGTGACCACCGGCCGGCCCTCGCTGGCGCGCGAAAAACAGTCGACAGGGGCGGTTTGCGATCCGCCCGTGTTGCATTGAAGGGTTTCACGTGGTGGGTGCGAGAGGCCGTGGTTGTTGAGCCGGCATAGGAACGCTGGCCTGGCGGTACAGCGTGCCGTCGGGAGCCGCGATGACGTATGTGATCATCGCTGCAAACCCAATCGGCGCGAAGGCGAAGCTCAGCAGCCCGCCCAGCAGGAGGACCAGGAACCAGGCCTTCCCTGGCAGTCCGTAGCTGTTGACCAGACCACCGATCCACGCAGCGAACTGAACCAGGCTGCCAACCAGTCCAATCACGCCGCCGGCGACGATCAATCCGATCGTGACCCAGAAGAAACCGTTCATGTTGGGCACGAAGTTGAAGTTGTTGGTGCCGGCGATCTGCGTAAACGTGCCCCCGTAACCGAGCATCAGAAACACGCCCACCATCGCCACCACTATTCCGGCCGCAAAAGCAACCAGCCCGCCGATCCAGACCTTCGTGATCGTGAGTTTCGTCATGTAGATCACCTCCGATTGCAGCATCACGCCGCCGCGCCGGAGCCGCCAGTGCCGTCGGGCCTTGAGGGCGGGTGACCATTGACCATGCGTTTCGCATTTGGAATTAGGCACGATCGGGGCGTGGGAACTATGGTCATGGTTGCTCGTAGGCACGAGAGGCAAACGGCATGACTGCTCAGGGAAATTCGGACCGCTCGGCGCTGGATTACGCGCTGGGCATTGGCATTGCGGTCGGCGCGGGCCTTGGAATACTGTTCGGGTTATGGCTTGGCAACATCGCGATGGGCACTGTAGGCGGCGTCGTCGCGGGTCTGCTTGTGGGATTGGCCATCCAGGCTCGAGCGTCCGCTGAGGACGTAGAGCCTCGACTGGAAGCGCGGTCTCGTCGCTGCTCTACAAAGCAGGAGGATCAGAGGTGAGCCACACGTCGGAGGAGGAAGCTGGGTCGTTAGGTCGAGCCGGTGCGAGTGCGGCCTCGCCGGCCGTGCTGCCGCTCAGCGAAGAACAGTGTTGGAAGCATCTGCGCGGTCAGCAGCTGGGCCGGTTGGCGATCGTCGTGGGCGGTCGCCCGGACATATTCCCCGTCAACTATGCGGTCGGTGAGACGTCGATCGTCTTTCGATCCGCACCAGGCACCAAGCTCGCATACGGTCCAGATTCGGTCGCGTGCTTCGAGATCGACGGCTACGACCCGCACGCTCGCGAAGGTTGGAGCGTCGTCGCGGTCGGACATCTTGAGGAGATCACCGACGCGGGAGACGCGCGGAGCCTGGCCCTTCGCCAGCTCCCGGTCGACCCGCTTGCGCCAGGCGCCAAACTTCACTGGGTCGCACTCCACGCCGAACAGGTCACAGGCCGTCACTTCGCTTCTGGCTGGATTATCCCCGGCGCTTTCCTGGGGTAGCGGCGAGCAAACCCACGACTTCGGTCACGAAGGCGGCCTGATGCGCTCCCGGCGTGACCAAGGTCAACAGCATGCTGACGATCACGCCATAGGCGCACCTGGTCGGCCAGGTGGACCTACTCCCGGTACCTCGCCTCGATCGCGCTCAGCAATTCGTTGCGGATCGAGTTGTTGTTCGCTCCGGTTGCCGCCACACCCTCCTCGATCGCCTTGATCGTTTCGGCCAGGACGGAGTCGCGAAATTCGCCCTGGATCCAGCGCGAGAAGTCACGCAGGCTCACCGCCGTCAGCCGCAGGCGGGCCGCCTTCGGCCAGCGTCCCGTCGAAATCGATCGCCACGGCTTTGAAGTAAGACGATCTGGCTTCAACCCCGGGCATGAATCCAGGCTGACCCACGGATAGCTCAGTCGACAGGGTCGAGGGTCCTCAAGGTAAGGGGACCAAGAGCCCGATCCGTCGAGGCCGAGATCGTGAATGCTCATCACATCGAGCAGGCCGGGTGTAACAGGAGTCCAAAATGGCGACAAAGCGCTCTGGCGTCAGTCGGATCGTCGTCGGGGTGGACGGCTCCGAGCACGCCGATGCGGCTCTCGTTTGGGCGGTACGGATGGCCAAAGGCATGGGGTCCGAAGTGGTCGCGGTATTCGCGATCACCCCGCCTTTCTACCTCGACACCGGGTTCATGACTGCAGTCGCCCCACCGCAGTTCGACCCCGAGTGGCGAGCCGAGATGAAAAAAGAGTTCGAAGGGACGTGGTGCAAACCCTTGAGAGACGCGGGAGTCCAATACCGCGCGGTCATGGAAGACGGCAGGCCGGCATCGGTGATCGCGAAGGTCGCGGACGCCATCGATGCTGACGTGATCGTGGTCGGTCGCCGGGGAAGGGGTGGGGTCGCGGAGCTGGTGCTGGGCAGCGTGAGCCACGAACTGGTCCTGCACTCCAGGCGACCCATCCTGTTGATCTCAACCACAGCGCAGCCGCGATTGGACCACCATACGAAATAGTCCGAGTTGGAATCAGCTCACCAGCTCTCGCCGATCGGCAGGTCCAGCGGCTTGGGCGTCAAAGCGAGCAGGTCGCGGGCTGAAAGGAAGCCGATCAGCCGGCCTCCGTCGGTCACCGGAATGTGCCGCACGCGATGCTTGACCATGATGGCCGCCGCCTCGGCAGCCAGCTTGCCTGCCTCGATGGTCAGGGGATCGTGAGTCATGTATTGCGAGACATGGGTGGCCGCGGGGTCGCGGCCGTCCGCGATCGCGCGCATGAAGTCGCGCTCTGTGACGATGCCTACGATTGCGTCTCCGTCGAGCACCGCTAGGGCGCTGGTCCGGTGGGCGCGCATCTGGGCGGCGGCGTCTACAAGAGACTGCCGCGGGTCGGCACACACCGTCGACTTCCCCATCAGTTCACGAACAGTGGTGCTGGTGGCCGGGTGGTCGACCCTGCGAACAACTCTCATCGCAACCCCACCCTAGAGCGCATCCTGCGAATCGACGTCCGGGGGCGGCTCCTGCGGCCATGAACTGCCAGACAGACCTGGCCCCGCCACGGCGGGCGCACCCACGACGCTCAATTCGTATTCGACGGTCGGTGGCTCCGCCAGCATCTTCCGCGCCGGGCAGGACTGCATCGCGTCCAGGACTTCATTCCTGGCGCTCGCACTGATCACATCTGGAACTCTGACCTCGAGTCGAATTGAGCTGACGCGGCAGCCCTGGGAATCCCACTCGAAGTCGGCTCCGACCTCAGTGGGCTCAAACCTCTCGCCGATGGCCGCAAGACGCTTCACGGCTTCGTTGGCAGCGCATGCGGCAAGGCCGGCGACCACGAGCTCGGTAGGCGTCGGGCCCTCATCATCACCCCCTACCGTGACCGGTTCGTCGGAGATCAACGCGTAGCCGCGTACCCGGATGTCGAAACTCTGGCCGTGGCGGTGCTTGACGGTGATTCTTGCCAATGCAATTGCCTCCGCCGTCCAGGCTCGGCTTGTTGGGGCCTCCTTGCCAGTGCCCAAGGGCCCGTGGCGACCGGGTACTTGGGCCCTGTGGTGCCGGCCCGGGAACTGCCAGCCTGACCTCAGAAAAGAAGATGCTGGACCTCATCACCATCGGCGATCCCACGATCGACACCTTCCTCAAGATCCACGACGCACATCTCGCCCTTACTCTGCAGGCCGGTCAAACGCAGCTTTGCATCGACTACGCGGACAAGATCCCGGTGGACGAGCTTCACCGCTCGATCGGCGGCAGCTGCGTCAACGCGGGCGTCACTGCAGCCCGGCTGGGCTTGCATGTGGGGGTCTACGGGGTTACCGGCGCCGACGCCGACGGCGATTTGATTCAGAGCGACCTGGACGCCGAAGGCATCGACACGTCACTCATGGCGCGCGACCGCAGGCACACGACCAACGCCAGCACAGCCCTGGTGTTCCGCGGCGAGCGCACGCTCTTCGTCTGGCACCAACCGCGGAGTTACCACCTGCCTGAGCTCCCACGAGCGGCCTGGATCTACGCCACATCAGTCGGGCCTCAGGGACCAGCCGTCAACAGGCTGCACAAAGCCCTCCTCTGCCATGTGGAGCGCAATCCCTGCCGGCTCGCTTTCAGCCCTGGTACGCATCAGCTCCGGATGGGCGCGCGCGCACTGTCCCCGATGCTGAAGGCGAGCGCTCTGCTGCTCCTCAACCGCCACGAGGCGCGCGAGCTCACGCATGTCGAGGACCAGCCCAAAGCACTGCTCGAGGCCCTCCACCGCCTGGGACCCAAGACAGTGGTCATGACCGATGGGACTCACGGCTCCTTTGCCTTCGATGGCGATCTGTACCTGCGGACCGGGGTGCTACCCGTCCCGGTGGTCGACCGGACAGGCGCGGGCGACGGCTACGGAGCCACTGTCATGGTCGCCCTGGAGCTGGGCCTTCCGCTGGCGGTGGCGATGGCATGGGGGACCGTGCAGGCAGCACACGTCGCCGGCGTTTTCGGAGCCACGCCGGGTCTCTTGCGGCGTCGACGCCTACAGGCGGCCGTCAACATGCACCCGGAACTTGTCGCCGAGGAGTTCTGAGCGCAGGCCGGCAACGACCGAGGAGGCGGGGCCGACGAGTCCCGCCCCCTTGACCGAACTCGTCAGCTCAGGCGGCCACCCTCTTCGGCGGGTTCTGCATGAGAAGCTCGATCCCGCTCACGCCCACCACCAGCACGCCGGCGATCCAGCTGACCCAGGCGGTCGCTGTCACGGCGGTGAATCCGAACAGCCAGGGGGTGAAGAACAGGATCACGCCCAACGCTGCCAGGATCCATGCCACGTACTTGGACGGCGATGCCATGAACACGGCCAGCAAGCCGGCCACCACCACCAGCGCCCCCAAAATGTACGCGCTGGAGGCAGCGTTGCCGTTTGACGTCTCGCCGAATACAAATGGCGTCGCGAAAACGACGACCCCGATCGCGATGACTGCCCAATCCTGCAAGCGCCTGAATGCGGTCGACATGATCGACAACCTCCTCGGGCGCCTCCACTGGCTTGAGACTCTGCGGCGGGTCAGCCCGATGGGGTCCGCAGAGCTGACTGCTCTTTTTCAAACCTAAAGCCCCTCCTGCGACGACTCCAGGGTCTTTAGACCTGCCGCGCGCAGCCATCGGTTGGTGACGGGCGAGTCTGAGACCGCTAAGGCCGCTTCGATCGTTTGGCCGCCGCCCTGGTGGAACCAACCGCCTGCCAGTAACCGACGTTTGGTCCCTGCACGCCGGCAGCCCTGTCGTGGGCTCCCTCTGCCGGCTCTTCGCGCCGGTGCCGATTTCCCTGTTCAGCTTTCGCTGAGGTCCGCGACCGCGCGCGCTTCTCGGTCATTGCTCCGCTCCATCGGATGAAGCGGCATCCGTTGAGAGCGAATCGAGGCTCGAGATGTACTCTGCGATTTCGACCTCGGACGCCCCCGCGGCACGTAGGTCGCGGACACGCTCGCGAGCGTCCTGACGGAGGCTCGCCACGAATGCGTCGATTTGCGCCTCCGTGGCCCCTTGGGGTGGAATCAGGTCAATCACGGGCATGCTCCTTTGATTGGAGTGTCGCTGGGCAAGCAATGCCCCGAGGAACCTTCCTGTTGACCCTGAAGTGTCCTGTTCGTTTTTCGGTTTCGAGTCTTTCGACTTTTGACCTGATAACGTTCGGTAACTTCCGGTTTACCCTACTCAGTCCCTCGGGACCTATTCAGCGTGTTCGCTGAAGGTGATTTTGGTTAGAGTCCTTTGGCCCTCCGTCCAGAGGACCTTGCTTTCAGCCCAAGAGGATTGGCTTGTGCGCAGACGAACCAGGATGCCCGCTGCGGCTGCCGAGGTATCAGAATCCGCGCCTCGCCGTCCGGCGTTGCCATCAGGGCTGCGGCGCGTTGATCGCGACTGCTTCTCGGCCCGGCCTCGGAGGGTCCTTTGCCACTTTGCTCGAGCGCTCCTTTGCACGAAGGTGAAGTCACCAACAAGGAGGTTTGCGATGACTCAGGGCTATGTCCTCGACATCAAGAAGGCAGCGAAAGACAACGACTACTTCCGAAGGGTTCTTTTCACCGGGACCAAGAGCCAGCTTGTGCTCATGTCACTCCGGCCCGGGGAAGAGATCGGCGCTGAGGTGCACAAGGTCGACCAGATCCTTTACGTGGTCGACGGCGAAGGCAAAGTCGTGCTCGACGGTGTCGACAAGGAATTCGACAAAGGCGAGATCGTGTTCGTGCCCGCCGGCGTGCACCACAACGTGATCAACACCGACGACGAGCCGATGAAGCTGTTCACGGTCTACGCTCCGCCCCAGCACGCGGCAGGTACCGTGCATCGCACCAAGGCGGTGGCAGATGAGGCAGAGCGAGAAGAGCTGGCTTCCGCCAAGGCCTAGAGCTCGGAGACGTGTCTGGCCAGAGAGAAAGAAGCTCTCTGGCCACTTCAGCTGTCGAGGCGGCGCCGCAATCGACGGCCTGGGTCGCCTCGACGATCCCGGGAGTTACTTCGAGCAGGCGGTCATATGGCGAGAGCCTCACCGTGCGGCGGCTCTAAACCGCAGGCTTTGGCGACCAGACCGGCTTTACCACCTCGAGTAGAAGAAGCAAAACTGCGCCGGCGCCAATCGTCACGGCGAGATCGTCCACGTGCAGCGGTCCGAAACGGAAGAGTGCCTGCGCAAACGGCCAGAGGAGGGACAAGCTCAAAATCGCGGCAATGGTAAGGAGCACCGCAGCAAGCGCCGGATTCGGGCGCCGGAGAGCCGTGATCAGCGATGCGCTGAAAGACCGGTTTACGAAGATCAAGCTGACAATCGCGACCACGAGCGTGAAGAACGTCAGAGCTCGGACCTCGGCCTCCGGCATACCGCGCCTGAGCGCCACCAGGAAGATGATCGCGACCAGCACAAACGCGAAAAAGCCCTGCATCAGGCTCCAGCCGATCCACCGCCCCGAGAACAGCGGTTCAGCGGGGTTTCGGGGCGGGCGGCTCATCACATCGCCCTCCTCGGTCTCTGCTTCGAAGACCAGCGAACACACAGGATCGATCACCATCTCCAGGAACGCGATGTGGATGGGTCCGAACAGGATCGGCAGGCCGAACAGCAGTGGCAGCAGCGCGAGCCCCGCGATCGGGACGTGCACAGCGAATATGAAACCCATCGCCTTGCGGAGGTTGTCGTAGATACGGCGCCCGAGCCGGATGGACTTGACGATCGATCCGAAATCGTCGTCGAGAACTACGATCGACGACGCCTCGCGCGCGACATCCGTTCCGCGTCCGCCCATGGCAATGCCGATATGCGCCGCCTTGAGCGGGGGCGCATCGTTGACGCCGTCGCCGGTCATGGCCACGATTTCGCCATTCGCCTTCAACGCCTGGACGATGCGGAGCTTCTGCTCCGGCATGATCCGCGCGAAGACCGTCGTGGTGCGCACACGCAGAGCGAGCTCGGCTTCGCTGAGCTGCTGGAGCTCCGCCCCGGTGAGGAGGTGTGTCGCATCTATGCCCGCCTGGCGGGCTATGGCTCTTGCGGTTGCGGGATAGTCTCCCGTGATCATGACCACCCTGATGCCTGCAGACCGGCACTCGCTCACAGCCTCCGGCACGCTCTGGCGGAGCGGATCGGCAAGGCCCACGAGGCCAATGAGCTCGAGGACGAAGTCGTGCTGAGAGTCCGGCCAGGTGTGCCCGCCGAATGAGCCACGGGCAACACCCAGCACCCGCAGGCCGTCCGCGGCCATCGCCTCGACAGACTGTGTCAAGGCGGCGCGATCGGCCGCGTTGAGGTGGCAGAGATCGGCGATGGCTTCAGGGGCGCCCTTGGCGGCAATGACAAAGCCCGGCTCGCCACCGCCCGGCCGCCAGACCTGCGACATCGCGAGCAGGTCGGGGCGGAGCCCGTAAGCGTGAGCGAGCTTCCACTCCGGGCCGTGTGTGTGCTCGCGATCAGCCAGCTGGTGGTGGTCGAGATCATGAAATGCCTTCTCCATGGGATCAAAGGGATCTGGCGCGCTGGCGAGTAGGCCGAACTCGATCAGGTCATGAAAATCGTCCGGCACCTTTACGCCAGAGGGTGCACGGAGCTGGAGAGTCTCGCCTCCCTTGAGGCGCAGCTCGACCACCGTCATTCGGTTCTCGGTCAATGTGCCGGTCTTGTCTGTGCACAAGACCGTCGCTGAGCCGAGGCTTTCAATGGCCGCCGCGCGCCGGGTCAGCACGCGCGCCCTCGAGATTCGCCACGCGCCCACAGCCATGAATACGGTGAGCACGACCGGGAGCTCCTCGGGCAGCATGGACATGCCGAGTGCGATGCCGGCGAGTAATGCTTCGAGCCAGCCTCCGCGCAAAATTCCGTAAAGCACCACCGCGAGGACGCTGACAGCGCCGCCGGCGATGGCGAAGTACCGTACCAGCCGGCGGGTCTGTGCCTGCAACCGCGGAGGCTCAGTCACGAGAGTGCTCAGTGACTGGCCGATCTTGCCGATCTCGCTCGATGCTCCGATAGCCGTCACCTCGCCTGTTCCCGTCCCGCGCACGACCAACGAACCGGAAAAGACATACGGCAGGTCATCGCCACCGGGCCGGCCGACTTCGGGCACTCCGGCTGTCCGGGCGACCTTGCGCACCGGCACGGACTCACCGGTCAGCAGCGATTCGTCAGTCTGGAGGTCGTGAGTCTGAAAAAGCACCGCGTCAGCCGGCACACGGTCTCCCTCCGCGAGCACCACGAAATCGCCACGAACCACCTCCCGGCCCGCGATTCGTTTGCGCTCGCCGTCGCGAATGACCAGGGCACGCGGGCTTGTCAGGTCGCGCAGCGCCTCGAGAACGTGCTCGGTGCGGGTCTCCTGGACGACCGTGATCGAGACTGACAGCGTTGCGAAGGCGAGCAGAATTAGCGCTTCGGTGCGGTCTCCCAGGGCCAGGTAGATCACGCCGCCACCCAGCAGCAGCGCCATCATGGGCTCGCGCAAGACCTCGAAGATGATGCGCAGCGGCGTCCGCCGGCCCCGGCGCGGAAGCTCGTTGAACCCGTCAGCCTTCAGCCTGGCCTGAGCATCGGCCTCGGTCAGGCCAACGATTGCAGCGGCCGGTGACTCGTTCGCCGGCACAGCTAGTTACGCCGGCGGATCTGCTGGGTTAGCCGTGCCGCTCCCGCGAATCTGAGAGCGAGGTTCCCCAGGAGAGCTGCGGCCCGCTCGCCGAACTCGAGACCCAGAAATGCGAGAGCAATGACGCCGACGGCCGCGAGGGCGACGATCGGCCTGGGTAGGGCTAGATCGAAAAGCAGGCGCAGGCCAGGGGTCAGGAATGCGGCGAGGAGGCCGGCGCTCATCGCCACCAGCAACGCTACGCGACGTGCGGTCAGCGGTCGCGCCAAACGAGCGAGGATCCAGAGCCCGATGGCGGCGATGACGATGGTCGCCACGGTGCGTTCCTCGGACGTCGATATGTCGGGTTCGTTGACGGCAAGCACATAGGCTGCGAACGTGGCCGCGCCGGCGACCAGGCCCGAAGGCAGCGCAAAGCGCAGAACGCGCTTCAGGAAGCCTCCGGGGGACCGCTCGAAACTCGGAGCCAGGGCCAGAAAGACGGACGGGATGCCGATCGTGAACGCACTGATCAGGGTGAGCTGCCTGGGAAGGAACGGGAACGGTAGGACCGCGATGCTGACAGAAGTTGCGAGCAAGAAGGCATAGACGGTCTTGGTGAAGAAGAGGCTGGCCAGTCGCTCAACGTTCCCGATCACGCGCCGGCCCTCGCCCAGCACGGCCGGCACTCCGGCGAAGGAGCCGTCCAGGAGAACCACCGCGGCCACAGCCCTGGCGGCGCCGCTGCCCCCGCCCATCGCGATTCCGAGATCGGCTTCTTTCAACGCCAGGACGTCGTTCACCCCGTCGCCAACCATGGCGACCGTATGTCCACTCGACTGGATGGCTCGGATCAGCCTGCGCTTCTGATCCGGAGTCACCCGCCCAAACACAGAGGCAGACTCCGCCACGCGTGCCAGCTCCGATTCCGACTCCGGCATATCTCGGCCGTCGATCGGCGTCGAGGATTGAAGGCCAACCCTGGACGCAACTTTTGCAACGGTAAGAGGGTGGTCGCCGGAGATCAGCTTGACGGCCACGCCCTGGGCCACCAGCTGCGCAAGCGTCGCGGCCGCAGCCGGCTTGATCTCCTCGGTAAGGACAATCAGGGCTGCAGGTTCAAGGCCGCGCAACCCGCGTTCTGCGTGGGCACTGTCCGCTCGCGCGAGTAGTACCACCCGCTCACCCTCGGACATCATGCGAGCCACACGTGATTCGAAACTGTGGTTCTGCTCGGCTCGACCGAGCAGCACGTCAGGCGCGCCGAGGACCCACCAGCCTCGACCCCTGAACTGGAAGGCACTCCATTTACGACCTGAGGAGAATGGCACTCTCGATTCGAGGAGCCAACCCGTTTGAGCGTCGTAAGCCGTTGCGATAGCGCGAATCGAAGCATTCGGACGAGGATCCGCTCGGCCGATTGAAGCGAGGGCATCCTTCCACTCTGTATTCGTCGTTAACGGTTCCACACGCTCCACGCAGCTCTCCTGCTCGGTAAGCGTCCCTGTTTTATCAAGGCAGATGACATCTGTCCGGGCCAACATCTCGACGGCGGGGAGCTGCTGGATGAGTACCTTGCGCCGACCCAGCCGGATCACCGCGAGAGCGAGGCTCGCGCTGGTCAGCAGAACCAGGCCCTCCGGCACCAGCGTGATCACCCCGGCCACCGAACCTCGAACAGCATCGCCAAGACTGGGATTGGCTCTCAGCTGCGAGACGGCAAGCATGATGCTGGTGGGCACGATCACCCATGTCACGATCCGCAGAATCTGGTTGATTCCCCGCATGAGCTCCGAGCGCACCAGTTGGAAGCGGCGCGCTTCTGCCGTCAACCGGCGTGCGTAGCTTGCCTCGCCTACACGAGTCGCCCGGTAACGACCCAGGCCGGCACTGACGAAACTCCCCGCAAGGACCTCGGCCCCCATCAGTTTGGGAACCGGCGTTGACTCACCCGTGAGGAGGGCCTCATTCAGCTCGAGGGGCTCGTCAGTCTCGACGACGCCGTCGACCACTATCTCATCGCCGGCCCCCACCTCCACCAGGTCGCCCACGACTATCTGCGACACGAGCAGTCCCCTGGCGATGCCATCGCGGACGATCCGGGCTCGAGGCGCTGTGAGGACGGTCAGGCGGTCGAGGGTGAGCTTTGCGCGCACCTCCTGCCCGATGCCGATGAGAGCATTGGCGACCAGGATCAACCCGAAGACCGCATCCTGGATCGGGCCCACCACCAGGATCACAACCAACAGCGATCCAAGCAGAGCGTTGAAGCGGGTGAGCAAGTTCGCTTTCAAGATGTCGCGGAGGCTCCGGCTGTTGGCCTCTGGCATCGAGTTGGCGAGTCCTGCTGCTGCTCGTCGCTGAGCTTCCTGCTCAGTCAAGCCGCGGAAAGGTGTCTCGGAAACAGTCATCGGTTCTAAAGATGCAACTGTCACGGCCGGCTGGGCTGTGCTACAGCGGGGCGCCGCTCTAGTGCTCGCCGCGATCAGTCCGGACGGTCTCGATCGGAGGGGCGACCAGGATCGGACTCCCGCTGCGGCGTCCGACCGCTTCTTCGACCGTGCCCAGCAGCCAGCGCTCAGCCGCAACACTCGTCCCGGCCGGAATCACGATCAACTCGCAGCCGGCGTCGAGAGCGGCCCGGCTGATCTCGGTCGCGAGCCCGTCGTGGTTGTTGGCGATGACAAGATTGGTTTTGATCCCGGCAGCCTCGAACCTGGCCAGGAGGAGATTTGCGACGTGGTCGGGGCGCCGGCTGGCGGGGACTTTGAGCAGGTCCTCGACCGCGTCCTCCAGCAAGCCATGGACGTGCAGGATCGTCACCCTCGTCCCGAGCCCGCGCGCCAACTCGATGCCGGCGTCCAGCTCAGTTGAGCCCAGCGTCTCCTCGGTAACGACGAGCAGCATGTGAGTGGGAGGTCCCGCCTGTCGAGCCCCCTCACGAACGACGAGAACGGGAACGTGGGCACCCCGCGCGACCTCTCGGCTGACGCTGCCGAAAAGGCTGGCCAGCGGAGCCAGGCGGCCCCGCGAGCCGAGCACGATGAGGTCCGCATGGAGAACGTCCGCCATGTTCACCAGACTTTCGGCGATGGTGGCGCCAGAGGTCGGTTGCTCCAGCCGGAGGTCGAACGTCACCCCGGATCGTTCCAGTGACTTGACCGCGTCGGTGACGGCATCCTCAGCGCGAGTGACGCGCCTTCCGAAATGCACCACGGTGATGTGGGCATCGAGCCGCCTGGCGAGCCCGGAGGCTGCGTCGACCGCACCGCCGGAGGAGTCTTTGTCGACCGCCAGGATGATGCTCTTCAAGTTCATTTGACCTTCAAAGCGTGTCTCTCCGAAAGTTGGCAAGCCAGGGCCAGAAGACCCTCAGTGGGCGGCCCGATTGGCGGCTGTTTGCCTCCGCCGAGGCCAAGGACGCTCCGTCGAAGGGGACGAGGGCTTAGACCCTCCCAGGGCCCAGGTTGAAGATGTGCGCCCGAAGGTCCGAAATCGCGATGTCCAGCTCGCGCACGCAATCGTCCAGCTGATCGGAAATCGCAGCATTCGGAGCCCTGGCGGAGAGCGCCTGCAGCTTGAGCCCTATGCCAAATAGCCGGTGGACGGTGTATCGATTGAGTTCCTGAGCGATGCGCTCTCGCTCGACCGCCAGGGCTAGCGGCGTCCCCGAGCGAGCGCCCCTTTCCATGGTTGCAGCCGTCACGAGAAGAACCTCCTTTCGCGGCCGTGGTGTGTCCGACGGCCGGCACACAGTCAGTCACCGGAAACTTCCCCGCGCTCATCGATCAGCCTAGCCTGCGCTGCGTCCGATCGCCTCCGTAATCAGTACGGATCTTTGCGTGCTCTGGTATGGGACGGCGGTGGTAACCTCTAGGCGAACACGAGGGGAGTAGCCCGGAGGCCGCTTTCGACTGGGACCCGCGCGAGCGGGGTTTAACCCGGAAGCGGCCGCAGGCCGGCCTGTGGCAAGACCTCTGCTCAGAAATGAGTGGGGGAAAGCATGCGCAAATCGATCGACGAACCCTCGCGGAACGGTGCCGCGGATCCGAGAACGGTCGTGTTCACGAGTGACGGGCCCGTGGCCCTGGTCAACGCCGACTTTGATGGCGATGGCAAGCTCGATCTAGCCGTCCTGGACGTTTCCAGCGGCCAGATCACGGTCTGCAAAGGAGACGGACGCGGCGGCTTCCGGCCGGCGGATTCCCGAGTCCTCGACCGCCGGCGAACCGACCGCGGATCGCCACAGCAGCTGACCGCGCGTGAGACAGAGGTCGCCAGGCTCTTGGCGACCGGCTACATGGATCGCGAGATTGCGACGATGCTCGGAATCGGGCGCCGTACGGTCGAGACTCATGCCGCCAACGTCCGAGCGAAACTGGGCCTCAAATCGCGACGCGAGCTGCTGCGCGGCGCGGTCTGGCCGGCTGTGTGACCATAGGGCGAGGACCCAGCCCCACGGACACTGTCGCCCTAAACGCCCTCACCGGTCGGAAGCCCCTCTGAGGCAGAGGCCTTCGACTCTGGAGACTCGGTTCACCCGATGCGACGTTTGTGCGCAGAAACCCCGATGGTGGAAAAGTCACTCTGCTCGTGGATCGAACATTGAGGATTCACATTAGGTCAGCCGGCATCCAGTACTGGCTGGCAGGTTCTGTCGCCGCGATTGCCCTTGCCTCTTGCGTAAGCGGAGCATCGGCGCCTACATCGGCGCTGGCGACCCCAAATGCGAACCAGCCGGCCGGCGGCGATGCGACGGCCCTCGAAGATCAGTTCATATCCGTCATCAGCCGGGTGAGCCAATCCGTCGTGGTGATCCAGACCGAAAGCGGCCTGGGCTCCGGCGTCATCGTTGACACGAAGGGCAACATCATCACCAATGCCCACGTGGTGGCGGGGTTCACGGCCTTTCGCGTCTTCCTCGCGACTGGAAAGTCCTACGACGGCACGCTTGTTGGCGCATTTGTACCCGACGACCTGGCGGTCATCCGCATCGGCGCGCCGGATCTGCGGCCGGCGGTGTTTGGCGACTCCGACCAGCTGCGCGTCGGGAGCATCGTGATGGCCGTCGGCAGCCCGCTCGGGCTTCAAAGCTCGGTGACCGAGGGCATCGTTTCAGCACTCGGGCGCGAGGTGACCGAACCCAATGGCGTCGCTCTGCCACCCTTGATTCAGACAAGCGCCGACATCAATCCAGGCAACTCCGGTGGTGCCCTCGTCAACCTGAATGGAGAGGTGATCGGCATACCAACACTGGCGGCTCAGGATCCCCAGGTGGGCGGGACCGCCCCCGGAATCGGTTTCGCGATTCCCAGCAATGTGGCCAGAGACATTGCTGCGCAGCTGATCCAGAACGGTCGGGTTACGAACAGCCACCGTGCGTACATCGGTGTCCAGGCGGCCGGCGTCCCCAATGGGCAGGGCGTCTCGATCTACTCGGTAGTCCCCGGCGGACCCGCGGACAAGGCCGGGTTGAAGGCTGAGGACGTCATCACCTCGATCGACGGGCGCGCGGTGCCCGACCAACCGGCGCTGGCATCAGCCCTTTCGCGCCTTCAGCCGGGCCAGTCGGTCAAGGTGCAGTTGCGGCGGTCCGACGGCTCCCAGGTCCTCGTGACGGTCATCCTGGGCGAACTGCCGGGCTAGAACACCGGCTGGCCGCCCACGGGTATTTTCATTCGACCCAGACCTCAACTGTCTTGTGTTGCGCTTCGTCTTCCACGTCCACGATCTTTCCCAACGCGCCTTCGTCGATCATGGCGCTGATGGCGTCCCAGTCCAGGTTGGCGGCTTTCATTTCCGGGGAAAACGCCTGGGCCATCTTCATGCCCCGTTTGACCAGCCCGACCGGCACTTTGATGTTGACGGCGGGGCGGCCATCCTTGGTGTTGTCCACCACCTTTACCCGTAAAGACCTGGCCCTTTTTTCGGGCTCCTGGTCTTGAACACGGCTGGCTCCTTCCTGGATGGTCATCTTGAAACACCTCCACTGTTCACGCTGCCATTCGAGTCGATCATTGGGACCACTCCGCCCGCGAGCTCCGGCTTTCGCATGTCCATCAGAGGAACTCCCACGCCATAAACGAGGAACTCTCCCGTGGGGGCCAGTTCGACGACGGCCGCCGCGTTGCGCCTGCCGGGCGGCATAAGAGATTCGAGCTCCTTCGAGAGTGAGCTGACCTTCACCGAACCGGCCGGGTGCACGACCGCGGCCGCGTGGAAGCTGATGGTCGCCGGGGGGATCGGCAGCACGAGAGAAAGGATGCCGCCGCGGCGCACCGGGACGGTGACCGAGACACGACCGCCGGCCGCGATGTGCTTGGCCTTCCAGCTGTTGGGCGCTACGGCCATGTACAGCCGCTTGCCCACTGTCTTGTACACGACGCCGCTCGACCTCGGCTCCCCCGCGGGTGTGCCGTAACCGATGACCGCGAACGACGCTCTGTCAAGCTCATGCCACACCCGCTCGCTTGTGACATGAGATCTGCCGAGCTCAGTTGCAGTGTCTGCCCCGGGTTTCTGTGGACGAGTCGCTATTGGCATGATTTTCCTCCTGCAACCAGTAGGCGCCAGCTGCAGGCATGAGCCAAGGGCCGGAGGGCACGCCGTGATCGGGACGCCTGGCCACGCCTCGTGCCTGGATGACCTCCTACGTCTCAAGGATTATTGGAGGAACAACTCCATGCTGGGTTCGCCACTCCGCCAGGTCACCTACGTGACGCCCGGTGCCACGCGGGTTGCTACCCGATTTTGGCGGCTATTCGCCCGATGACCGCGTCCTCCACCCGATCGCCTAGCGTCTGGTCCACGTTGCGCCAGTAGTCAAAGACGCGGCTCAGGACGGGCTCCTCGACACCCTGCTTGACGTGTCCCACGATGTTCGAGACCAGCCGGTCGCGCGCCGAATCGTCGAGCACCTCCCGCACCATGGTCCCAGCCTGCCCGAAGTCGTCGTCCTCACGGTGCAGCGCTTGGGCGGCGCGCACAATCTCGCCGGTCACCTCCCAGGCCGGGTCCTGACCGAAAAGTTGCGGCGCGGCCGCGGGTCCTCCAACGGAGTTCGGCGCGTAGACGGGATCGCCCGGGTTGCGGTACCTCATGGCGCCGTCCTTGTTGTAGGAGTTGACCTTGGCGTGCTTCGGATAGTTGACAGGCAGCTGGTGCGCGTTGGCGCCCACCCGGTGCAGGTGGGTGTCGTGATAGCTGAACAGCCGACCGAGAAGCATGCGGTCCGGCGACGGCCCGATGCCCGGGATGAAATTGCTCGGCTCGAACGCCGCCTGTTCAATCTCGGCGAAGTAGTCCTCCGGGTTGCGGTCGAGCACGTAGCGGCCCACCTTGATGAGTGGATAGTCCCCATGCGGCAAGACCTTGGTGACGTCGAAAGGGTTGAACCGGTAGTTGGCGGCGTCTTCGAACGGCATGATCTGCACGTTCAGGGTCCACGTTGGGAAGTCGCCTCTCTTTATCGAGGTCCAGAGATCATGAATGTGCGCGTCTGGATTCTCACCGGCAATCGCCGCGCCCTCGCTCTGCGTGAAGAACTCGACACCCTGGTCAGTCTTGAAGTGGTACTTCACCCAGAACCTCTCCCCGCCGGCATTGATCCACATGTATGTATGCGACGAGTACCCATTCATGTGCCGCCAACTCCGAGGGATTCCGCGGTCACCCATCAGGATCGTCACCTGATGCGCCGACTCCGGCGACAGAGTCCAGAAGTCCCATTGCATGTTGTTATCGCGAAGGTGGTTGTCGGCGCGTCGCTTCTGCGAGTGGATGAAGTCGGAGAATTTCGAGGGGTCGCGAATGAAGAAAACGGGAGTGTTGTTGCCGACCATGTCGTAGTTGCCGTGCTCGGTGTAGAACTTGAGCGCGAATCCGCGTGGGTCACGAGCGGTGTCGGGGGAGCCCAGCTCGCCGGCGACTGTCGAGAAGCGCGCAAGTGATTCGGTCCTCTTGCCCTTCTGGAAAAGGACCGCCTTCGTAAACTGTGAAACGTCTTCGGTAGCCTCGAAGAAGCCGTGAGCGCCACCGCCTTTGGCGTGCACGACCCGCTCGGGCACCCGCTCCCGGTTGAACGCCTGCATCTTCTGGACGACGTACGCGTCCTGGAGCAGGATCGGCCCGGCCGGTCCGACGGTGAGCGAGTACTCGTCACTCGTGGCCGGCTGGCCGGAGTCGAATGTCGTGTGGGGCCGCTCATCGTCAGTCATCAGATTTCTCCTCTACTTGTCGCGGTAGCGCTCAGCGTGTTCTCTTACGGAAAGCTCCCGCCCTTAGGGCGACCACAGCAGCTCTGAACGTCGGGCGGCGAAATGGTCAGCCGTTCCGCCGCCTCACTCGACTCTACACGCGACGACCGTCCACTGCCGGCGCGACCGACCTGTTTTGCACTGCCACGATTTCGAGGTCAAGCCGCGGCAGTTCCGACATAGCCTTGCGACATTTGAGTCCCAACCTCGATTCACCGGCTAGTGCAGCTGGAGAACAAGGAGTGGTGATGCGTTATCGCAGTTTCTTCTGGCCGGGGATCCTGATCATCTTTGGGGTGATGGCGCTGGGCGTCAACCTTGGCGCAATCTCCAGCGGTCGCCTCTACCGCCTGGCGGACCTGTGGCCGTTGATCCTGGTCGTCATCGGAATGGTGTTCATCAGCCGTGGTGCCTGGCAGGGGGCGACGCGCGACCTCGCCGCCGTGTTGATAGTGCTGGTTGCTGTGGTCGGTGCTGCCGCGTATGTTGCGGTTCGCGGGCCGGTTCCCGTCGGCTCGCAGACTCTCAACACTTCCGACACCGTGGGCAGCCTGAACCACGCGACTCTGCTTGTCTCGGCGGGCGCTGCAACACTGAAGGTCGACAGCAGCGACGCCCTCGGGACGGACCTTTACCGAGCTCACATCGATTACTCGGGCCCAAAGCCCGTGGTGAGTCTGGATCGCGCGACCGGCATTCTCGAAATCTCTCACAGCGACACCTTCGCGCTCTTTGCGGACCGCAGCTTTGCGCTCACGCTGGAGGTCAGCTCCTCTGTCATCTGGAACATCAACGTGGACACTGGGTCGGCCGACGACACCCTCAACCTCTCGACCCTCAAGGTGGGCTCGATCACGCTCAGTACCGGAGCGAGTCGTGATGTCATCACTCTCGGGCCACCCACCGGCATAGTGCCGATCAGGGTCCAGGGTGGCGACCTCACCGTGCTGATGCACCGGCCGGCGGGGACCGAGGCGTCCGTGCAGGTTTCGGCGGGGGCGGTCAACCTCACTGCTGACGGAACGCAGTACCACGGAGTCGGCGATGAGACGTGGCAGACCAGCGGCTACGGCCATGCCACCGATGCCTACCGAGTCGAGGTCAATGGCGGCGCATCAACCGTCACGATGGATACGAGCGGCTCCCAATAGGCGAATCCTCGTCTGGATCGGCTCATGCTTAGCAGCATGAAGACGCTCGAACGTAAGGATGCGGAAGGGCAAACCCAGGACCACGAAAGCTTCCAACCCACAGACGTGCTGAAACAGGTCGTGATTTCGACCCTTGCCGTCGCGCCCGACGGTGAATCGCTCGTCTACGTGAGACGCACGGTGGAGAACGGGAAGTACGCAAGGCGCCTCTGGCGGACGACATTCAAGGGAGGAAAGCCAGAGCAGCTCACAAGCGCCATCGCAAGCGATACCCGGCCTCGCTTTTCGCCCGACGGCCGCTCACTCCTGTTCATCTCTGATCGGACCGGGAAGCCGCAGGCCTGGGTCATGCCGCTCACCGGCGGCGAGCCGCGGCAGCTCACCGACCTTCCCGGCGGAGTCGGCTCCGCCGATTGGTCACCCGACGGAAGACGACTCCTCATCCTCGCCGCCTCCGGCGAGAAGCGCTTTGTCGTGGGCAATGCCGACGACCCCACCGCAAGGCGCATCCGCGACTACACATGGCGCGCTGACGGCGTTGGAATCAGGGACGAGTTCACCAGCGTGTGGATCGTTGACCAACAAGGCGGCAAACCACGGCGCGTCACCGCACCCACCTACAACGTTGAAGGCGCAGCCTGGTCACCCGATGGAAAGCACGTCGCCTTCATCGCCGACCTGGGCGAAACCGCCGGCCTCGAGGAGCGTGGCGCCCTGTGGACGATCCCGGCCGAACAGGGCGATCCAAGGAGGCTCGCCTCCCTTGACGGCTGCGTGTTCAACCTGGCCTGGTCGCCCTCGAAGCAGATCGCCTTTGTGGGCACCAGCCGTCCCGATCTGGCGGGTTGGGCGGACATCGAGCTCCACGTCGTCGACGGTCAGAAGGCGCGCCGCCTGGCAGCCGACCGGAATCTCAACATCTCCGTCACCAGCTACGGCGATTTCCAGGATGCCGACAACTTCGGTCCACCTCCTGTGACGTGGGAAGACGACGCGCATGTTCTTGGGCTCGTCTCCTCTCGGGGCTGCAGTCACCCGTACCGGTTCGGCCTGGACGGCACGGTGGAGGCGCTCGCCGAACCCGAGGCCATCTGCTGCGCGATCGCCACCGGAGGTGGCCGGACGGCCGTCGTCGCTTCCACCGACGAACCCTCCGACGTGTACGCGGTCGAGCACGGCCGGCTGCGCCGGCTGACGACCGACGGCAGTCGCTGGTTCGGGCCTTTCAACAGCCCTATCGAGCGGGTGAGCATCAAGCATCCAGATGGGCACAGCATCGATACATGGCTGCTGACCGCAAAGGGAAGTCGCACCAAGGCCCCTATGGTCATCGACGTCCACGGCGGCCCCAACTCCTCGTTCGGACCCACACCCTGGCTCGAGATGAAGGCGCTCGCCGACGCCGGATTCCACGTTGTTTGGT
>JBGPEO010000033.1:0-21158 GCA_041482895.1 Candidatus Dormibacteraceae bacterium | reverse complement strand
GCGCTTTCCGATCGAGCCAGGCGAGACCGACCGCGCCTGGAAGTCGGCGACCAGGGCCAAGGCGCTGGATCTCCTCCGCGGGCTGCTGCCCGCCGGCGCGCTGACCAACCTCGGCCTTTTCGGCAACGGCCGGGCCTTCGAGTACCTCATCACCAAGCTGGCGGCGAACGAGCTGCCGGAATGCCGGCGCCTCGCCACCGACATGCATCGCGAGCTCGCCTTCGTCATCCCCGCCTTCGTCAAGAGGGCGCTGGACGACCGCTACGGGCGCCCGTCGGCTGAGCGGATGGCGAGGCTCCGGGAGACCGCCGCGGCCATGGCCCGCCGGGGCGCCGTCGAACCCGTGACCGGGCCGAGCGTCGCCGGGCGCGCGCAGGGCGCACCATCAGTAAGGCTCGTCGAGTTCGATCCCGACGCGGAGCGCAAGGTCGTGGCCGCGGCGCTGTTTCCGCACTCGAACGCGAGCATCGAAGAGCAGGCGGGTGACGCGGCTCAGGTCCTGGAGGCGCTGCTGGGAGATCGGGCCAACCGCCGGCAGCGAGCGCCGCGGGCGCTGGAGCATGCGCAGTACACGTTCGAGATCGTCGCGAACTTCGGCGCCTATCGCGACCTGCATCGCCACCGCATGCTGACCCAGGACCGGCAGCTGCTCGGAACGTCGCTGGGATACGACCTCCCGCCCGGCCTCGCGGGCCTCGGCATGGCCGACCGGTTCGCCGCCGCTGTCGAGGCAGCCGCAGCCGCGCACTCGAGCCTGGAGCGTGACGCCGGGCCGGCCCTCGCCCAGTACATAGTCCCGCTGGCGTTCCGCGTCCGGTGGTACTTCCGGGTGAACCTCCGGGAGGTGTATCACCTGTGCGAGCTAAGGACCACGCCGCAGGGCCACCCCGACTACCGGTGGGTGGCGCAGGAAATGTTCCGGCGAGTCGCCGAGGTCCATCCGCGCCTCGCCGGTTACGCCCGTTTTGTCGACCTCGGACCGGGCGACGAGCTCGAACGGCGCCACTCGGAGCGCCGACTTGATGAAAAGCTCAGCGCGCTGGGGACCCCCAAAATCGATCATCCCGTGAGATAGTTACGCTCCATTTGTCGTCAGGAGAGGAAGGAGTGGCGGTCTTGGAGGAAGGAGTGGTGGTTGTGAGCGAACTTTTGCTGCCGCGCGGGCCCGAACGCCGCAACGGCGACCGGCGTGCCTGGATGGAGCGCCGGTATGCGGAAAGGCGTGACCCCGAGCGGGCGACGGCCGGCCGGCGCGGAGTCTATCCATTCGACCGGCGGATCGCGGAGCGCCGCATGCTCGAGCGCCGCGAAGGCTGGCCTCAGAACCAGGCCCAATAGCCTCCACGCGGCCGGCGCTGATCGTCCACGGCGGAGCCGGTCCGGTCCCCGAAGGGGAGCGAGCCCTCCGGCAGGCGGCTGTCGAGCGGGCGCGCGACGCCGGCTGGTCTGAGATCGGCGCCGGAGCGCTGGCCGCGGTACTGGCCGCAGTCCGGCTGATGGAAGACGAGCCTTTGCTCAACGCCGGCATCGGCGCGTGCCTCAACCTGGATGGCGTCGTGGAGCTGGACGCCGGGGTCATGGAAGGCGCCGAGCTGCGGGCGGGCGGCGTGGCGGGCCTCAAAGACGTGCGCCATCCGATTGATCTCGCCCTCGAGGTCATGCGTGACGGCCGGCATGTCCTCCTCGCGGGCGACGGCGCGTCACGCTTTGCACGTGAGCACGGGATCGAGATGGCCGACCCATCGATCTTCATCACGGATCGCAAGCGCCAGGCGCTCCTGCATGGCGCCGACACCGTGGGCGCGGTGGCGCGAGATGCAGAAGGGCATCTGGCCGTCGCGGTTTCCACCGGTGGCATCAACGGCAAGCTGCCCGGCCGGATCGGAGATGCGCCGATTCCGGGCGCCGGCTTCTATGCCGACGATCGGTTTGGCGCTGTCTGCGGCACCGGCCAGGGAGAAGCCTTCATCCGCCTCGGACTGGCCCGCCTGATGGTGGTCGAGCTCCAGCACGGAATGACCGCCGCGGAGGTCGCGAACGGAGCGGTCATGCTGCTCCAGAAATCATTGAAGGCGCGCGGTGGCGTGATCGTGATCGGCCGCGAGGGCGCGCCCGAGGCCGCGTACAACACGCCGGCGATGCCGTTCGCCACGGCCCATTGATGTCGGATTCAGCCAACACCGGAGAGCTCGTCGCCCTCGCGCTGAAGCGCGCAGGGGTCAGCCATCTCTTCACGCTCAACGGTGGCCACATCTGGCCGATCCTGACCGGCGCTACCGAGCACGGGATCCGGATCATCGACGTGCGGCACGAGCAGTCGGCCGCGTTCGCCGCCGAGGGTTGGGCGAAGGTGACTCGCCAGGTCGGTGTCGCCGCCGTCACCGCGGGCCCCGGCGTCACCAATGCCACCACCGCGCTGGCCCAGGCAAAGTCCGGCGACAGCCCGATGTTCGTGATCGGCGGCCGCGCGCCGGTAGCGCGGTGGGGCATGGGCTCCTTGCAGGAGATGGACCATCTCGAGGTCGTGCGCAGCCTGACCAAGAAGGCCGTCACGCTCGAGTCCGCGGAAGAGGCCTATGGCCTTGCCGCCGAGTGCATGCGGACCGCGCTGAGCCGGCGCACCGGCCCGACCTTCATGGACGTCCCTCTCGACACCTTCATGTTGGGGGCGGCCGATGTGCCCGAGGCCACCGAGCACCTGACCGCCGATCTCGGCCCATCGCCGGATCCCGACCTGATCGAACGCGCCGCTCGTCTGATTCGGGAGGCCGAGCGGCCGGCCGTGATCGCCGGCGGCTCTGTGTGGTGGGCGCACGCCGAAGCCGAAATGAAGGACCTGGTCGAGACGGCTCACCTGCCACTGACCGTCAATGGCATGGCCCGCGGCGTTTTGCCACCCGGTCATCCTCTGTTCGTACAGCGCGCGCGCGGCCCAGCCCTTGGTGAAGCAGATCTGATCGTCGTGATCGGAGCGCTGCTCGATTTCCGGCTCAACTATGGGCAGCCGCCGGTGTTCGCGGAGGACGCCCGCCTCATCTACATCGACGCGGATGACTACCGCAAGCCGCGACCGGCAGAGGTCGCGATCTACGGCGATGTCAAGGCGGCGCTGACTGCGCTGGTCGCGGCCGTCCGCGGCACGCACGAACGTGCCGAGTGGCTCGAGAAACTTCGCGAAGCCGATGCTGCATCCCGCCGCCGGGACGAGGTAATGACGCGGTCCGACTCGTCGCCTGTCCATCCTGCCCGGCTGATCGCCGAGGTCGATGCCTTCATCGACGAGGACGCGATCGTGGTCGGTGACGGCGGAGACTTCGTCTCGTTCGCGGGCCGGCTCATCGAGCGCGTCAGGCCCGGCCTCTGGATCGACCCCGGACCGTTCGGGGCGCTGGGCTCGGGGCCGGGATATGCGATGGCCGCCAAGCTCGCCCACCCAAACCGGCAGGTGGTGCTGCTGTCAGGCGACGGGGCTTTCGGCTTTTCGGCGATGGAGTTCGACACCATGGTCCGCCACAACATCCCGGTCGTCTGTGTCGTCGGCAACAACGGCATCTGGGCGCTCGAGAAGCACCCGATGCTGAGCATGCTCGGGGTGAGCATCGCGGCCGACCTGGGGGACCGGACCCGCTACGACAAGGTGGTCGAGGCGCTGGGAGGGTACGGTGAGCTCGTGGACAGTCCAGGCGAGATCCGGCCCGCCCTCGAACGCGCGTTCAAGTCGGGGCTTCCCGCCTGCGTCAACGTTATTTGTGATCCTGCCGCGGAATATCCGCGATCATCTGTATTGATGTGAGTGCAGCCCAGCTGAAGCCCGCCGTCGAAGCCGGCGAGTGGCGAACCGCCCAGTCCCAGTTCGGTGAGGCGGCCGTTGGGGGGGAGTCCCCCCACATTCAAATAAATCGGGAGCAGCACTGAAGCGTTATGAGCAGCACTGAAGTCAAGCCGGTGGTTGAGGCTGACGAATGGCGAACCGCCCAATCGCAGTTCGACGAAGCAGCAGAGATCATCAAGCTCGAACCCTGGCTGCGCGAGGTCCTGCGTGAGGTCCAGCGCGAGTTCACGTGCAACTTCCCGGTCAGGATGGACAACGGCCACCTGCGTGTCTTCACAGGCTACCGCGTCCAGCACAACATCAATCGCGGACCGGCCAAGGGAGGCATCCGGTACCACCCGGGCGTGTCGCTGAACGAGGTCAAGGCCCTTTCGATGTGGATGACGTGGAAGTGCGCCGTCGTCAACATCCCGTTTGGCGGCTCCAAGGGCGGCATCATCGTCGACCCGCGCGAGCTCTCGCTCAACGAGCTCGAGCACATGACGCGCCGCTTCGCGACCGAGATCTCGATCCTCATCGGCGCCGACCGGGACATCCCCGCGCCCGATGTCAACACCAACGGCCAGACCATGGCCTGGATCATGGACACGCTTTCGATGCACCTCGGCTACTCGGTCCCTGCGTCGGTGACGGGCAAGCCGATCGAGGTCGGGGGCTCGCTGGGCCGAGTCGAAGCCACCGGTCGCGGCGTGACCATCTGCGCGATGGCGGCGCTCGAGCACCTGGGCCGCCTGCCGCACCAGACTCGCGTCGCGGTGCAGGGCTTCGGCAACGTCGGGAGCATCAGCGCGAAGCTGCTCGAGGAATCCGGCTGCACTGTGGTCGCGGTGTCGGAAGACTACGGCGGCATCTACAACCCCCTCGGGCTTTCGATCAAGCGGGTGCTCGAGTACCGCGCGCGGGAGAAGACGTTGAACGGATTCCCGGGCGCGCAGGAGATCGGCAACCAGGAGCTGCTGGGCGTCGACTGCGACCTGCTCGTCCCCGCCGCGATCGGCAACCAGCTCACGTCGCGCAACGCGCGCGACGTCAAGGCGAAGCTCATCGTCGAAGGCGCGAACGGCCCGACAACCCCTGAGGCGGACGCGATCTTTCGCGAGCGCGACATCTTCGTGGTTCCGGACATCCTCGCGAACGCGGGCGGCGTGACGGTTTCCTATTTCGAGTGGGTGCAGGACCTGCAGTCTTTCTTCTGGTCCGAGCACGAGGTCAATCAGAAGCTGAAGGCGATCCTCTCCCGGGCGTTCGCCGAGGTGCTGAAGACCAAGCTCGAAAAGAAGCTGGACATGCGCATGGCGGCTTACTGCCGCGCGGTGGCACGCGTCGCTGGAGCGACGCGCGAGAGAGGCCTCTACCCCTAGGCGGTGAGGTCCCTCTCCGAGCTAACGGGCCAGAACCTCGTCTGGCAGGTTCAGCCTGGCAGCGCGGGCATTCCTGACCAGGCTCAGCAAAGCTACGTGCTCTTCATTGGCGACGAGCCTGTCGTGCAGGCGCAGACGATGTGGCAGCGGAACGATCACTTCGACGCGATCATGGAATCGGGAGAAGGCACCTACCAGGTGCACATGGACCTGACGGGCCCCAAGCGGTCCTCGGTGGTCTGGAAGCTTGGCGCGACGGCGAGCGCCGCGGCCTTCGAGCTGGTATCCGAAAGCATCATCACGTGCACCGGTTGGATCAACACCGCCAGTCAGCGCACATTGGCGTGGGCGCCCACGCGCGATATGGGCGGCGAGTACACCATCTTCGTTCCGGGCGGCCCGCGCCTGATCACCCTCGCGGCGGCCGCGTCGCTCCACATCGGAGGGAACCCAGGCGCGATGACCCTTGCGCCGGAGATGGCCGGCGATACGGAGCTGGCACCGCTGGTCGCGCTGGGCTTTGCGATTGCCAACGAGCAAGTGAGGCTGCTTCACCGCGCCACGCAACCAGGAGGCCCCGGCCAACAATTCCAGCCCACGCCGGAGCAGCTCAAGCAGATGGAGGATGCTTTCAAACTCCTCGGCCTGAAGCCGCGCCGAACCTAGATCTCGCGGGTTCTGAAGCTCCAGATGCTCAGGCCGAGCATCAGGGCGAACCACACGACCACCCAACCGAGGAAGGGCAGCGGAGGCGGGTCGACGGCAGCGAAGGGGTTGGCTCGCCCGACGGTCCCCGCCGCCCGAAGCGTGGCCAGGAACGCGTCCGGCTCCATCGCGTAGATCGCGCCGCGCCACAGCAGGTCGGTCGGGAGGATCAGGTGGCTGATCACGCCGACGTTTTCCACCGCCTGGTTCTGCAGACCGGCGCCGACGTCTCCGACCACGCCTCCAATCCATCCCATGAGCCAGGCGACGAGTGCGATAACCCCGCCCGTGATGCCCGAGAGGCGGGTCGACAGCACCAATCCGAGAGAAAGCAGCACGAGCCCCTCAGTCCCTACGTAGAGGACCAGCTGAACCGGATGAGGTGGGACATACCCGGTAGCCCAGTCGACCGCGGCGATCTCGAGGAAGGCGGATCCGGCGGCATAGATGGCGACCAGCACACCCAGCCCCAGCCACTTTCCGATCACCACCTCGCTGCGGCGCAACGGCCGGGCGAGCATCGACAGCAGCAGCCCGCTTTCGACCTCGCTCGAGATGAGCGGCCCGGCGACGACCGCCGCACTTAGCGCAAGCACGCCGCTGTACATAAAGGTGACGACGATCAGGAGCTGCGAGGTGATCAGCGCGACCTGCTCGGGCGGAAGGGTGTTGCCCGCGGAGTTGGTCACCGTTGTGATCTTGTGAAAGCCCCAGGCTGAGAAGCCGACGACGATGAGCGTGAGGATGATCAGCGCGAGGATGAGCCGCCTGCGCGAGGTCTCCTGCACCGTGAGGCGAGCGATGACCAGTATCGGAGGCATTACTTCTCCTCCTCTTCGAGCAGCTGGAGGAAGCGGTCTTCCAGCGTCTGGTGCCGGGGCGACACCTCGAACACCTGGCCGCCCAGGCCGACGATCGCGGACACCAGCTCTGGCACGCGATCGGGCTTGAGGTTGGTGAAGGTCAGATGATAGCCCTCGTCGTCGATGTTTCCAAATTCGGCGAGCTTGCCTTTGCCGGCGTCATCGAGTCCGGTCACGCGCACCTTGACCGCCGTTCCGCTGAGCAGCTCGTCCATCGTGCCCGAGGCGATCACGCGCCCGTGGTCCACGACCGCAACGCGGTCGCACACCTGCTCCACCTCGCTCAGCAGGTGCGAGTTGAGAAATACGGCGGTGCCGCGCGAGGCGAGGCCGCGAATGATCTCGCGCACGTCATGGCGGCCGACAGGGTCGAGGGCTGAGGTCGGCTCGTCGAGGAAAACAAGCTCGGGCTCGCCGAGCAGCGCCGCGGCCAGTCCGAGCCTCTGCTGCATGCCTTTCGAAAAGGTGCTCACGCGATCACCGGCGCGATCAGTCAGGCCGACCATCTCGAGGGCCGATGTGATCTCGTCCTTCCAGCTCGAGCGAGGCAGCGGCGCCAGCTCGCAGTGAAGGGCGAGCACCTCGCGGGCGGAAAGCCAGCCCTGGTAGCGGAAGAGCTCGGGCAGGTAGCCGATCCTGCGTCGGGTCTGCAGGTCGCCGATCGGGCGGCCCAGCAGCCAGGCCTCGCCGGAGGTGGGCTTGAGTAGTCCGAGCAGCAGCTTGACCGAGGTCGTCTTGCCGGCGCCGTTTGGTCCGAGGAAACCGAAGACCTCGCCGCGCGGCACGGTCATCGAGAGCCCGGCGAGCGCGACCGTGTGCCCGAACCTCTTGGAGAGGTTCACCGTCTGGATGGCGGGCGAACCGGCAGCCGCCCCCGGTGGAGCGGCTGCCATCTTTTCTTCTACATCTGTCACGAGGTGCAGGCTATAACGCCTGCTCAGGTCAAATGGTTAGCGATGTCGAGCGCGTCGGCCAGCTTGACGGTGCCGGCCACTCCGAAGACCTCGCCGTTCTTGATCCAGATCACGCCGGCGCCGACGCCGGTGTTGTCGCCGAGGGCGACGCCCTGGACGCCCTGCACGGTCACCTTCGAGGAAGTTGCGAATTCGATGGGAACAGGGATCGGAAGGGTCGTGCTGGGGTCGCCGATTGCCTTGATGGCCGCAGAAAGCTCGGGCGAGATGCCGGGCTGCGCGAGGAGGTAGTCCTCCATCTGCTTCACGGTGACCTGGGTCGACGTTGCGACCGGTGCGTCCGACTTAGCGACGATCAGCTGTGGCATGCCGGCCTGGGTTGGGTCCGAGGCTCCCGCCTGGTTGAGGTTGCCGAAGATCTCCGCCACGGCCGGGCCGACGCTCACGGTGAGCTTGGCGCCATCGATTCCGGCAGGCAGCTTCGGCAATGGCTTGCCGGTCTTCGCTGCTTCCGCGGCTGCCTGGGCGGCGCTGAACGTGAACACTGCGACCCCCTGCGTCGTCGCGGCGTAGGTGACGGTCGACGAGACGCCCTTCGGCAGGCTGGCCACCGTCGGAGGCGTCAGCCCTGAGACCGACTTCGCCTCGGCGGCGCTCGTGACGACCTGCGGCTGTGGCTGCTTGGTCCAGGTCAGGGTGCCGTAAGCGCTGAGCTGCGACAGGGCCTGGAGGTCCGCCACCTTGACAGGAACGGGCGTGACGGTCGCCGGCGCGAAGATGCCGCCACCCTGGGCGACGGCGGTGACGAGCAGCGCCGCGGCCGCAGCCACCGTTGCAAATGCGAGCACCATCGGCCGTGAGCCCGGGCGCATGACCGGCAGGCGGAATCCAAACCTGGGCTGCGCCGCCGGCGCCGACCGCACGCGATTGAACGCGGATGCGACGTCGACCTCGAGCTCCGGCGCCGTCATCAGGCTCGAGATGGCGAGGGCGTCCTTCGACACCGTGCCGTACCGGGCCTGGCACTCCGCGCAGGTTTCGAGGTGGCGCTTGTCGGCGCCGCCGTGAGCGTCCGGATCGTCAACCATCCGGCGCAAAGTTCCTTCAGAGAGATGTGCCACGTGTGACCTCCTTGCGCAGAGCGGCTTCTGCGCGCCTCAACAATGTTCCGACCTGACCGATACCGACGCCGAGTGCCTGGGCGACCTCCGCGTAGCTGAGGCCGCTGGCGCGGAGCACTAGCACCGCAGCGGGCTTGGGCGCGAGGCGGGCGAGCGCTTCGCGGACCTGGCGGCGATCCTCGTTGACCTCGAACTGCTTCTGCGGATCGACGATTCGATCGTTCGCTTCCGTCACGTCTGTGGCCTGTGCCACCTCGCGGCGCTGCCGGCGGCGAGACCCACGCAAGCGGTTCAGCGCAGCGTGCGCGGCCGCGCGGTGCAGCCAGGCGGGTGCGTACTGCGCGTTCGCCGAGTGGAGGCGGTGGAAGTCGATGAAGACTTCCTGCGCGACGTCCTCTGCTTCGTGCTGGTCCATGAGGACCCGGTTCGCGATCCCGGCCACCCGCGCGTATTCCGTGGTGAAGAGGGCTTCGAACGATTCGTCGTCAGGACGGACCGTCGCCATTTGTCTCACCCCGAGATTCATGCCCACTGAATGACAAGCACCGCCCGGGGCGGATTTGTGACATCAGGGTGCGGAAGGTTTTCGCCGCCGGAACACGAGCAGCGTCACTTCCCTGAGGAACGGACCGCCCCAGATTCCGACCGACAGCAGGCTTACGAAGATCACAACCGCGTCGATGCTCTCCCGCCCGGGCCCAGTCCAGTACACGTCCTGGAGATTGAGCCAGAGCGCGAACTCGTCGAGGGTCAGCGCGGCGCCGACGCCGTAGCCGATCGCGGTGACGCTCGACAGCAGGTTCGAGTTCGTGCCTTCTTCGATCAGCCAGACGTACCCGACGACCAGGAGCAAGAGGATGCCCCACACCAGGTGGTGGATGTGCAGGCCGCCGCTCGAGACGTTGTGGAAGGGCCCGATGCCTGCCCTGATCAGGTGGGTGATCCCCCGCACGATCGCGAACGTGAGCAGGAAACCGAGCGAGGCCAGGAACAGCCGCTCCCTGCGCTCGTTCTGGAAGTGGAAACCGTAGATCCGCTTGAGGCCCGTAAGCATTTAAGCCCCTCACCCTAGCCCTGCGCGCAAAGCGGCGTTGAGGATGGGACTAATTGATCGCTCCCCGAGGGGGAGAGGGAATTATCACTCAGCCGGCCAGGGATTTCCTCTGCCGGGCACTGCGCGCCAGCTCGTCTTCGAGGATGGTGAAGTCGGTGCGGGGCAGCGCGTGGATGTGTCCCTGGAAAGCAAGCGTCCAGTGTTCGGGCGGCCACTTGCGCACGTAGTCGAGGCGATACGCCAGCTCCTTGGCGGGAACCCAGTCGGCGTCGTCGAGCACGATGTCCGCTCGGATGTGGACGCGCCATGGGTAGTCCTCATCGCGTCGCGCCGAGCGCCAGATGGGAGTGTGGTCCTCGTACATCGGCGAGGCGACCGTCACGGTGGCCGCGAAAGCCATCCGCCCGGTCACGTAGTAGAGCATCCGATCCCCGACGTGCATCGTCTCGACGCGGCGCCGGTGGCGGCTTTTGAGGCCCTGGATCGTGAACCCGTACTCGCGCGTCTTTCGGAAGTTCTCGGGCGAGCTCACGATCATCCAGAACTGGGAGGCGCGGCCTTCGATGCGGCCCGACTTCCGCTTGCGGCGAGGGCGGCCGGACTTCGCGGGCCGATCGGCAGGCGGCGTTGTGGCTTCGGGCGTGTCGGACACGAGGAAGATTGTGTTCCTACTGAACCAGCGGAGGGGCAGGCCGCAGCTCCTGCGTTTCGGGCAGCAGGACGGTCAGGTTCCGGATCTGAGAGATGTGGGCGATCTCGTGTTTGGCCACCATCCGGCAGACCTCCAGCAGGCTGATGTCACCGGCCCGCGGGTCCTTGAGCTTCCGATCCCACTCGGTCTTACCCCAGCCGTGAAGGAGGTCGACCGTCCTGCGCCGGATGCGGGCGAAGTCCTCGAGGGCTTCTTGCAGGGGACGGGTGAGCTCTTCCTCGTGACCCGGGTCGATGGTGGCGCGAACATCCGCCGTTGCCACGCCGTCGAGATGCGCATGCCTCAGGAGGGCGTCCACCTTGGATCCTGAGTCGATCAGGTGGCCGAGCAGGCCGCCGAGGGTCGGAAAGGCCGGGCCGTGGCGATACCTGAGCCGGGGCTCGTCCAGGCCATAGATCATGTCGCCGATGCGCTCGGGGACCGAGCTCATGAGCAGGACCACGTCGGCGGGGGACATTTCCTCTTCGAGATCCATGTCTCCTGAGTATGTAGCCTTTGAACAGATGGCCCAAATGCAGGCAGCGTGCGACAAGTGCGGCGCGTCGCTGGTTCCGAACGCCGCCTACTGCGAGCGATGCGGCGCTCGGACGCGGCGCGCGCGGCGATTGGTCGGGATCGCGATTCGGGTCGAGCTGCTCTTCTTCCTGATGGTGGTCGCCCTGGTGATCGGGTTCACGTGGATCTACGCGAGTCAGCGGTAGGCGGGCCCGTCATCGACTGCATCGCTGCGGATTCCATCCGGGTTCCTGCCATTCGGGCCCATTTGGGCGCATCTCGGGAATGGATACGGCCAACTGGGCACGGATGGTCGCATTTCGGGCCAGAAGCTTTCCTGATCCGGCGGCGTTCGAAATCTTCCTTACGCCTGGCCTCCCAGCTGTGAATCAACTTCATTTCGATGCCCTGGCACTTAGGCCTCCCGCTGGGTTACCTCCGGTAGATCGCTTTCCCGTCGACTTCGTCTTTGTTCAGGCGCTTGTTCAGGTGTAGGCCTTCGAGCAGGAACTCGATCACCGAGGCGCGAACCTCTGGACGATCAGGAAGGCTGAGCTTCTTCAGCGCCGTCGCCAGCTCGGGCAGGTCGCCGAACGCGCGCGTGTAAGTGCGCGCGGGGATTGCCTCACCGACCTCGAGCATCGTGCCCTCTTCGAACTTCGAGACGACGCCGTCGAACTGCGAGGCCGAGAAGTGCCGGCTGAACACCGCGCTGACGGCACCACGCTCGAGGCGCGAGAGCACCTGCTCCTCTTTGCCTTCGTCGAGAGCTTCGATCTCCAGGCGGCCCGCGGTGGACGAGGCGAGAAACGCAAGGTCTGTGATGCGAGGTACTGCGAGCGCTTCACCTATACGCGCGGCTCGACGCACCGCGTTGCTCGCGAGGTTCTCGAAGTTGGCGATGGACATGCGCACCGAGACGCCCGACGACTGGGAGATGTGCGGGCTGCGGCGCGCGAGGTGTGTCAGCTCGGCGACGATCTCTTTCATAAAGGAAGGGAAGATCAGCTCGAAGTCTTCGGGGACGGGATGCTTCTCCGCTTCCATGATCTGCATCTCTTCGCCGATGCTCAGCGGGTAGTGAGTGCGCACCTGCGAGCCGAAGCGGTCCTTGAGCGGCGTGATGATGCGGCCGCGAGACGTGTAGTCCTCGGGGTTGGCGCTGGCGATGACGAAAAGGTCGAGCGGGAGACGCACGCGATAGCCGCGAATCTGCACGTCTTTCTCTTCCATGATGTTGAGGAGTCCGACCTGGATGCGCTCCGCGAGGTCCGGCAGCTCGTTGATGCCGAAGATGCCGCGATTGGTCCGCGGCAGCAGACCGTAGTGGATCGTGAGCTCGTCCGCGAGGTAGCGGCCCTCGGCCACCTTGATGGGGTCCACCTCGCCGATGAGGTCGGCGATCGAGATGTCCGGCGTCGCCAGCTTCTCGCCGTAGCGGCGGTCGCGTTCGATCCACTCGACCTCGACGTTGTCGCCGTCTTTGGCGACCAGGTCGAGGCAGCGGCGACAGATCGGCGCATAAGGGTGGTCGTTGACCTCGCATCCCGCGATCCCCGGCACCTCCGGATCGAGCAGGGACACGAGCGAGCGCATGATGCGGCTCTTCGCCTGGCCGCGTTCGCCGAGCAGGATCACGTCGTGACCCGAGATCACGGCGTTCGACAGCTGCGGCAGCACCGTGTCGTCGTAGCCCACGATCCCCTCGAGCAGCGTCTCGCCAGAGCGAAGACGAGTCAGGAGATTGCGGCGCATTTCCTGCTTCACGGTCTCGCGCTTGTGCCCGCTCGCGCGTACCTCTCCGATGGTCTGTGGGCGGCCCGGGCTCACTCCAGCACTATAGACAACAGAGGACGCACGCTTTGTCAGGGATTGGAAACAATTCGGCGACCATCACTAAGCGATCGCTGTACACCAGATTGGGTCCCGGGCGCAGTTAGACTGACCGGCGCTTGACTGAATCGATACGCGATCGCTACGAGGCTGCGCACGACGAAGGTAGGCCGCTCCTGGGTGGTCATCGGGGCAATCCGGCGGAACACCCCGAGAACACGATGCGTTCGTTCCGGTCCGCCATCGCGGCCGGCTGCGACCTGATCGAATGCGATGTCCACCTTTCGTCCGACGGCCGGCTGGTGGTGATTCACGACCACACCCTCGATCGCACGACCAACGGCAGCGGGCTCGTCGGCGAGCGCACGGCGGCGGAGCTTCGGCGCCTCGATGCCGGACACGGGGAACGTATTCCGCTGCTCCAGGAGGTCGTCGAGCTCGCGATCGGCAAGGTCGGGCTCGTGATCGAGATCAAGCAGATGCCGATCCACTACCCCGGGCTCGAAGACAAGCTGGTTGCCATGCTTCGGCAGCTCGGAGCAGTGGAGGATTGCGCGGTCGTCTCCTTTCACCATCCTTCGATCCGCGTGCTGCGCTCCATGGAGCCCAGGCTCCAGCTCGGAATCCTCGAAGGCGCTCGGCCGATCGAACCCGCGCGCATGTTGAAGGAATCGGGCGCGGACGTCTATTCACCCCATTGGGGCGCGACGGATCCGCAGGTGGTCAAGGAAATTCATGCTGCTGGTGGAGCGGTGGCGGTGTGGCCGGTGGATGACGCGGCGGCCATCGCCTGGTGCAAGTACTGCAAGCCCGACTCGATCTTCACCAACCGGCCAGTCGAGGTCGGCGCCGCTCTAAGGACTTAGGCTCCCCAAAAGGCTTGGGACTCCCCCCATCCGGCGCTTTGCGCCACCTCCCCCCTGCGGGGGAAGGGAGATAAGTAAGTCGTCGTTACACCTCCGATGTTCGTGGCGTTGCCTCAAATAATGGAGCGCACGAATACCATGAGCCGGCTGTGGTCGCCGACCGGCCGCCCTTCGAGGATCTATACCGCGCCTACCTGGGCCGGATCTACGCCTATGTCCGGGCCCAGGTCGGGACCTCGGCCGACGCGGAGGACATCACGGCCCAGGTCTTCATGAACGCGTACCAGGCCTACGCGAGATTCGAGGCGCGCAACACCACGCCGGCCGCGTGGCTCTTCCGGATCGCTCGCAACGCGACCCTGGATCATTTCCGCGCCCACGGAAGGCGAGAACGCCTGCGCCGGACGATCGAGCATCAGCCGATTGCCGAGGAGGATCCGTCGGGCGTGGCGGAGGAGCGGATCCAGTACCGCGCCTTGCTTGCGCGCGTCGCGCAGCTGCCCGAGAGGCAGCGCGAGGCCATCTCCCTGCGTCATTCCGGTCTGAGCTTCGAAGAGGTGGGCGTCTTGCTCAAGTGCACGGAGGATGCGGCCAAGATGCTCTACCACCGCGCCGTCAAGGCGCTGAAGGAAGCAGTGGAAAAGGAGACCGTGTGAGCGAGCCAGAAGACCTCGAGCTCGAAGCGCTGCAGCGGCAGCTCGACGATGCCTTCGAGACGACGCGGCCGCGCGCGGGTTTCGAGGACGAGCTGTGGACCCGCATGCAGGCTCGTAGGCCGGCCGGAACACGTCTGCGCGATGCGTGGCTGGGCCTCGTCCAGGGCATCCGCGAGGTGCCGGCCGTCCCGATGGCCGCGGTCGCGGCCCTGCTGGTGGTGGTGCTCGGCGCGAGCGTCCTGGTGTACAGCGGCGTCGGCCGAGGTGGTGGCGGAGCCACGTCGGCCAGTCTCAACAGGGAACCCGGCGCCCCGCCCAGGGAATCCGTCGCCCAGCCCGCGTCGCTCAGCTCACCCGGCGCTTTTGGGCAGCTGCCATCGCCCAGGTTCACGGCCACTCCGACCAAGGCGTCAGCGCCCGGGGTAGCCCAGCCGGCATCGCCTGCCGCCGACTACGCAGGCCAGGTCGCGCTCACCTGGACGGGCAAGCTCGACCTGACCATCAGCTCCGCACCGGTGTTTCGCTACCACGAGCCGTCGACCAACACCGCGGACCAATTCGCGACAGCTCTTGGCGCGGTGCTGGTGTCGCGGCCCGCCGGTTACCTGGGCTCGTACCAGACGACCGATTTCAGCGTGCGAGTTCGCGGGACGGTCCAGTCGCCGGCCCGTGAACCCACCTATACCGTTCTTCCGATCACGTCGTCGGCCTCGATCGACGCCGCGGGCGGACCGGTGGACGTCGCGCTCGTCTTCCTGGCCGAGCGCAGCCTCGCCCCTTCGTGGCAGTACACGTCGAACGTCGTCGTGTCGGGGGACGTGTCGAAGGTGTCGCTGGACCGGCAGTTCGGTGTGACCGGTTACGGCTACGCCTACCTGGTCGACGGCAGCGGTAAGCGGTACGGGCTCGAGGTCGACCTGAACGGCGTCCGGCCCATCTCGGCCACCGGGCCCCTGCCGCTGAGCATCGACTCCGCGCAGTACCCCATCATCTCGGCCGACCAGGCCGTTCGGTCAGCTCTCGCGTCAACTCCGGTGAGCGATGGGGCTGCGGGCGTGCCGACCGCGACGCTGACCAGCGCGGAGCTCGTCTACTCCCTGGTGGCGGCGGGCGATCACAGCTTCTACGAGCCCTCCATCCTGTTCTCGGGCACGTTCACGGTGAACGGCATGACGTACGTCAAGCACGTGCTGGTGCCCGCGGTCGACCCAACTTACCGGTCGTCGTAGCTCGACTCCGGCCCAAACCCGGGCCGGTGCAGGGCGCATCGCCGATCCCGGGCCCGATACACTCCGCTACGAGTGGGCAAGAAGCAGGTCAGGCAGGTTCGTCAGCAGATGCGGCAGGTGCAGCCGAAAGCGGCCACCGCGACCACCCCGGGACAGACCCGCAAGCAACGCGAGCGGTATGTCCAGGCAGGCGGCATGCTGCAGGGTTACGCGCCCGATTTTGTGATCCGGATGGGCTACATCGCGGTCGCGGTGGCTGTGGCGTGCGTGATCGCGATCGCCTTGATCCTGGTCTTTGTTCCGCCGGCTTACGGATGGCCGGACGCGGTCGCCGCCGCGCTGGCGTGGCTGCTGCCAATCGCGCTGCTCGCCAGCTTCATCGCGCCCGGTTTCAGGCTCGCGCTGCGGGATCGCAAAGCTGAGGCGAGGCTCGTACAGGGCCAGCTTGTCGGCGCGAGCTCGGTCAGCACGTCGATCGGGCTCGGGATGATGATGGTCCAGACGCGTGGCGGGGTCGAGCAGTACCTCGTGGCGCCCGCCCGCCTCAAACAGGTGCCGGGCAACCAGGTCAACGTTGTCCTTACGGTGACTCCGAACCTCCGGCACGTCCGCTCGGTCGGCGTGATGGGGCAGCGCATGGTCGGCCGCGTCGAGCCGCCGGTGCCGCCCGTCATGAGGCGGTTGCAGCTGCTGCCGCTGGTGACGCCGCTGGCGTTGACCCTTGGAGCTGTTATCGGCGACGACGCCGTCGCATTGGCGCCGATTTCGCCGTCGCCGCTCCACGCCGTGCTGGCGGTGCTGGCGGGGACTGCGCTGGGCGCCGCGGTTTACGGCGTGTCGTTCTTGCTGCAGCGGCGGATGATGACCGAGGTCCAGGCGCTCGTCCCGAAGACCTAGTCCTCTTCCTTCTTCGCCGCTTCGGTGTCGCCGCTGGTCGGCTTGGCGTCCGTGATGGCGGCGGCCTTTGTGACCGCCGCGGGCATCTGTCGCGCCGCGGAACCCTTGCGGTCAGGGGCGGGCGGTACCAGCTGCCTCCGCTCCGGGTAGGTGGCGATCAGCAGCAGGCTGAAAGCCAGCCCGAAAAAGACCGGACCGATGTGGAACGGGGCGTGCCACAGGTAGTAGGAGCCCGCCTCGAACGCGAGCACCACAAACCCGTAGAGGATCCCCGCCCGAACCCAGCCGATGTTGCCGGCGGGATTGAACGCGGCGGCCATCAGTCCGATGCCCAGCACCGCGCCGGCCGCCGAGGCGTGGGTGCCGACCTCCTGGTCGAGCGGCAGAAGCGAGGTCCCCACGAGCGAAACCGCGGCGCCGCCCACCAGGGCCATGCCCATGAGCAGCATCCCCACGGTCAGCAGCAACCGTCTCATCGCTCGGGACAATATAGAAGCTCCGTCCCCTCTCCCGGCCGCGCCTGCGGCGGGGCCGACCTGCGCGCAAAGCGGCGATGAGGATGGGACCTACTGATTGCCCCCCGGTGTGGTGAGGTGAAGCCGGTCGCCGTCACCATGGTTAGACTCCAATTGATGACAAACGACGTCCACATCACGCCGGAGGGGCTCGAGACCGTGAAGAAAGAGCTCCACGAGCTGACCACCGTCAGGCGCCCGAACATCGTGGCGAAGATCAAAGCGGCGAGGGAGTTTGGAGATCTTTCCGAGAACTTCGAGTACCACGCGGCCAAGAACGAGCAGGGAATGATGGAGGCGCGGATCAACGAGCTCGAGGCGATCGTCAAGAACCACGTCCTGATCGAGACCAAACCCAGGACTGGCGTGGTCGACATGGGCAGCACGGTTCACTTCAGCGAAGACGGCGCCGATCAGGAGACCTACCGGATCGTCGGGCCCGCCGAGGCCGACCCCAAGGCGGGAAGGGTCAGCTACGAGTCGGCGCTGGGCAAGGCGCTGATCGGGCATCGCGTCGGCGAAGAGGTCGAGATCAAGACGCCCAACGGGTCCTACAGCGTGCGAATCGTCGGCATTGAGTAGCGCGACTACGACCACGCCGCTCCAGGATCTGCGCGCGTGGATGGCGCGGCATAACCTGGACGCGGCCTACATCACGAAGCCGGTTTCGATCGCTTACCTCACCGGGTTCCATGCAGAGCCGTTCGAACGGTTGATAGCGCTGACCGTGCGGCCGGATCGCGCGACCCTCATCGTGCCGGCGATCGAGCGCGAGAAGGCGAGCCGCGATGCCGACCAGGCTGAAATCGTGTCTTGGCGCGACGGCGAAGATGGATACGCGCTGGTGCGCGCGGCGCTCGAGGGCTGCGCCGAGGTCGGCGTCGAGAAGGAGCACCTGACTGTTCAGGCCGCGGAGGTGCTGCTCGCCCGGACCGCGGCCCGCGAGATGGTGGACGCGAGCCCGGAGATCCGGCGGCTGCGCCGGATCAAGAACCAGGAGGAGATCGACAAGCTCGCTCGCGCCGGGTCGATCACAGACGCGGTCAGTGACCATGTCCTTGGCGTCCTCCGCCCGGGTCAGACCGAGCTCGAGGTGTCCGTCATCATCGGCGCGGCCATTGGCGAGCACGGCGGAACGCTCTCTTTCGAAAGCCTCGTGCAATCAGGCCCCAACTCGGCGCTGCCACACATGCGTCCAACGAGTCGCAAGCTGGCCGAGGGCGACTTCGTCCTCCTCGATTTCGGCGGGGCGTTCGACGGCTATCGCGCTGACACCACGCGCATGGCGGTGATGGGCGAGCCAACCGATCGTCACAAAGAGATTCACGGCCTGGTGCTGGCGGCGCATGACGCGGCGATCGCGGCGGTGCGCGCCGGAACGACGACCGGCTCGGTCGACGCGGCGGCCCGGCAGCTGATCGACGCGGCCGGCATGGGCGACCTGTTCTTCCACCGCATCGGACACGGTCTCGGCCTCGAAGCTCACGAAGACCCGAGCCTCGACCCTGGCTCGGCAACCGTTCTCGAGGCCGGCATGGTGTTCACCATCGAGCCGGGGATCTACATCCCCGGGTGGGGCGGCGTGCGGATCGAAGACGACGTCGTGGTCGAGCGGTCGGGCTGCCGTTTGCTCACCAAGGCCGACCGTTCCCTGCGGGTGATTCCGCTCGCCGGGCGCGCGCAGGGCGCCTCATAGTTTGCTCGCGCCTGGGATGCGCCGGACGGCGCAGCGGACCGAGGTCTACAACGCGATCGTCGCTTTGGGCGGCCACTGCACGGCGGAGGAGATCACGGCGGAGCTGCACAGCTCCAGGCCCCAGTTCCCGCGCAGCACGGTGTACCGGGCGCTCGACGCCCTGACGGCGTCGGGGTCTGTCTATGCGGCCCACCTGGGCGAGGGCGCGACGTACTACGAGCTGGCCAGCGGCGATCATCACCACGCGGTTTGCCAGGTTTGCGGGGGAGTGCTTCACATCCAGGAAGAGCTGGTCAGCGAGCTGGAGTCACACCTGCAGGAGGGTCATCACTTCAAGCCGCTGCGGACGGAGGTCCTCGTGGTCGGGATCTGCGATTCGTGCTCGAGGAACCCGAGTCCGCGGGCAGCCAGGCGGCGCACGATCGACGCGCACGTGCATTTCAGTTAGGAGTTGTCGAGTTGTCTGCCCCTGCGCGCAAAGCGGCGATGAGGATGGGACTTACTGATTGCTCCCCGACCCCCTCCCCCCTGAACGGGGGGAGGGGGTTCTTGTCCGCCCCCGGGGGATAATTACTCCGACGCGGTCGGCATTCAACTGAGAGGGAAGATGGAATCCAAGATCGTCGGCACCGTGATGCCCGTGCTCGAGCTGAACATGCAGCCCAACGACAAAGTCTTCGCCGAATCGGGCGAGCTTTCGTGGATGTCGATGGCGATCCAGATGCAGACCTCCACTTCGGCCGGCGGCCAGCAAGGTGGGTTCATGGGCGCGCTCGGCCGTGCAGTGGCCGGGGGCACGCTGTTCATGACCGAGTACACAGCGGTGGGCGGGCCTGGCCTGCTGGCCTTCGCCGCCAAGCTGCCGGGTCAGGTCTTGCCGCTGGAGATCGCGCCGGGCAAGGGATACCTGGTGCACCGCCACGGTTTCATGTGCGGGACGATCGGGGTCCAGTTCTCGATTGGGTTCCAGCAGAAGTTGGGCGCCGGGATCTTCGGCGGCGCGGGGTTCCGCATGCAGCGCCTGCAGGGACAGGGGCAGGCGTGGGTGGCGCTCAACGGTGAGGTTGTGGTCTACGACCTGCAGCCGGGCAATACGCTGCGGGTGCATCCTGGGCACGTGGGTATGTACGAGGAGTCGGTCCAGTTCAGCATCACGACGGTGCAGGGCATCCAGAACGCGCTGTTCGGCTCTGGTATTTTCCTGGCCGCGCTGACCGGACCAGGGCGCGTCTGGCTGCAGTCCATGTCCATTCAGCAGCTCGCGCACGCGATCGCGGAGTACATGCCGAAGTCCGGCTAGGATCCCGGGCGCAGTCAACCGGTTAGTTCAGGAGGGCAAGAGCGATGGCCAAGTATTTGATCGAAGCCGCGTACTCACATGAGGGCCTTAAGGGCCTGGTCAAGGATGGCGGCAGCGGCCGGCGGGCGGCAGTTGAAGCGGCGGCCAAAGCGTTGGGCGGTCGCATCGAGTCGATGTACTACGGCTTCGGCACAAGCGATGTGTACGTGATCGTCGAAGCCCCGGACAACGTTTCGGCGGCAGCGTTAGCGCTGGCCGTGGGCACTACAGGCGCCCTCGCGCACTACAAGACAACCGTCCTGCTCACCACCGATGAGGTGGACCAGGCGGCCAAAAAGTCCGCCGGGCTCGGCTACCGAGCGCCCGGCCACTAATACACGCGATGTCCGGGCGCTGGTTGACCTTTGACTGCTTCGGCACTCTGATCGACTGGCGCCATGGCATCCGGACCACCGGGGAGCTGCTTTTCCCGGGGCACGGTCCGGCCTTCCTCGACTCATATGCACCCATTGAGGCGGAGGTCGAAAGCGAAGGGTCGTTCCACCGCTACCGGGCGGTCCTTACCGAGACCACCCGGCGAGTCGCGCGGCGCCTTTCTCTCGACCTGAAGGCGGACGACGCGACGGCGCTCGTCTCGACGATTCCCTACTGGCCGCCCTTCGCCGACGTCGGGCCCGCGCTGGGCGCGCTGCGCAAGGAAGGCTGGAAGTTCGCGCTCCTGACCAACTGCGACCGCGACATCATCGCCCTGACGCAGCGCCGGCTTCCGGTGCCGTTCGACGCGGTCGTCACCGCCGAGGATGTGTCGGCCTACAAACCGAACCCGGCGCACTTCTTGCTTTTCCAGTCGACGTTCGGGGCGTCGGCGGATGTCTGGATCCACGTCGCGCAGAGCTACTTCCACGACATCAGGCCGACCAGCGAGCTCGGCATCTCGCGGATCTGGGTCAACCGGCAGGGAGAGAAGGACGACCCGTCGCTGGCGGATGCAGTCGTGGCCAACCTGACGGAGCTGCCGGAGGCGGTCAGAGTCCTCGCTGGTCGAAGTTTAAGCCCCTCACCCTAGCCCTGCGCGCAGAGCGGCGATAAGGATGGGACCTACTGATCGC
>JBGPEO010000032.1:0-21286 GCA_041482895.1 Candidatus Dormibacteraceae bacterium | reverse complement strand
ATGCCCATCTACGAGTATCGGTGCGAGAGCTGCTCCGAGAAGTTCGAGCTCTTGACCGGGTTCGCCGAGCGGGACACCGCCCAGGCCTGCCCGGCTTGCGAATCGACCAGGACGAGAGTGCTCGTCTCGAGCTTCGCGATGGCAGGCGGAGAAACATCCGAGTCGCTCGATTTCGGGAGCGCAGAGGGTGGCGGCGGCTGCTGCGGCGGCGGTTGCGGCTCCTGCGGCTCCAGCCCGAACTGATCCTCTAAGTTGCTCTTCCCGGTCACGTACCGGGTGAACGCCGCCGGCCACATGGAGGTGGGCGGCTGCGACCTCGTCGAGCTTGCCCGCGAACACGGCACGCCGCTCTACGTTTATGACGAAGCGACTGTCCGCCAGCGTGCCGCGGAGTACGTCGCTGCTATGGGCTCGGCCGGGCAGGTGCTGTACTCCGCCAAGGCATTTGCGTCGCCGCAATTCCTGCGCATCGTTGCTGAGGAGGGACTGGGCCTCGACGTCGTCTCGGCCGGCGAGCTCTACCTCGCGTTGAGGTCGGGTTTTCCGCAGGACCGGCTTCACTTTCTTGGCAACAACAAGAGCCGTCAGGACGTCGAAGCCGCGTACCGGGCCGGCGCGACGATCGTCATCGACGGCGAGTACGAGTTCGAGCTGCTGCGGGAGGTGGTCCCGGAAGGCAAGCGAACCCCGGTCATGCTCAGGCTTTCGCCCGGGGTCAAGCCGGACACGCACGATCACATCTCCACAGGACAGCTCGATTCCAAGTTCGGTTTTTCGATCGAGTCCGGCGCGGCGCGCCGCGCAGTGGAAAAGGCTCTCGGGCATCCGCGTCTCGAATTGATCGGCCTGCACTCGCACATCGGATCGCAGATCTTCGGCCTGGGCGCTTACGAACACGCGATGGGCATCATGCTCGACCTGCTCGTCGAGCTGAGAGACGGCCTCGGTTTCGAGCCCCGCAAGCTCGGAGCGGGTGGTGGTCTTGGCATTGCGTACACGCGAAACGACGATCCGCCCACGCCGCGCGAATTCGTCGAGGTGGTCCATCGCGCGCTGCTTGCGGGCTGCGCGCAGCGCGGATTGAAAGTGCCGCAGCTTGTCGTCGAGCCCGGCCGCTCGATCGCCGGGCCGGCGGGGATGGCGCTGTACACGGTTGGTTCGATCAAAGACATCCCGGGTGTCCGCCGTTACGTCGCGGTCGACGGCGGTATGGGCGACAACATCAGGCCCAAGCTCTACGGGGCGCGCTACGAGGCCTACCTCGCCTCTGATCCCGACCGCGCTGCCGATGGCAAGGTCACCATCGCAGGCAAGTACTGCGAATCGACCGACATCCTGATCACCGACATCGAGATGCCTCCGCTCGAGCCAGGCGACACCATCGCCCTGCCCGCTGCCGGTGCGTACTGCCTCGCGATGGCCAGCAACTACAACGGCATGCCACGGCCTGAGGTGTTGATGCTGCGTGACGGCGAGGCCAGGGTCATGCGCCGGCGCGAGACGCTCGAGGACCTGGTTGCCGCCGAGGTCTTCTAGCCGGCTACTGGTCGACTCGGACGGTGGCCGACCTCAGGCATGAGCCGCCTGTGTTGGGACAGACGATGACGTAGGCATCCACGAGCGACACGACGATGGTCGGGGTGGAGAACGATTGGTTGTACAGGCTGCCTCCGGGCACCCGCACGCTGCCGACCAGGGACGACCTTCCGCTCTGGATCACGTTCACGGTCCAGGTGCCCAGAGCAAAGTTGCGGAAGCTGACGATGAAGCCCTTCGTCTTCGAGATCGCCGGCACGACGATCGAGGGCGCCGGCGTCGAGGCAGGACTCGGCGAGGGCGAGGCAGGCGGTGATGGTGTCGACGTGGGTTGCGCGGACGGCGTGACAGACGCCACCGGCTCGAGAACTTGAACGATGGCGGTGAGATGGCATGACGACGCCCAACAAACCTGGATTGTGTGGCCTCCGATCCCGGCGTCTCGCGGCACGGTGATGTACTGCCTCACGTTTCCGTACGAGTCGGCTCGGAACGGGAATACCTGGACCGCGCTGTGCAGCCGGATCTCGCCGCTCTGGTTTGCCGGCAGGTTGCTGGCCGACAGCAGTACCGAGTCTCCGGCGGCCACCGTGGACGGGCTCAGCGAAACAACCGGCATCGGACGTCCTGAGAGATACCCCGCGACTCCGATGATGAGCAGAACGATGAGGGCGGCGGCGATCAGAATCGCGTTCCGACCTCGATGGGACTTGCGAGTGGGCGCCGGCGGTGGTGATGGATAGGCCACGGCGATCGGGTCGCTGGGCGCTTCCGTATCCACGTATGCGGGAGCTGCGATCGCGGTTTCCGCCACTGGCGCCGTTTGGGGTCGTGCCGGAGGGCCTGGCGCAATGACAACAGTTCGCGCCACCGCGGGCTCCGGCCGGCGCGCCAGCGCGGCGCTGAGAGCGTCGACCATGGCGGTGCAGCTCTCCCAGCGCGCGGCCGGATCCTTGGCCAGTCCTCGCATGATCACCGCGTCGACCCTGGGTCCAAGCGAGTGGTTGCGCGCGCTCGGCGGGGTCGGTTCGCGGTGCACGTGCGCGTACAGCAGCTCCATCAAGCCCTCGCCATCGAACGGGATCACCCCGGTCAACATCTCGTAGGCGATGGTCGCCAGCGCGTAGCGATCCGCGGCCGGACCGACCTTGCTTCCGGTCACCTGCTCTGGCGCCATGTAGGCAGGCGTCCCGGTGGTCACGCCGGTCATCGACTTGAGCGACGAGCCCTGCAGCAGCTTCGCCAACCCGAAGTCAGCGAGGACCGGGGTATCGTCTTTCTCGAGCAGCACATTCGCCGGTTTGACATCCCGGTGGACGATGCCGAGCCCGTGCGCGTAGTCGAGACCGGCGGCGATGCCCCGGAGATACTTGAGGGTGGCGGCCGGATCGAGCGGTGCCTGGCTCAACCGGTTGGCGAGGCTTCCGCCGGGGACGTACTCGATGATCATGTACGGAGTTCCGTCGTGCTCGCCGAAGTCGTAGACGTTGACGATGTTTGGGTGGCGCATCTGGGCGATCGCCTGCGCCTCGTGACGGAACCGCGCCGTCGAATCAGGGTCGGGAGCGATCCCCTGGAGGACCTTGACCGCGCCTGTGCGCTGCAGCTGCACGTGGTAGGCGCGATAGACGAGGCCCATCGCTCCCTGGCCGATGAAGTCCTGGACCTCGTACTGCCCCAGCTTGGTTCCTTGAGCGATCGGCACGGCCCCAGATTATGAGGTTCGGTCGCGGCAACCAACCTCGAGTTAACTCTTCGTTGACTTCCAGCCGCCGCGCCCTCGCCGCCGGATCGCGACCACGCCCGCGAGGATCGAGAGCGCGATCTCAGCCGGGGTGATGGCGCCCAGGTCGAGCCCGACCGGGCTCTGGATCCGAGCGATGACGTCCTCTGGCACGCCCTTCGCGCGCAGAGCCTCGAGGTGGTGGCCCGTGTGGCGGCGGCTGCCCACCAGTCCGATGAACCGAGGCTCCAGCGGGAGGATCGCTTCCAGCGCCTGGACCAGGTCCGGTGCGTCATGGTCGGTGTGGACCACGTAGAGGTCAGGCCCGACGTTGGGAGTCAGCTTGTCCAGAGACTTGATGATCAGTGGCGGCCAACCGGCATCCGTGATGCGCTCAGGCCGGGTCTCGACCAGAAAGGCGGTGAAGCCGATCTGTCCAGCCCAGTCCACCAGCGCTTTCGCCACGGGCGTAGCCGAGAACACCAGCAGTGTAGGCGGCGCTTCGTATGGCTCCAGATACACCTCGATGCTGCCCAGCTCGTGCCGGTAGGTGCGAACCTGGGGGGAGCCTGACTCTGCGATCCGCGGTGCGTCCTCGAGAGCGGCTGAATCGAACTCGCTGCAGCCGAGAGTCCCGGCGAGCGTGGCGGTTCGTGATATGAGGAGCTTCGCCCCCGGCCTGGATGGAGGCTGGCCGTCGACTTTGACCACCGTTGCGAGGACGACCTCCTCGCCTCGCGCAAGGCGCTGACCGAGCTCTTCTTCGACGCTAGGCATGCGCGGAAGCTCGCGTGAGCGAGGTCCGGATGATTTCCGAAGCCCGCGACACATCATCGTCCGTCGTGGCGTAGCCCGTGGTCAGGCGGAGGCTGCCGAGTGCCTGGTCGAGGCTCAATCCCATCGCAACCAGGACGTGCGACGGATCCAGCGAGCCGGAGGCGCAGGCGGATCCGCTGGATGCGGAGACCCCGGCCAGGTCGAGTGCCAGCAGCATGTCTTCACCGCGACGATCGTCGAACGCACAGGTGGCGAAGTTGGGCAACCGGACGTCGGCGCCGGTGGGCGTTCCGCCCAGCTCCATGAGGAGCGCGCGCAATGCTGCCGCTTGCCTCACTGCGACCGTGGCTCGGCGCCCCCGGTCGCGAGCGCTCGTGGCGAGGGCGGTTGCGGCGGCGGTCGCGGCGGCGACGTCCTCTCGGCCGGCGCGGCGGCCCCATTCCTGCGGGCCTCCATAGATAAGAGGATCGATGCGCACCCCGTCTTTGACGAAGAGGATTCCGCCCCGCCCTCCGCCCAGCTTGTGCCCGCTGAACGAAACGAGGTCTGCTCCCTCTGGGATGCCGATCCATCGTGGACCCGCGCAGGCGTCGACATGGACGAGGGCTCCGAGCTCATGCGCGCGGGCGATGATCGCGGCTACCGGCTGGATGGTCCCGACCTCGTTGTTGGCGAGCCCGATCGAGACCAGCGTGGCAGAGGAAGGGATGTCGTGCGGGTCGGCCCGGCCGGATCCGTCGACCCTTGCCACCTCGACCGGGTGGCCTTCCGACTGGAGGCGGCGAGCCGCTCCCAGCACGGACTGATGCTCGGCCGCCCAGGTCATCACGACACCACGCTTCGGTAGGCGCCTCGCTGCGCCGAAGAGCGCCAGGTTGACGGACTCGGTACCCGAGCCCGTGAACGAGATCTCGGTGCGGTCGACGCCCAGCGTCTGCGCGGCGAGGTCACGAGCACGGTCGAGCGCGGCACGGGCCGCGCGTCCATCGGCGTGTGGGCTCGAGGGGTTGCCCTCGGGCAGGTCGCGCAGCGCCGCCTGGACTTCAGGGAGTACTGGCGCGGATCCCGCGTCGTCGAGATAGATGCGGCTTGCGGAGTCCCGGCCCGAAGCCGTCGGCGGATCTTTGGCGCCCATTCAGCCCATCTGCGTCGTTGCGGCCTGCGCTTTTCGCTCACGCATCAACGGATGCGCTCCCTGCGATGCTCGGCTGCGCCTAACATCTGGGCTGCCTGGCCACCAAATCTCTCGCCGAGGGCTCGGGCCGGGACTCCGTTGCCGCGATCAGCCGCGGCTGTGGTCCGGCTGGTGGAAGAGCTCTGTGAGCGTGCCCTGGAATGTCTTGAGATAGAGGTGAAGGTCGAGGATCTCGTCGATCGTGATCGGCTCGGCCGCGAAGACCGGCTCCAGCTCCGGCTCGGGAATGCCTTTCTCGATCTCCTCGACGGCGCCTCCCGCGATCGCCAGCACGACGATGAACGTCACCTGGCACTGGGCGCACGTGACCTGCAGGTGGAACCGCTCTTCCTCGTGGCTGAGGACCTGTACGTCGCAGCCTTTGAGGCTCCGGCCGCAGACCGGGCAGTTGTAGAACCGAGCTCGGTCGCGGATGAACTCGATGATGCCCATCGCTGGCATATTACGCCGGGCGAATTGGTCCGGGCGCTGCTACCGCTTGCCTTCGATGCACGTGCAGCCGGCGGGGCCAACGACCGCCCCGTGGACCGTGCCCGCCGGCAGGACCATGCGATCTCCGGCCTTCAACTCGATCCGCCGCCCATCGGCTTCGAGGTCAAACGTGATGGAACCGTCGACGCAGTAAAGGACCTTCTCGTACGCATGGCTGTGGGGCGCGTAGCGATCACCGGGTCCGTTCGACCACGAGTAGCAGCCCGTGGCCTCACTGTGCAGGCGGGTCATGAGGTCCTCGCTCACGCAACCGATTCTAAGATTGCAGGGGTGAAGCCTCGGTTCCTGGCCGACTGCAACGTCGGGCGCCTTGCACGCTGGCTGCGTGCGCTTGGATATGACGCGTCCTACCACGCCCGCATCGGCGATACGGAGCTCGTTCGCGAGGCTGCCGCCGAGAGCCGCGTGCTGCTCACGCGCGATCGCGACCTGACCAAGCGGCGCGTGATCCAGACGGGCGTCGTGCGGGCCATCCTCATCCGGGACGACGACGTGACCGCGCAGCTGCGCCAGGTTTTCACTGAGCTCGGACTGGAGCTCAAGGAAGCGCTCACGCGATGCATCGAGTGCAACGCGGAGCTGCAGTCGCGGGTCCCGGCGATGGTGGCCGAGCGCGTGCCGCCTTATGTCCGTCGCACGCAGTTCCGTTACTCCGAATGCCCCGAATGCGGGCGCATCTACTGGGCCGGAACCCACTGGCAGCGCATGCGCGAGGTCCTCGCCGGCCTGTGAGAGACGTTTTGCGGCGGCTGCTCGCGGGCGAGCTCACCGAGGAGGAGGCCGTCTCCGAGCTGCGCCAGGTCCAGCTCGAGGAGCTCGGAGGTCGGGCTCGCCTCGATCTAGGACGCTTCCTGCGCCGCGGCATACCCGAGGTCGTGCTTGCTTCCGGCAAGCGTCCGGCAGACGCGGCGCGCCTCGCTGTCGCGATGGCAGAGCGCCAGGGCCAGGGTCTGATCAGCCGGATGACCGCCGAGCACCGCTCGGCGCTTGACGAGCTGGCCGCGGGTGCGGGCGTGCGCGTGATCGGATACGCCGCCTCGGCGCGAGTGCTCCGCGCCGGATTCGAGCCCGAGGCGAGTCCGGGGAAAGTCGGAATCCTCACCGCGGGAATTTCAGACCTGCCGGCTGCCGAGGAAGCCCAGATGGTGGTGGAGGCGTGCGGCCTCGAGGTGAAGCTCGATGCCGACCTGGGTGTCGCGGGCCTTCATCGATTCGTCGGGCCGTTGGCGTCGACGCTCGAGTGGGGCTGCGACGTCATCATCGTCGCCGCCGGCATGGATGGAGTGCTCCCGGGCCTGGTCGCGGGACTCGTCGACGTGCCGGTGATCGGCCTCCCCGTCTCGACTGGCTACGGGCGTGGAGGCTCAGGTGAAGGAGCGCTTACGACGATGCTGCAGTCGTGCTCGACCGGGCTGGTCGTCGTGAACATCGACAACGGCGTCGGCGCCGGCGCAGCGGCGGTGCTGATGGCTCAGCGCCGCCGGCGAGGAAGCAGCACCGCGAGCACGGCAAAGACAAGCGCGCCCACGAGCAAGAAACCGAAGAGCACGGCGGCCACCATCCAGGACGCCGCAGCGCCGCCTGGTACGGCGAACAGCAGGGCCAGGAGCGCAACCGCGAGGAGGACTCCGGCCAGGAGCCAGGGAAACCCACGCCGCCGGCGCCCGTAGAAGAGCATCCACAACGCACTCGGGCGTTTTTTGGGGGCGTTCACAGCAGGCGCGGAATCTCGCTAAGCGACGCGATGGTCGGGATGCCGTCGGGCGTCCTGTCCTCGGCGTGCGCGGTGAAGATGACAGCTCGCATGCCGGCAGCGATCGGGCCCTCATAGTCCTCGCGCACCCGGTCGCCCACGAACAGAGCGTGACGCGCGTCGACGCCGATGGCATCGAGGGCTGCCCGAAAGACCTCCGGCGCCGGCTTGCGACGCCCGACCTCGCTGGAGAACACGACCGCGTCGACCATCTCGCCGATTCCATTCGTATCGACCTGGCGCCGCATCATCTCGGGTGGGAACGGCGCGTTCGAGCAAACTCCGCGCTTGATCCCGTGGGCGCCCAGCCACGACAGCACCCGGAGCGCATCCGGGTCAAGCTTGACCGCGCGGTCCCAGCAGAGCTGCTCGGCGTCGAGGATGTCGTGCAGCAGGCCATCGGGAAGCGCAAGGCCCGCCCGCGCCCAGCTCTCGCGGTAGACGTCCATGTACTCGACCTCGTCCTCGCTCATGCTTCCGATGATTTCCTCCAGGGGCAGGAGGACGCCTTCCAGGATCGCCTCGGCCTCGGGCGCCGGCAAGCCGAGGGCTGATTCGATGCGAGGGCGGAACCCGCGCATCACCTCGAGCAGCTCCTCGGTCGGATACTCGAACGTGACCAGGGTGCGGCCGTAGTCGAAGAGAACGCCGCGCGTTTCCGGCATCCGCATATCCTGATGCGCGTGGCACAACGCCTGACGCACCTGGATGACAAAGGCGCGGCGCGCATGGTCGACGTTGCCGACAAGGCTTCGACCATGCGTGAGGCGCTCGCCGAGTGCGTGGTGCGGATGGCGCCGGCGACGCTGCGCGCGGTCAAGACAGGGACCGCCAAGGGCGATGCGCTCCAGGTCGCGCGGGTGGCAGGCATCATGGCGGCGAAACGAACGCCGGATCTGATCCCGCTCACCCACCCCCTCCCGCTCACGAGCGTGCGCGTCGATTTCGAGTTCGTCCGTGGCGGCGTGCGCGTGCTGGCCCAAGCTCGGGTCACCGGCCAGACCGGCGTCGAGATGGAAGCGCTGACGGCGGCCGCCGTCGCGGGGCTGACCCTGATTGACATGACGAAGGGAATTGAGAAGGGCGTCTACCTCGAAACGGTTCGCCTGCTCGAGAAGTCGGGTGGGCGTTCCGGGACATGGAAGCGCCAGGCAACCGCCAGGAAGAAATGAGCAGGGCGCACGTGATCACCGTCAGCGATGGGGTTTCGGCCAGGACGAGGGAGGACGAAAGCGGTCTGGCCCTGGTGCGGATCCTGAAGAACGCCGGCTTCGAGGTCTCGGAACCGGTCGTTGTGCCTGACGATCAACAGCGCATTGCTGACGCCATCGTCGCGGCCGCTGAGCACGGAGCTGACGTCGTGGTCACCACTGGCGGGACCGGTCTCGGTCCTCGCGACGTGACACCTCAGGCGACATCCGCCGTGATCGACTTCGAGGTGCCTGGCATCGGGGAAGCGATGAGGCGGGCGGGCGCCGCGACCACACCGATGGCAGCGCTGTCCCGCTCGATGGCCGGCGTGCGCGGACAAACGCTGATCATCAACGTGCCAGGCAGCCCGAAGGGCGCGGCCGAATCCCTCGAGGCGGTCATGCCGACGCTGGCCCACGCGATCAGGCTGCTGCACGGCCACACGTCACACGCGTGAACCTGAACGCCGACCTCGGAGAGGGCGCGGGTGAGGACGAGGCGATCCTGGCGCAGGTCGACAGCGCCTGCGTCGCCTGCGGCGTCCATGCCGGATCGGCGTCGATCAGCATCGAGACGGTGCTGCGATGCCATGCCTTGGGCGTTGAGGTCGGTGCGCACCCCGGCTATGACGACCGCGCCAACTTCGGTCGAGTGGAGGTGCCCCTCTCGGCAGAGGAGATCGGGGAGCTCGTCGCGTTTCAGGTCGGGGGCCTGGCCGCGCTCGGTCCGCTCGCTTTCATCAAGCTTCACGGCGCCGTTTACCACCGCTGCCAGGTGGACCGCGCCGCCGCCGATGCTGTAGCCCGCGTCGCGAAACGACACGGCGCAGGCCTGGTGGGCCAGCCTGGTTTCGAGATCGTAGCTGCCGCGTCGCGCGCGGGCATACCCGCATACAGGGAAGGATTTGCCGATCGCCGGATGCTTCCTGACGGAAGCCTCGCGCCGCGGCACGAGCCTGGGTCGGTGCTCGAACCTCAACGCGCAGTTGAGCAGGCGTTGCAGCTGGCGCGCAGCGGGCGCTACGACACGATCTGCGTCCACGGCGATTCGCCAGGCGCGGCGCAGATCGCGGCGGCCGTGCGGCAAGCATTTGCGGCAGGCGGCATAGCCACGAGCCGGCTGGCCGGCCGCAGGTGAGTCTCTCCATCCGCGAGCTGGCCGAAATCGAGGATATGCGTGAGCTTGCCGAGCTGTTCGCCGTGGTCTGGGGACGCCCCGGCGAGCTTCCGATCAACTCGGACATCCTGAAGGCGCTCGCGCATTCCGGAAACTACGTGTCGGGGGCGTATGTCGACAAGAAGTTGGTCGGCGGCCTGGTCGGATGGTTTGGAGGTGTGCCCCCGCACGAGCTGCACCTGCATTCGCACATCCTCGGGGTGCTGAACGGCAGCGATGCGCAGGGCCTCGGATCGGAGTTGAAGCAGCACCAGCGCCGCTGGTGTCTCGCGAGAGAGGTCAAGGTCATGGAGTGGACCACCGACCCGCTCGTTCGACGCAACGCGTACTTCAACCTCACCAAGCTTGGCGCGCAAGCGCGGGAGTACCTCGTCAACGTCTATGGCGAGATGCGCGACGAGATCAACGCGGGCGAGGAATCGGATCGGCTGCTCATCAGCTGGCAGCTCGATTCAGAATCTGCGGTCGCCGCCGCGGCGGGACGCGGCCTTGAGCCATCCGTCGACGACCTTCAGCGGGAGGGCGCCGTCATCGCGCTGTCGGTCGGAGACGCCGGTGAACCGGTGGTGATCCGATCTTCCGCGCGTGTCCTTCTATGTCAGGTGCCTGATGACATCGTCGCGCTTAGGCGCTCCGATCCCGCGCTCGCGCGCTCGTGGCGCATGGCGCAGCGCAAAACGTTCACCGATGCGATCGCCGCCGGCTACGAGGTGAGCGGGGCGACGCGATCGGGGTGGTACGTGCTGGAGGATGGAGCTAACTAGACTCTTCTCGTGCTGAAGGTTGGCGACAAGGCGCCGGAGTTCAAGCTCCCCACGTCCGGGGGTTCCGAGCTCACGCTTGCGGAAGCGCTCCAGAAGCACAAGGCGCTCGTCTTCCTCTTTTATGTGCTGGATTTCACAGGTGGTTGAAAGACGGAGTTGACCGAGTTTCGGTCACGGCACGAAGCGGCCGCCGCTGACGGCATCGGCATCTATGGCATCAGCGTCGACTCGGTGTTCTCGCACCAGGCATTCGCCAAAGAGCTAGGCGGCCTGCCCTACGAGCTGATCGCGGACTTCGAGCGCAAGATGGTCACCGACTACGAAGTGCGCCGCGACGACGTCGAAGGGTACTCGGGAATCCCGCGCCGCACGGTTTTCGTGATCGATGGCAGTGGGACCATCACGTGGACCTGGATCACCTCGCGCGAAAAGCCCCAACCCGATTACGACCTCGTGATCGAGGAGGCTCGAAAGGCGGCAGGCCTTTGAACGCGCAGGTTCACCGGATCGAGACTTCGTGGAACGAGCTGGCCGAGCTCGTGAACCAGCTGCAGGATGCTGACGGCCTGACCCAGGTCGGAACGGATGGGTGGACGGTCAAAGACCACCTGGCCCACGTCGCTGCCTGGGAGCACTCGCTCCTGGCCCTGATCGAAGGTCGCGACCGTGCGCTGGCGATGGGTCTTCAGGAGCCGCCGCAGGAGATCGATGCGATCAACGAAGCTGTCAGAAGGCTGCATTCGACCGACGCCGCCGATGAGGCGCTCGGCTACTTCCGCGACGCACACGCGCAGCTGATGTCTGCGCTCGGAAAGCTGAGCGACGCCGACCTCCAGAAGCCATGCAGCCACTTCCAGCCGAGCGACCCGGATGAGAAGCGGCCGCTGAGCGAATGGGTCGGCGGCAACACCTACGAGCATTACGCCGAGCACATCGGCTGGATCAAGGCCTTCAGTCTCTGAAGGCCTCAGCTCTTGAGCGAATCGAGCGCCACCCGCTGAGCCGCGCGCATGCGTAAGGCGGCCTCGATAGCGACCTCCGCGAAAGTCAGCTCATCTCCGGGCATCAGTTGAGCGGCCACCGGCAGGGCGGCGCCGGCGACCGTGGCGACGACGGGATAGCCGCCCGCGGTCCCATGGTCGGCCATCAGGAGGATCGGGTGACCGCTACGCGGCACCTGTACCGCCCCGAACACGAGGCCGAAGGAAAGCAGCTCGTCTCCTGAGAGCTCGAGCATCGGGCCCTCGAGCCGGTAGCCCATCCGGTCGGCATCGCGGCTGACCTCGAACGCCGACCCGAACAGCGCCTTGCGGCCTTCCGCGCCGAGACGAGTGACATGGGGACCCCCGATCGCCGCCAGGGTGTGGTCGGCGTAGTCGGGAAGTTCGTGCAGGGCGAGGTGGCGGCCGGAGATCGCGGGCGCAGCTTGCAGCCCCGCAACGGAGATGACGTCTCCCGCCGACAGCCGGCGTCCCTGCATCCCACCCCGCGTGAGGAGCAGGTTGGTCGACATCGAGCCAAGCCACCGGTCCCCGGCAATGCCGCCTGCCGCCGCGATGTAAGAGCGGGCGCCCCAGCGCCGTCCGGCGAAGCTGAGAACATCGCCTTCGCTCATGAACACGCCGGTCCACATCGGCACCGCCCGGCCGTTCACGTGTGGGTTGAAATCGGCGCCGGTGATTGCAACCAGGCATGGTCGCAGGGCGACCAGCTCAGGACCGCTCAGCGTGCATTCGAGCGTCGCCGCGCCTTCGTCATTGCCGGCCAGGAGGTTTGCCGCTCTGTGCGCAAACCTATCCATCGCGCCGCCCGCAGGGACGCCGGCAGGCATCGCATTCGGACGTCCGAGATCCTGGATCGTCGTGAGGAGCCCAGGCTTTTCGACGCGGAGGACCTCGTTCATCCCTGGGCGGCGAAGAACTTGACCCGGTCGCCGGCACGGAAAAGGGAGGGCGGATCCGAGTCGGGCAGGAAGAGCTTGACGGAGGTTCTTCCGATGAGATGCCAGCCTCCGGGCGTGGCGAGCGGATAGATTCCAGTCTGCCGGCCGGCGATCGCGACAGAACCGGCGGCCACCTTCGTCCGCGGCACCTGGCGGCGAGGCAGCTCGAGCTCTTCCGGCAGCGGCCCGAGATAGCCCCAGCCCGGGACGAACCCGACGAAAAAGACGCGGTAGATGGGCTTTGTGTGGATCTCCACGATCTTCGCCGCATCCAGGCCGAGCACCGCCGACACCGCTTCGAGGTCGGGTCCGTCGTAGACCACCGGTATCCGGTGCAGGCGGCCCGGTTCGGCCATCGGCGGCCGCTTGGAAGCGAGTCGCCGGATGGCGGCGGTGAGCGCATCGTGCGATGTCTGGTCCGGGTCGAAATGGACGGTGACAGTCGAGTAGCCGGCGATCGCCTGCCGTACATCGCGCCGCTTCTTGAGCGCCGCGGCCAGAGCGATCGCTCTCGTGTTGAGCGCGGTGTCAAGCCGCGTGCCCAGCTCCGCAAGGAGCGCGGCCTCACCGAGCGGGTGAGTTCTGACCCTTGGTGTCGAGCGCTGCGCTGGCATGTGCGCTAACAAGAATGGCGTAGAGAACGCCCGGCACGAGGCCCACGCAGACGAGCCCGACGCACGCCAGCCCGATCGCCCACGCCGTGACGATCGCGGCGGCCGCGAGATTCCAGGTCGTGAAGTCTCGTCCGACGGACCTGATCGACGCGCGAATGTCGAACATGTCGCCGGCCCGACCGGAATGCGCGAACCGCGCGGTCGCGTGTGGCATGTGCAGCAGCAGGAGGAGCCCCCACGGGAGCGCGAGCAGGAAAAGCGCCAGCGTGTGAGCGTAGAGCTGGTCAACCTGCGCGTCGGTCGTGTGCCACAGATGAGCGTCGTAGAGCCATCCCGCGAAGGGATTGACGAGCAGGACGAAAGGCGCGGTGAACAGCACCACGACGACCGTGGCCCAGAAACCATCGGACAAGAGCCGCATCGACAGCGCCCAGGGCGGAGGGCCGCTCATCGCGTCGAGCTCAGCCGCTCTAGTGGCTGCGATGGCGTAGCCGAGGAGCGGGATGAACGCGATCGGCAGAAGCAGCACCATCAAGAGACCGACGATCCATCTCGATTTCCATGCGCCCCGAAATGGCCACGAGAAGGATTGCGCGACCACCTTCATGGTCGCAAACCTTATAGGGGCGGCCTAAAGCAGTGAGTCGATCGCCCCTACGAGCTGAGGATCGCCGGGGACGACCTTCGAGCGGAAGCGCCGGACGACCTTGCCGTCGCGCCCGATCAGGAATTTCTCAAAGTTCCACTTCACGTTGCCGGCCTTCCCGGCGTCGTCGGCAGCCTCGCTGAGGATCTCGTAGAGCGGGTGCTGGTGGGAGCCCTTGACGTCGAGCTTGGCGAACAGGGGAAATGTGACCCCGTACTTCACGCTGCAGAACTCCTGAATCTTTTCGGCCGAGCCCGGTTCCTGGTTGAAGAACTGGTTGCAAGGAAAGCCCAGCACGACGAAGCCGCGATCCGCGTAGCGCTCCTGCAGTGCCTGGAGACCGGCGTACTGGGGGGTTAAGCCGCAGCGGGACGCCACGTTGACCGCAAGCACGACCTTGCCCTCGTATTCGGAGAGCCGGGCACGTCCACCATCAAGTTTCGGCAGCTCGATCTCGTAGATCGAACGCGCCAGTTCCAGAGCCACAGCTAACAGAAAGGTGTCCGGGGCGCTCCTATTCCCTACTTCGAGGCGAGCGCGCCGGACATGAGCCGGTATCGGTATCCGCGCCGGCCCGGCCCGCTAGCGCCTGGTCCCTCAGCCTTTCTTGAGCTGGACCTCGTAGCCATCTTCGGTCGGGTTGACCTCGACGTCGCCCGCCTTCAGACGCACCCCGCTGTCCACGCGCGTGGCGATGACCGAGCCTTCGAAGACCAGCTCCTCGAATCGCCATTCCTTGCCGCGCTTGCGCATCTTCACGACCACGCCCCCCGGGCTGCGCCACACGCCTTCGCCCGAGGGCCTGAAGCCCCTGGTCACGAGCTCGCCCAGCTGGTCGGGAATCACCTCCGGCGGCGGCTTTGCGGTGGGCCACACCACCGGCTTCTCGGGCGCCCCGGGTCGAGGTAGGGCGTCCCCGCGGGTGGGATTGCGGAACTTCGCCTGCTCCAGGGACAGCCGGAGCAGCTCAGACCCTTCGTCCTGCTCAAAAAAGGCGCCGGAGATCCGGCCCTGGTCCTTGGAGCGCCGGATGCAGTTGGAGCAGTCAGCCTCGGTCTCGACGGCCGCGAACGTGCCCGCGGCCAGGGTCTGGCCGCAGAGCGTGGTGACGGGACCACTCTTTGGAACGCGCGGAGTCAGGTGGATCCGCCCGCCGGTCTTGCGCCTGACCGACTCGAGCTTCAGCTGCTGGACGCTCATCGGAGTCAATCATGGACGTCCGGCTACTCGGTTAGCCCGCCGGGCGCCGGCCTCAGCTCGTTGCGGGTTTCTTGCCGGCGTGCTGAAGCCTTAGGTTCGGCAGTGGCGTCAGGTTGGCCTCGACCTGGGCCCGAAGGTGCTCGAAAGCGGGAGGCAGCGAGAGCCGCTCGCCAAGGTGCTCCTTGGGTTCGTCGGAGGCGAATCCGGGGCCCTTGGTGGCGATCTCGAACAGGACGCCGCTTGGCTCACGGAAATAGATGGAGCGGAAGTAGAACCGGTCGATCACGGGCGTCGGGTCGCCCCCGCCCGCGATTACTCGATGGCGCCACGCCTCGTGATCCTCGATCGTCGACGCCCACGCAACATGGTGCACAGTGCCCGCGCCGCCGAGTCCGCGCGCCTGGGGGGCGGCATCGTAATCGTAGTAGGACCCGCGCGACTCCCCCCGCGATTCGAACGAAAACACGTCCGAGCTGGTGAAGCCGAGAGCTTCGGTAAGGAACTGGTGGCTCGCACCTTTCTGCCGCTCATAGGCGCGCACTCCGGCGAACCCCTGGAGGGCGAACTGCCTGGGGATCTCGGGGTGCTCCGCCAAAAGCGGTTGGTCGGCGCTCGGCTGAGTGGTGAGCTCCAGGCCAAGTCCTTCAGGGTCGTTGAAGCGAAGACGGTCGCCCTCGAGGGTGGATTCGATCCCGGCGGACGCAAGCCTGCGAGCCCAGAACTCCAACGCCTCGGGCGAGGCCACCCTGATCCCGATTCGGTGGATCATTCCCGCGCCGGCCCGGCCGCGTACGAGGCCCGGGTATTCGAAGAAGGTGAGGTCGGCGCCGGGGCTGCCATCCTCGTCCGCGTAGAAGAGGTGGTAGACGGCCGGGTTGTCCTGGTTGACTGTCTTCTTGACCAGGCGCAGCCCCATCACCCCTTCATAGAAGAGAAGGTTCTGAGTGGCGTCGGCCGTGATGGCGCTGATGTGGTGGATTCCGTCGAGCTTGTCCATGTGCACCTATTCCTACCCAAAAAGTGATGACGTTTGTTCCTCCCCGGATAATCGGCCCGTGGCGATCACGGTCGTGGGGCTCGACGGCGATGACACGCTGTGGCACAACGAGACCCGATTCAACCTGACCCAGGGCGAGCTCCGAGACCTCCTCCACCGCCACGTCCCCGAGGTTGACGTGGACAGGCGCCTGTTCGAGACCGAGATGAAGAACCTCGGCCTGTACGGCTACGGGATCAAGTCGTTCACGCTGTCGATGATCGAAACCGCGATCCAGCTCACCGAGGGGCGGATTCCGGCGTCGGACCTGGAGGTCATCCTCGGTTGGGGCAAGCGCATGCTCATGCAGCCGACCGAGCTCCTCGCCGGCGTCGAGCCTGCGCTCCGGGATTTGGGCAGGCGCTACGACCTTCTCCTGATCACCAAGGGAGATCTCTTCGACCAGGAGAGCAAGCTCGCGCGGTCCGGGCTCGCAGACCTGTTCCTTGGCGTCGAGATCGTCAGCGAGAAGAACGCCGGCTCTTATCGCGGCATTCTTACCCGGCGCGGGATCACGGCCGACGAGTTCGTAATGGTGGGAAACTCGTTGCGATCCGACGTCGTCCCGGTCCTCGAGCTCGGCGCTCGCGCCGTGCACATCCCGTACCACGTGACCTGGCATCACGAGCACGTGCCGGAGGAATCTCTGCCGAAGACCGGCTGGTACCGCCTGGAGAGCATCGCCGGCCTGAGCCGGCTCCTTGACGAGCTCTAAGCAGCCCCGGAGCGAGTCCCGGCGCCGCCGCCTGTCATCAACAACCCCAACCGTTCCTCCGGCGCGTCTCCCGGCTCGAAGCTGACGATTCGCCCTTCGTAGATCACGGCGATCCGATCCGACAGCGATCTGATCTCGTCGAGCTCGGCCGAGACGAGCAGCACCGCCGTCCCTTCATCGCGCTCGGCGACGATGCGCTGGTGGATGAACTCGATCGCTCCGATGTCGACCCCGCGCGTGGGCTGGGCCGCCAGCAGCACCCGTGGCTTGCTGCCCATCTCACGCGCAACGATGACTTTCTGCTGGTTGCCGCCCGAGAGGTTGCGTGCAGCGGTGTCGATGCTCGGCGTCCGGATGTCGAACTCCTTGACCAGGCGTCGCGCCCACTCGCGAATCGCGACCAGTCTCAGTACCAACTCGCGCCAGGAGAACGCCGGAGCTTTCTCTCGCCCCAGGATCGAGTTTTCGGCGACCGAGAAGCTGAGCACCAATCCCGTGCCGCGGCGATCCTCCGGTATGAACGCGATTCCAGCCTCTCGCTCGGTTCGCGCATCAAACGTGGTCACGTCCTTGTCGCCGAGCAGGATCCGGCCGCCTGTCGCCCGGCGAGTCCCGGCGAGGACCTCCATGAGCTCGCTCTGTCCGTTGCCTTCGACCCCTGCGATGCCGAGGATCTCTCCCTGGCGGAGCTCAAAGGAAATGCCTTTGAGGGCGGGCACGCCGCGGTCGGAGTTCGCGGTCAGGCCCTCGACCTTGAATGCCACATTGCCGGGCTTAGCGGGTTTCTTGTCGACCCGTAGCAGAACCTCGCGGCCGACCATCATGGTTGCGATCTCTTCTTCGTTCGTGTCCCTGGTGGTCAGGTGGCCGACAACTTTGCCGCGGCGCATGACAGTGATGCGATCCGAGATTTCGAGCACCTCGCGCAGCTTGTGGCTGATGAAGATGATCGTCTTCCCGGTCTTGACCAGGTCTTTCAAGACGCCGAACAGCTCCTTGCTCTCCTGCGGCGTGAGCACGCCGGTGGGCTCGTCGAGGATGAGGATGTTGGCGCCGCGGTACAGCACTTTCACGATCTCGGCTCGCTGCTGAAGTCCGACCGGGAGGTCGCTCATCCGCGCGTCCGGATCCAGCGCCAGGCCGTATTTTCGGGTCAGCGCGGCGATCTCTTCCCGAGCCTTCGCGCGGTCGTAGAAACCAGGTCCGGTCACAGGTTCCCGCCCGAGCATCACATTCTCGCCGACGGTGAAGACGGGGATGAGCATGAAGTGCTGATGCACCATGCCGATGCCGAGGGCGATCGCATCGCGCGGGCCGGAGATGCGCGCAGGCTTCCCATCGATCAGGATCTCCCCCGCATCCGCGTGGACCAGGCCGTAGAGCACGTTCATCAACGTGGTCTTGCCTGCGCCGTTCTCTCCGACCAGGGCGTGAATCTCACCGGCGCGGACGGTGAAGTCGACCTGGTGGTTGGCGACAACGCCGGGGAATGCCTTCGTGATGCCGCGCATCTCGAGCGCGTTGGTCGCGGCTGTTGTGCTCATTCGCTGCCCGGCACGTAGGGAATGCCGTCCGCGGCGGGAGGGCTGCTTCTACCGACCAGCCCGGCGAGCACGACCAGGGTCAGGATGTACGGGAGCATGCTCAGCAAGTAGGGCGACGCGTGAATGATCGAGTTGTTCGCGTAGATCGCCTCACCGAGACCGAAGATCAAGCAGGCGATGAAAGCTCCAAACGGTGTCCACTTGCCGAAGATCATGGCCGCGAGCGCGATGTAGCCGCGGCCGTCGGTCATGTTCGGCACGAACGTGTTTGACACGCCTATCGCCAGGAACGCGCCGGCGAGGCCCGAGAGCAACCCGCTCGTGACGACCGCGCCGTAGCGGATCAGGTAGACGTTGATGCCGGCGGTGTCGGCCGCCTGTGGGTGCTCGCCCACGGCACGGATGCGGAGCCCAAGCCGGGTCCTGAACAGGACGATGTGCACGCCGACCAGAAGGATCAGCGCCGCGTAGACCACGACGTTCTGCTGGAAGAGGACCTGGCCGAGGAACGGGAGCTGGTCGAGCCCGGGGACGTTGAAGTTGGGCAGCAGCTCGTTCTGGGTCGCATGGCCGATGTCCTGGATGCCGTAGATTCGGTTGACCAGGAACACGGTTATTCCCGCCGCAAAGATGTTGATCGCGATCCCGCTCACGATCTGGTCCGCGCGGAACCGGATCGACACCACCGCGTGAACCCCGGCCATGATGCCGCCGGCAATGATTGCCACGCCGGTCGCAAGCCAGGGGTTGTGCCACGCAAGGTCGGTGACGACCCCGAAGAAGGCGCCCGTGAGCATCATTCCTTCCATCGCTATGTTCACGACGCCGCTGCGCTCGGAGATGACGCCGCCGAGCGCCGGCAGCAGCAGCAGCACGGCCGCGGCCAGCGTGGCCTGCCAGAGATTCGCAGTGACGAGCAGGTGGAGGATATCGGACACGGCGGTCATTTCGGCGGTGTCACATCTGGAGCAGCAGCTGCGGCCTCGGTCATGAGGGCGGCTGATGGAGTCTCGGGCCGAGGCGCCGACGGCGGGCGGCGGAGACCGGGTATCAGCTGCCTGATCGCACCGAGGAAATTGGCGGCGATGCTGAAGAGGATCAACGCCTGCAGCACGAGCACCAGGTTGCTGGAGATGCCGGCGTCGCTCTGCATCACAGAACCGCCGGCGTGTAGGGCGCCAAACAGCAGCGATGCGAGCACGATGCCGACGGCGCTCCCCAATCCAAGCAGCGCCACGGCGATCGCGTCGAAGCCTGTCGTATCGCTGAAGTACTTGTCGGTCAGGTTGTGGTCAACTCCGGCGATCTGCACGGCGCCGGCAAGTCCCGAGAAGGCGCCGGCAATGAGCATCGTCACGATGATCGTTCTGCGGACGCTCACACCGGCGTAGCGTGCGGCGCGCTGGCTCTGGCCTACGGCGCGGATCTCGTAACCCAGCGTGGTGCGCCACAACAGGAACGCAAAAACCGCGGCGGCGACGATCGCGATGAACAGCCCGGTATGGACGCGATACACGCTCGCGGGCAGGTCGAAAACGATCAGGGAGTTGTCGGCCGGCAGCAGCGTGGCGAGTCGCGCCCCCGGACCGATCGGGAGTGACTTCGACGTGCCGGCGGCCAGCTGCAGCGGCCCGCCGATGATCAGGTAGCGCAGGAGCCACTGCGCGACGTAGTTCATCATGATCGTGGTCACCACCTCGTGGGCTCCCACCGTCGCCTTGAGCACCCCGGCGACGCCTGCCCACAAAGCGCCAGCCACCATGCCCCCGACCAGGACCATCGGCAGCAGGATCGGAGTGGGCAGAGTGCTGAACTTGATCCCGATGGCTGTGCAGGCTATCGAACCCGCGAGCAGCTGGCCCTCGGCTCCGATGTTGAACAGGCCCGCCCTGAACGGCAGCGCAACGGCGACTCCGGTCGTGATGAGTGGGGTCAAGAACACGATCGTGTTGGAGATCTGAAGGGCCGGGTTCTCACCCTGGGTGCAGCCGATTCCGAAGCCGCCGCAGATGAGTCCCGCGTACGCGCTGAAGGGGTTGCCGCCGGTGGCGGCGACGATAAGCCCGCCCGCGATGAAGGCGAAGACGACCGAGCCGAGAGGCATTGCGAGCCCACCTACAGCGCGGCGCACGGTCGTCATAGGCGTTCAGGCAGGCCCGGCGGTTGGGGACGGGCGACGATCGCGCCCGTCCCCTGCGCCATTTAGGCCGGAATGTCAGCCGGAGGCGTCAGCGTGCCGGCTGCGATCTCGCCCTGGACCTTGGTCACCTCAGCCTGGATGTCTGCCGGCAACGAGAAGTTGTCGACCGCGTAGCCGGCCCCACCGTTCTGGATGTCGAACGTCAGAGCCCCACCTGGGAAGTGGCCGTTGACGACGTCTTTGATGGCCGTGTATGTGGCGACGTCAACCTTCTTCAAAGCGCTGGCGATGACCGACGGGTCGGCGTCCTTCTGGTCCGCGTCCACGCCGATGCTCTTGACGCCGGCCTGCCCTGCCGCCTGCAGCGCTCCGAGCCCGCAGCCGCCCGCGACCTGGAATACGACGTCAGAGCCGCCGTTGATCTGTCCCACTGCGATGGCCTTGCACTTGGCCGGGTCGGTGAAGTCGTTCGAGTACCCCACCAGCACCTTGATCCCGGGGTCTTCCATGGTCGCCGCCCACTTGTAGCCGGCGATGTAGTGGTTGACCGGCGGGATGCTCACGCCGCCGACCGCGCTGATCACGCCCTTGTTGTTCTTGAGCTTGCCTTGCTTCTCGAGCATTCCCGAGATGATCCCGACCATCGCGCCGGCGTCTTGCTCTCTGAAGTACAGCGACTCGACGTTCGCGTGCTTGAGGTCATTGCCGTTGGCGTCCGTTCCGGCGCCGTCGATGATCGCGAAGTGGACGTTGGGGAACTGCCCGGAGACCGTCCCAACCGCCTCCTGCATCAGGAAGCCGACGCCGATCACGAGGTCATAGTTGGTGGACGCGAAGTTGGT
>JBGPEO010000031.1:0-21572 GCA_041482895.1 Candidatus Dormibacteraceae bacterium | reverse complement strand
GGCCCCGGCATGTTGAGCACGTGCAACTTCATCCGTGCCGACCTGGCCGGCATCATCCCGGGCGCTAGCGTCAGCTGCCCGACCACCCCGGTCGGCCATGCGCCGCCGTTCACTGCAGGCCCCGACTACTCGGCTCCGACCGCGGGCCAGGCGGTGGTCGCGGTGTATTGCGGGACAAGCGTGGACTGCAGCGGTACGGTGAACACGTACTACGGCGCCGAGGTCGACGTTTACGTGTACTACGGGTTCAGCGACCTGAATCTGTTTGGAGGCGGGATCACGATCACAGGATCGAGCCGCGCCACCACATCCTGGTGAAGCTGTTGGCACGCTCGGTTCGCCCCTGCGACGCTTCGCGCCACCTCCCCACTTGGTGGGGAGGCCGGTGGGGAGGCAAGGCCCAGGCGATGGTGGAGTTCGCGCTGGTGGCGCCGGTCGTGCTCTTGATCATCGGCGCGACGGTCGACATGGGACGGGGGATGCTGATGTACGCGCTTCTGCAGGGCGCATCTCGTGACATGGCGAGGGAGTCGGCTCTCGCCTATTACAGCGGCTCTAACAACCTGGCACCGGACTGCACCGCCCTCACGACGCCGTGCTCGTTGAGCTCGCTCGTCACTGGCGCGCACCTCCTCGACTCGCTGGGCGCCTCCGTCGTGTATGCCGATTCACCATCGATCTCATCACCGCCCGCATATCCGAGCCTATACTCCGGCGGCACCACCACCTCGCCCGGGACGATCACCCTGACGGGCGCCACGAATCCGAACACCGTCTACGTCTTCATCTATGAGCTGGATTCGACGGGCGGCCCCAACCCGCGTTGGAGCTGCTCATTGTGCGGGCCAGTCAGGACGGGCGGCCACCAGCTAGCGGTCGTCGATCTCAAGCTCAAGTGGCAGCCGGTGCTCGCAAAGTTCCTGGGCATCCCGACGTTCATCACCTTCGATTCGCAATCCGTGATCCGGATGGAGTTTTGATGACGGGGCGCCGCAAATCGCAATCCGGCCAGGTGATGGTGCTCGTAGCGGTTTCGCTGATCGCCCTCATCGGCTCCGCCGCGCTCGTCCTGCTGGCCGGCTCGGCCGAATGGCAGAAGAACCAGCTCCAACAGCTGGCCGACGAAGCGGCTCTCGACGCGGCGCAGACCATCGGCATCGGCTGCGACTCGGGCAAGGCAAACAGCGTCATCCTCACCGCGGACAACGCCATCGCCGCGCACCGTGCGCGTGTCGCACCTCCATACAGCGTCACCCCGGGCACGTGCGCAACGCCCTATGTCGGCAAAGACAATTTCTCCGGCGGTCTCAGCGCCACCATCAACTACCCGTACCGGGCGCACCAGCAGCAGGTCGAGGTGATCCTCACACTGACCCTTCCGATCTCGTTTGGCGGAGTGGTGGGCAGCTCGAGCACCACGCTGACCCGCCGAGCTGTCGCGCAGGCGCTGCCCGGATCCGTACCGGCCGTTTCCGCGACGATGCTCACGTGCACCGGAGGCCAGGTGAATGTCGCGGGGGGTATCGCGACGCAGAACGCGATCGCCCTCAGCGGCAACTGCGGCCTGTACGCCCACACGCGATTCGACGCTCCGTCCGGTACATATTCCGACCTCGGCAACGCGTCGGTCTACACGGACGGCCAGTCCTGGGTTGGAGCAGGCGGCACATGCGCGCCGCTCTTCAACTCGATCTGCGCCGACGGCTACGAGCTGTCCGGCCATGTCACGCCGGCCTGCGGCACCACCAGCGCCTTCCTGTCGGCTGGGGACGCAGCGATCAACCCCAACCCGTGCGCGGCAGGATTGGTCTTGCAGCCGGCGCCTCCCGTGTCGACCACCCTGCCTCCTGAGCCCAACGCCGACCCGGCCATCTACGCCAAGCTCCCCGGGAACGTGCCGTGCAGCTCAGCGGGCGCCTACCCGAACATCGTCGTCAACGGGGTGACCGTCGGGACCGGTCTTGGGCCCCCGGTGCCGACGAAGGATGCCAACGGGTACTACCACTTCACGACAGGTTGCTATGGCTATCTGAACATAGCCCAGTTGAGCGCAGGCATCTCCAAACGCCAGGCGGGCCCTGTCGTCACGGCGCAACACTTCATCACCCCAACGTTCCCAGCGCCCACCACGCAGCACACGCTCCTTGTGGCGGAAATCAGATCTGACGCGACTCCAAGCAGGTTCATTGCACCGGCCGGTTGGGTCGAGGCCGGCGTCCCAAGCCAGTCCGGCGCCAGTCCGCGCACGGAGATCTGGTACTACCCGGACAACCCAGGCAACGTCCCGAACCCCCAGTTCACGGTCACGCCCGCCAACATCGACACCACCGCACAGGTTTCCGAGTGGAGCAACGTGGCACTGGTAAACCCGCTGGACACGACGGGCAACTTCGCGAACGGCGCCAGCCAGCTCACCGCCAGCGTCTCGACGGCCGCGGCCACCTCGATGGCCAATGAGCTGGTGATCACCGACGACGGCATGATCGAGGCGCAGGCCGGCCAGACGATCACCCATCCACTCGGATGGAACAGCCTGGCCAACGATCCGACCGACGGATTCAACGCGGACTACCGCCTCGACCTCCCGGCCGCGATCGCGAGCGAGACCGTGACGGCCAGCGTCTCGACCAGCTGGGCGCTTGTGATGGCCGCTTTCAAGGGAAGCGGCGGGGGCGCGGGCGTCGTGCTCGATCCAGGCTTCTACTACTTCAACGGATACGACGGCGCCGGCTTTGCGACGGGCGGCGGTGTCTGCCTGAACGGCGGCACTCTGCTGGCGCGGGACGCCACCCTGGAGTTCGTGAACAAAGCGGGCTTCTCATCTGGCGACTGCACGCCCGGTGGCGGCGCTGTCCCGTGCAGCGGCACCTGCCAGTTCGGTTCCACGCCTTGCTCGATCGCCGCGTGCCCACCCAACGCGGTCGCCGACCCGGGCGCCAGCCTGGGCTCCAACCAGACATGGTTCGCCGCCCCCTGCGGCCAGGCTCCGGCCGGCGACGCGAGCTGCCCCGCCTCCGCCTGGTGCCCGACCGGCGACCGGGCCTGCTCGAACGTCTTGATCTGGGAGCAGGCGGGCACTGCCGGGCAGTTCGCGATCAAGGGCGCCAGCGCCAAACATTGGCTGCTGGGCTCCATTTACTGGCCTGGTGCGTGCACCGACACGGTCAACGGGACCTCGACCATCGCCGGGACGTTCTTTTGCGGAAACCTCTCTATATCGGCGGCGGCGGGAGCGGGCACCGCGATCGGCGGCAACTACGGGATCGCGACCTCGCTCGTCGAGGCGATTCTCGTCGAATGAGTTGCACCAACCGGCGCACCATGCCAAGCTGCGAGCCTCACCTAGATGTCAATCGCCAGCGCTGATGCTCCCCGGCCGCGCCGGGGGCGTCTCTACATCGTCATCGGTGCCGTCCTCGCGGTGCTTGCATTTGCCGCGGCGGCCGGCCTGGCGAGCCTATCCCTGCTGCAGCAGAACACGGTCGGCACGCGCGTGGTGGTGGCCCGGAACGACATCGGCTCGCGGACCAAGATCCAGGCGTCGGACCTGGAGCTGAGCACGATCAACCCGGCGCCGAAAGAGGCGTTCACCCAGATCAGCGAGGTCGCCGGCAAGGGCGCCCGCGTCGACATCCCCGCCGGGTCGCCCGTGACCGCCAACCTCATCGCCCCGGCAGGCGACCTCTTGAGCACAAGCGACGTGGCGTTCCTCCCGATCCCGTCGGGCTACGTGGCGCTCACCGTGCCGACAGGCGAGCTCGTCGGAGTCGGTGGCTATCCCCAGGTGGGCGACCGCATCACCATGCTCGCGACCATCAACACGTCGGTGTTCGGCGCCAGCTCGCCGGTTCCCGTCGTGCGGACCGTGTTCAACAACCTCGACATCATCAGGGTCGGCCCCGTGACGTCACAGTCCGCCACAGGGGTCTCGAGCAGCCTCACGCTGCTCATGAACGGATGCGACGCGGAATACCTCTTTTGGCTTCTCAACAACGCGACGTTGAAGTACACGCTCGAGTCGTTCAAAGACTATGCGGCCGCGCCCAGCCAGCCGGATCCCTCGTGTCCGAGCGTCACTTCAGCCGGCGGAGTCGGACCCAGAGAAGTGGACAAGCGCTGGCACTTCACCACAGGCTGACCGGTGTCCACCAGCGTCATCCTCATCGCGGCCGCCGCTGCGATCGGCGTCGGGTTGGTGGTGTTCGGGATACTCGGCCCGGGACGCGCATCGGCCACCGCAGCACCTAGCGCTCGCGTCACCTACCGCACGCTCGCGGACGTTCGCGAGCAGCTGCGACGACGGTTCGAGCCGACCGGCGCGCCGGTGTGGATCGCGTCGAACCAGAAGGTGAACTCCCTGGCGTCCGACCTCGCGAGCGCAGATCTCCAGCTTCGCCCCTACGAGTTCCGGCTGGTCCAGGCAGCGTCCGCCGTGCTGTTTGCCCTTGTCGCGCTTCTCCGATTCGGGATCTCGATTCCGGTCGTGATCCTCGCCATCATCGGCTTCGCGCTCCCTGCGCTCTACCTGCGCAACCGCCGCGGCCACCGCCTCGCCCAGTTCGAAACTGCCCTTCCGCGCGCGATGGAGTTGATGGCCAACTCGATGAAGGCCGGCCAGTCGATCGCGCAATCTCTGCGCGCCGTGACCGAAAACGCGAGCCCGCCGGTGTCCGACGAGTTCGGGCTCGCCCGGCGTGAGATCGAGCTCGGGGCCTCGATCGAGAGCGCACTCGGAAACATGGTCAAGCGTATCGGGAGCAGCGACCTGCGCCTGGTCGTCATGGTGATCACGATCCAGCACTCGGTGGGAGGCGACCTGCCCGCCATCCTGATCAGCCTTGGCGACACGATGAAGCAGCGGGCGGAGATGCGGGCGGAGGTCCTCGCGTCGACGGCGCAGTCGCGCGCCTCGTCCTTGATCATCACCCTGCTGCCGATTGCGGCGGCGCTCGGCCTCTACTTCCTTGTTCCCAACTACTTCCGGCCCATGTTCACGAACCCGTTGGGCTGGTTCATGATCGGCATCGCGGCTCTGATGTTGGGGATCGGAAATTTCATCATCCGCCGCTTCACGGCCATCACGTGAGCTGGCTCCCGATCCTCGTCGGCATCGTGGCCGCAGCCGGCGTGTGGCTCCTGGCGGCTGGGATCGTGGGATCGCGCGCGGGCGATGCGACGATGCTCGCAAGGCAGAGGCTCGCCCGCCAAGACATCGGTCTCGGCCAGAGCGCGGTGGCCCTGGAGCTCGAGAGACCTTTCGTCGAACGCATCATGGCGCCGGCGCGACGCTGGTTTGGCCGGCAGATGAACCGGCTGACCCCCACCACACAGGCCGCGAACTTCCGCCGCCAGCTCGACTTCGTCGGCGACCCGTTCGGTCTCGACCCCGCGGGACTGCAGGCGCTGCGCATCACGGCAGCCGCCGGCCTGGGCGCGCTCGGGGTGGCGTTCGGTGTGCTCATCGGGACGCCGTTTGCGATCGGCGTGTCGCTCTTGATCGGCGTGGCGATCGGCTTTTACCTACCCGTGGTGTGGCTCGACCAGCTCGTACGCCAGAGGCGCGCGGAGCTGGAGGCGGTGCTGCCCAACGCGCTCGACGTCGTGGCGATCAGCATGGAGGCCGGCCTCGGCCTCGACCGTGCGCTCGAGCAGCTCGTCCGTCACCAGGAGGGCCCGCTCACGCTGCTGGTGGCGCGCGCGCTTCGCGAGATCGAGCTCGGCCGGCCGCGCGCAGACGCCCTGGAGGAGATGGCTGAGGCCACCGGCGTGGAGGACTTCACCTCTTTGGTGAAGGGCATCCTTCATGCGGAGCGCACAGGGGTGCCGATCGCCCGCACTATTGCCGCGCACTCGGCTCAGATGAGGGTCAAGCGCCGCCTCAAGATCCGGACCGAGGCGGCGCGCGCGTCGCTCAAGATCCTGCTGCCGACGGTCGGGTGCGTCTTCCCGACGCTGTGGCTGATCCTCCTCGGGCCGGCGCTGATCGTCGCGTTGAGCCTGGGGCACTAATCGCGGTTCGAGTCTCCCCCCACCCCGACCCTCCCCCTGCGGGGGAGGGAGACTGAGGCGACTCCATTCTGGCCCTCCCCGTGCGGGGGGAGGGTGGCGCGCAGCGCCGGGTGGGGGGTGCCACAAGCGCTAACTCAAGAAGGGATTCGTCGCTCTCTCGCGGCCGATGGTCGTCTTGGGCCCGTGGCCGCTGTACACGGTCAGCTCGTCGGGCTGTGACAGCAGTTTTGCGTTGATGCCGTCCAGCAGCGCCTTCCCATTCGAGTTGGAGAAGTCAGACCGTCCGATCGAGCCTGCGAAGAGAGCGTCGCCGGTGAAAAGGTTGTCGCCAATCTTCAGAGTCACGCCACCCGGGCTGTGACCAGGGGTGTGCAGCACCTCAAACGCCAGCGAACCGGCTCGAAACGTCTCCCCCTCGTCCAGGCTCACCACGTTCTCGACTGGACTCGTCGACGCGCCGAACTCGCGACGCAGCGGGCGACCCTCCGTCAAGACGTGCCGCTCTGTTTCATGGACCGCTACGGGAATCGGCCCGAATGCCTCCAGCAGCGCAGCCAGGCCACCCACGTGGTCGATGTCGGTGTGCGTAAGCAGGATGGCCTTGACGTTCGCGTTCCGCGTCCGCGCCAGGTCGATCATGAGCTCGGGCTCGAGGTTGGCGTCGATGACAACCGCGTCCTTCGTGTCCTCATCCTCGACGAGGTACGAGTTGGTCCGGAACTGGCGGTCCGCCATCGACTCGACGCGAAGCCTCATGACGCTTCGCGAGCGACGGTGTGCACGTCCTTCACGCCCTCGAGCTTTTCCATCAAGCGCGAGAGCTGCGCCAGCGAGTCGATCTCCACGACGGTTGACACGACCGCGGTCTTGTCGTCGTACACGTGAACTTCGAGCGAGGACATGTTGACCCGGTTCTCGGCCACGACGGTGGCGATGTCGCGAAGCAGGCCCTGCCGGTCCCAGGCCTCGATCTTGATCGCGACGGGATAGATGTGCGTGGCCTCCGAATCCCAGTCGACCGGCACCACGCGGGCCTGGTCCTGGGCGTTGACTGCGTTGATGCAATCGACGCGGTGGACGGTCACGCCCTTTCCACGGGTCGTGTAACCGACGATGGCGTCGCCGGGCACGGGCTGGCAGCACGGAGCGATCTTGGTCAGGATGCCCTTCTCACCGCGCACAAGCACGCGCGGCGTCGGCTGGACGTTGGGAATGAGCGGGATCGGCCGCAGGTCGCCACCTGGCGTGTCCAGGGTGAGCGCCATCCGCATCACCACCGAGTGAGGTGAGAGGTCACCGTATCCAATCGCGGCCAGGAAGTCGTCGATGGCGGGGAACCGGTGCAGGTTTGCTATCTCGAGCAGCTTTCCCTCGTCGAGGTCGGCGAGGTTGACGCGGTGCATGCGGTGCAGCTCTTTGTCGAGCAGGTCGCGGCCCTTGCCCACGTTCTCTTCGCGGCTCTGGCTCTTGAACCACTTGCGAATCCGCTCTTTCGCGGACGCGCTCTTCACGAAGTTGAGCCAGTCGCGGCTCGGGCCGTGCGGTCCCTTGGAGGTCAGGATCTCGACGATCTCGCCGTTTTGAAGCTCGTAGTCCAGCGGCACCATGCGCCCGTTGACCTTGGCGCCGATGCACCTGTGTCCAACCTCGGTGTGGATGCGGTAGGCGAAGTCAACCGGCGTCGAGTCGGCGGGGAGGTTCAGCACTTCGCCCTTGGGGGTGAACACGTAGACCTCGTCCTGGAACAGGTCGACCTTGACCGTGTCCAGGAACGACTCGGCGTCCCCCACCTCGTTCTGCCACTCGAGCAGGCTGCGCAGCCAGGACAGCTTCCGGTCGAAGCTCGCGTCCTTACCGCCTTCCTTGTACGTCCAGTGCGCCGCGACTCCGAACTCGGCGATCCGGTGCATCTCGTGGGTGCGGATCTGGATCTCGATCGGCTCGCCCGTGTGCGTGATGACGGTGGTGTGGAGCGACTGGTAGCCGTTCGACTTCGGCATCGCCACGTAGTCCTTGAACCGCCCCGGGACAGGCTTCCACAGCGAGTGCACGACGCCAAGGACGCCGTAACAGTCGCGCACGGAATCGACGTGCACGCGAATCGCGGAGAGGTCGTAGATCTCCGAGAAGTCCTTGTTCTCGCGGGTCATCTTCTGCCACACGGAATAGATGTGCTTGGGGCGCCCGGTGATCTCCGCCGTGATGCCAACCTTCTCGAGCTCGCGCGCGAGGATCTCGCGCAGGTCCGAGACAAGTGTCTCCCGATCGTGTCGCTTGCGAGCGATCCGCTTGACGACGTCCTCGTAAGCCTCTGGCTCGAGGTTGCGGAAGGCGAGGTCTTCGAGCTCCCATTTGATCTGCCCGATTCCGAGCCGGTGCGCAAGCGGAGCGTAGATGTCGAGTGTCTCGCGCGAGATCTTGCGGCGCTTCACCTCAGGCAACGGGTCGAGGGTGCGCATGTTGTGGAGGCGGTCGGCGAGCTTGATGAGGACGACCCGAAGGTCCTCCGCCATCGCAACCATCATCTTGCGGATGTTCTCGGCCTGCTGCTGCTGATCGGAGCGCATCGAGATGCGGCCCAGCTTCGTGACCCCGTCCACCAGCCGCGCGACCTCGGGGCCGAACTCGCTCTCGACCTCGTCAGCGGTGAGCGCGGTGTCCTCCACCGTGTCGTGCAGCAAGGCGGCCGAGATCGTCTCTGCGTCGAGCTCGAGGTCGGCGAGGATGGCGGCGACCTCCAGGGGATGGTTGACATACTCCTCGCCGGACAGGCGGCGCTGTCCCTTATGGGCGCTCGCGGCGCGTTCGTACGCCTTCCGAACCATCTGCTGACCCGTGGGATCGAGGTGGTCGGCGACGCGGAGAAGCTCTGAAACCGTCATCTGGTGGTAGCTGAGAAGTTTAGAAGGGCATCTCCGGCCCCCTGTGTATCTGGGTTCCTATTGGAGGACACGCTCCTAGACTTACCCATCGCCAGTGAACTCAGAACGGGCGACATTCGCGCTGCGGCTTGGGTTTTCGGCGGCGACCGCCGCGATGGTACTGGTCGGGGCATCGCTGAACGCGACCGGGCACTCGGGCCTGGCGGCTTTCCTCGCCGTCGTCGCCGGGCTGCTCGCCCTCGCCTCAGGAGCGCTCAACAAGAGCTGGCAGGGCTCGGTTCCCCTTGGCGGGGCCGCGGTGCTGGTGACCCTGCTGGCAGCCAGGTTCGACCTGCGCGATCCGAACCTCATCCCTCAGCTCGGCGGCCTTCTGCTCCTCGGCCTCGGCGGTTTCGTCGGGAGCATTGCCTACCGCAGCTTCGCGGGCGCGATCCGCTCCCACGCCAAAGAGCTCGAGGACGTGCGCATCGAGCTCCTGGCCAAGGAGCGGGCCTTCATGGCGGCGACGGCCGACGCGGACCACACCAAAAACCCTGGGGACATGGCGGCGTTCGGGATCATCGCGCGCGAGGCTGGCGCCGACTTCGCGTGCTACTACGCCTCGTCCCCCGATGGCAAGCAGTTCCTGCCCCAGCCACCGGGAATCGGTCTCGATCGCATTCATCCGATTGCCGTGCAGCGCCACGCGGAGAAGGCCGGACCTCTGGTGAAAGCGATCGAGTCCGGCAGGGAATACATCGGCAACGACCAGAGCGGCCTGTCGGAGCTGGTCCACTACCTCCCGGACGACCTGCAGGTCGCCCGCCTGATGGCGGTGCCGGTGCGCCTCGGCGACCAGGGGGGCGGGGTCATCCTGCTCGGCAAGAAGACCGGCGAGTTCGACGACGACGACCGCCGGCTGGCGGTGACCCTTACGCTGCGCGCCGGCGCCCAGCTCGCAAGCGCTCACGCCGTCGCGATCTCGAGAAGGGAATCCGCTCGTTACTCGCTGATGAACGAGCTCATCAAAGACGCATCGGGCAAAACGATGGAGGAGACGCTCCAGCTCGTCCTTGACAAGGGCAAACAGGTGATCCGCTACGACTCAGGCTCGGCGATCCTCTTCCAGCCCGACGGTACATACCTCGCGCTCGGCGCTAAAGGCATCTCGTCAGAGGTCGAAGGGCCCCTGGTGAAGGTTCGCGGCGGAGAAGCGGTCCTGCGGAGCCTCGTCGGCTCCGATGAGCACATCTACAGCGGGCTGCAGCCTGATGGGAACGGTGGAGGCCTCAACGAGGCGCTCACGCCGATCCACGGCGACGGCGGAGTCATCGGCGCGCTTTGCCTCGGGCGTAAAGGCGCCATCGGCTTCGCCCAGGGCGATCTTGGCTTGCTGGACGAGCTCGGATCGATGGCCGCGGTCGTGCTCGAGAACTCGCGAATCCTGCAGGCAGTGACCGGCCAGGCGTCGAAGCTGGACACCGCCCTGGACGCGCTGGGCGAGATCTCGCAGGCGCTGACCACCGTCACTCAGGGCTCGAAGGTGCTGGAGCAGAAAACCCTGGAGGCCGCGGTCCGCGTGACGATGAGCACGGCGGGGCTGCTCACGCGCACGACACCCGAGGGCACGCAGAAGGTGATCATGTTGCTCGGGTTCCCGGTCGAGGTCGACGCGCTGGTGTTTCAGAACGGCCAGGGCGTCGTCGGAGCGGTGATGCTCAGCGGTCGCTCGACTGCGGTGCCGGACGTCAGCGCGAGCTTCGACCTCCAGGCGCCTCCAGACCTCGTCACCTACGGTCTCCAGTCCGCGATCTGCGTACCGATGCTGGAAGACGAGCACCTGTGGGGAACCCTTTCGGTGTTCGCGACCAAGAAGCGCGACTGGACGGCAAACGACCAGCGCGTGCTCGCGACCCTGGGCAACCAGGGCGTCGTCGCGATCAGGAACGCGGAGCTGTACGACAACAACCAGCGCAGCATCTGGGAGCTGAAGAACCTGCAGGAGGCGCTCCAGGCCGCGACGTCGACCCTCGACCTGAACCAGGTGTTGCAGCAGGTGCTGGCCGGCGCGGCGAAGGCATCGTCGGCGCAGATCGGCTGTCTCGCCCTCGAGGACTCCGGCAAGCTCGTGCTCAAGGGCGGGTTCGGCACCGACTCCACCACCGCGGAGCGCCTGGCGCTAGGACTGGGCGGCGACATCTGCCGCGACGTGATGAGCACCGCCACACCGATCATGCAGTCGATGGAGCACGAAGCCGGCGCCGACAGCCCGCTCAACCCACGCGCGGTGCTATGCGTTCCGATCACGCTGCGCGGAAAGCCGCAGGGCGTCCTGTTCCTCGCCAACTACCAGGTCGGCCATGTCTTCACCGACGACCACCGCAACCTGGTGACCGAGCTTGCGGCGCAGGCCGCGGTCGCGATCGACAACGCCCGCCTCTTCAAGGATCGGGAAGAGGTCATCATCGCCTCCCTCGAGGCGCTGGCCAACGCGGTTGACGCCCGCGACCCGTACACGAGAGGCCACTCGGAGCGCGTCACGCAGTACTCGCTCATGATCGCCCGGCAGATGAAGTACGCGCCGAAGGATCCGGGTGCGTGGTCGAGGCTCGAGCGTGGCGGCCGGCTGCACGACATAGGAAAGATCGGCGTGCCGGATGCGGTCCTCCAGAAGGCGGGCAAGCTCACGGACGCCGAGTTCGCGAAGATGAAGGAGCACCCGGTGGTCGGCTTCAACATCTTGAGCGGATTGAAGATGCTGACCGATGAGCTCGTGATCGTCCGCTCGCACCACGAGCGCTACGACGGCAAGGGCTATCCGGACCGGCTGAAGTCAGACAAGCTGCCGATGTTCTCCTGGATCGTCAGCGCGGCCGACGCCATCGACGCGATGACCTCGGACCGTCCGTACCGGAAAGGCATGTCGCTTCAGATCGCGATCGACCAGGTACGGACCGGCGCGGGGACGCACTTCCACCCGGACGTGGCCGAGGCGGTGCTCGACGCGGTCAACAACGGCTCCTTCACGCTGGTGGCGCAGAAGTCGATGTACGCGGACGCGCCGGCGGTCGGGGCTTTCGAGAACCCTACTCAATAGAACAGTTCTGAGTGGAGCTGCAGGCCGGATCTACTCCGGCCGTCACCCCGCACGCCACCTTCGAGACGCCTCCCAGACAACACGCAACGCGGAGGGGGTACCGCGGGGGAGGCCTGCCTCCCCCGCGCCTTTCTCAGTACGCCTTCGCCAGAGACACCCTGTGTTTCGCTGGTTTGCCGCATACGAAGCAATTGCCTGAGGGTTGTTCTTCCGCGTCGAGGGTGCGGATGGTCACGCCGCCGGCTTCGGCTTTCGCACGCTCCTCGCACTCGGCGTCGCCTGACCACGGCACCCACACGAAACCACCGCGTTCCTTGAAGTGTGCAACCACCTCTTCGAGCGTCGACAGCTCGTAGGTGTTTGCTTTCCGGAACTCATGCGCGCGGTCGAACAGCTTCTTCTGAAATGCATCCAGCTCGTCCTTGAGGCGCTGTCCGATGCCCGACACCGGCACGGTCACTCTCTGCCGGGAGAGGCGGTCGACCATCTCCACCTGACCGGCGTCCGCGTCGCGCCCGCCGACGTTGAGGCGCAGCGGCACCCCTTTCAACTCCCAATGCGCGTACTTGTCGCCGGGGCGCTCGTCGCGCCAGTCCACGCGGTGGCGGATGCCGGCCGCCTTCAGCTCAGGGGTCCAACCTCCGATGAATGCCTCCACCTTGGCCCGGCCTTCGGCATCGCGATAGATGGGCACGATCACGACCTGGATGGGCGCCACGCGCGGGGGCACGACGAGGCCTGAGTCGTCGCCGTGCGCCATGACCAGCGCACCGACCAGGCGGGTGCTGATGCCCCACGAGGTCGAATAGCAGAGCTCCTTCTCGTTGTCCTTGTTCGAGAAGGAGATGTCGTAGGCGCGGGCGAAGTTCTGCCCGAAATAGTGCGACGTACCCATCTGCAGCGCCATGCCATCGCGCATCAGGCCCTCGAGCGTGAGCGTGTGCTCAGCCCCGGGAAAGGTTTCGGCGCGCGACTTCTTGCCGCTGAACACCGGGACGGCGAGCCAGTCCTCGGCGATGGAGCGGTAGTAGCCGAGGATCAGCTCGGCCTCATCGATCGCCTCCTGCGCGGAGGCGTGGAAGGTGTGTCCCTCCTGCCACCAGAACTCGCGGGAGCGAAGGAACAGCCGGGAGCGCATCTCCCAGCGCACGACGCTGTTCCACTGGTTCGTCAGCTTGGGCAGGTCGCGATGGCTCTGGATGTAGCGACGGATGAGGTGCCCGATGATGGTCTCGGAAGTGGGCCGCACCGCAAGAGGCTCCTCGAGCTCCTGCATCGCGGCGCCCGCCTTCGTCACCCACGCGACCTCCGGCCCGAACCCTTCGATGTGCGCCGCCTCTTTCACGAGCAGCTCTTCAGGTATGAGCAGAGGGAACGCCCAGTTCTCGTGGCCGCTCTCTTTGATCATGTCGTCGAAGGCCCGCGTGATGTTCTCCCACATGGCCCAGCCATAGGGTCGGACGACCATCATCCCGCGGACCCCGGACCAGTCCGCCATCTCCGCCTTGCGGACGACGTCGGTGTACCAGCGGTCGAAGTCGACGGACATCTTGGTGACTTCTTTGACGAAGTCCTGCTGTTCCTCTGGTTCCTGGTTCATGTGTGTAGCTCCCAAATATTGATGAGTTGAATCACGAACTCGATCAAAGCCCGCGGACGACCGCGGGCTAGCGCGGGAGCTGAGAGAACCCCACGAACTCAGAGGCTTCGCCGTGAGTTCGCGGGGACCCCTCCTCGGCCGCGATCGCGTCGATCTCGGCGAGCAGCACGGCGAGAAGCTCTTCCTGTGGCACGGTGCGGTAAAGCTTACCTTTCTTGAAAATCACGCCCTTGCCGCGGCCGCCGGTGACGCCGATGTCCGCGTGGCGCGCCTCCGCGGGCCCGTTCACCACGCAGCCCATGACCGCGATCGTGATCGGAACTTTGAGCCTGGCGATGTGCGCCTCGACGGCCTTGACGGTCGGCACCATGTCGTACTCGAGCCGGCCGCAGGTCGGGCACGCGACCAGCGTCGCGGTTTCGTTGCGGAAGGCAAGCGTCTTCAGGATCTCGTGCGCGACGCGAACCTCCTCACGCGGATCAGAGGTGGCGAGCGAGACGCGGATCGTGTCGCCGATGCCCTCGGCGAGCAGGATGCCCATGCCCACCGCGCTCCGGATGCTCCCCGCTTCGACCGGGCCTGACTCGGTGACCCCGAGGTGGATCGGATACGAGCGGGCCGCCGCGAACTTGCGGTTGGCCATGATGTTCGTCCACACGTCGGTCGACTTCAACGAGACCTTGATGAAGCCCGGCCCGTAGTCGAGCTCTTCCAGGATCTTGCAGTGACCGAGAGCCACCTCGACCATGCGGTCCGCTGTCTGCTCCCGGTTGTCGCGGTCGATCGCGTGCTCCTCGCGCATGCTCTTGTGCACCTCTTCGGGCAGCGAGCCGGCGTTGACCCCGATCCGGAACGGGATCTGCCTCTCCTTGGCGGCGTTGACGACCTTGGTGACCTTCTCGCGGTCGGGGATGTTGCCCGGGTTGAGGCGGAGGCAAGCGACGCCCGCCTCGATGGCCATGAGGGCCAGCGTGTGGTCGTAATGGATGTCGGCGATCACGGGGAGCGGCGAGCCCTTGACGATCTCCTTGAGAGCCTCGGCCGCCTCGTGATCGGGTACAGCAGGCCGCACGATCTCGCAGCCGGCCTCCTTGAGCTCGTGGATCTGGCGGAGCGTCGCCTTCACGTCGCGGGTGTCCGTTTTGGTCATGGTCTGGACGGCGATCGGCGCGGCACCGCCGATCACCACGCCTCCGACGTTGACCGGGATCGACTTGCGGCGGGTGACCATTACAGGTGACTCGCACCGGAGGTCCGCCGCATATTCGCGGCCTTGGCGGCCGGAGCCAAGGAGGCGACGAGCACGTGAGGGAGCGCATCGCTTAGATGCGTGACCGAACGCGCGCAGGAGCCGACGCCGGCTTCAGCGCCCCTCACGGGGTCCCCGCGGAATCCCCAGATTCCGTGGGGTGAGACGGCGCCCGGCCGACTAGGCCGTCGAAGATGCAAGGAACTTCCGGTGCGTGTCACCTTAGTGAATCCCGGGGAACTGGCCCGTCGCGATCCGCTGGATGTCGAGGAACGTGATCACTGCGGCGATCCCGAGCAGCGCGACGAGGCCTATCCGCTGGAGGTTGAGCTCCGCATTCCTGTCAAAGGGCCGCCTCCGGAGCGCTTCGATCACGACCACGACGATGCGGCCGCCATCGAGGGCCAGCAGCGGCAGGAGGTTCGTGAATCCAAGCGCGACGGAGAGCAGCGCCACCAGGAGGACGTATGTTGGCGGGCCCTGGCTGACCGCCTGCAGAGTGGTATCGGCGATGCCGATCGGGCCGGTCAGACCTTCACGACCCAGCAGCCCACCCGGCACCTGACCGCTGATGAGCGACCAGAGGCCCTGGACGATTCCTCCGACGGCGACGAAGGGGAACTCCACGCCGTTGACGACCGCGGTCTGGACCGTCGCGAGCTGCCTCGGGATCCCGACCCCGATGAGGCAGTTCTTGCCTTGCGCGTCGCACCTCGGCGTGACCGAGTAGCTGAACGGCTGCCCGTCGGGATGGACGCCCGAAAGGGTGAGCGCAGCACCGGGCGCGTTCCCCTCCACCTGTCCGACCAGGCCGGGAGAGTTGAACGGTATGCCGTTGACCGCGTGGATGCTGTCGCCGACCTGGATCCCGGCCGCGGCGGCGGGCGAGCCCGGGGCGACGCTGAAGACCTTGCCGGGATCGCTGTTGAGCTGGGTCAGCCCGAAGCCGGTGATCAAGAGCATTGCGACCAGGAAGTTCGCCGCTGGGCCGCCGGCCAGGATCACGATCCGCTGCCACGCCGGCTTCGAGTGGAAGCCGTTCGCAGCCTCGAAGTCGCCTGCTTCCATGCCCCCCATGCGGACGTAGCCGAGGATCGGGAACGCCCGCAGTGCGTAGAGCGTCCCGCCCCTGGTGACCGACCAGAGCTTGGTGCCGGCCCCGACCGAGAACTCGATCACCCGCACCCTGAAAAGCTTGGCGAACAGGAAGTGCCCCCCATCGTGCGGCGCAATCAGGAGGAGGAACATGCCGCCGACGCCTACGACGTACAGAACCGCGGTCACGAGCTGGCTCATCTGGACCCCAATTTACCGGAGTGTGCACCCGATCCTTTGACGTACTCCCTCGCCCAACGGTCGGCTTCGAGAATGTCTTGCAGCTCGTCGCCGCCGCCCGGGAAGGCGTCAAGGGCCCGCTCCACCGCCCGCACGATCCCGCTGAAGGGGATCTCCCCGGTCAGGAAGGCGCTCACCGCCTCCTCGTTGGCGGCGTTGAGGACCGCCGGGCGCCCATGGCGGGCCGCTGCCGCCTCACGGGCGAGACGAACGCTCGGGAACCTCTTCTCGTCCAAGGCGTGGAACTCGAGCCCGCTCAGCTCCTCGAGCGGGGTCGGCAGCACGGCGTCGGGGAGGCGCTCCGGGTAGCACAGGGCGACGGAGATCGGCAGGCGCATGTCGGGGCGGCCCAGCTGCGCCTTCAACGAGCCGTCTACGAACTCGACCAGGGAGTGGACGACGCTCTGCGGGTGGACGCAGACCGTGACCTGGTCGAGCGGCATGCGGAACAGGTGGTGAGCCTCGATGACCTCGAGCCCTTTGTTCATCAGCGTGGCCGAGTCGACGGTGATCTTCGGGCCCATCGACCACCGCGGGTGGTTGAGCGCCTGCTCGACCGTCACCTGGTCGAGGTCAAGGTCCGGATGGGCCCAGAACGGCCCGCCGCTGGCCGTGATGATCAGCCGCCGCACCGATTCGCGGCTTTCGCCCCACAGGCACTGCCAGATGGCGCTGTGTTCCGAATCGACTGGGCGTATGCCGGTGTCGCCGGCCAACTTCATGACCAACTCGCCCGCCATGACCAGGACCTCTTTCGTGGCGAGCGCGACCTGCTTGCCGGCTTTGAGCGCGGCCATCGTAGGCGCGAGGGCGCGGGCGCCGGGGATCGCGATGACCACCAGGTCGCAGCGCGGGTCGGTGACCATCGCCTCGACCCGAGCATCGAACTCCGCATCGCCGGCCTGCCCCTGCACGATGTGCTCCGCCGTGCGACGCGTCGACCGGCGGCCTTCGGTCAGGCCGAACAGGCGCAGGCGCGACGGGTTGCGATCGATGACGTCGAGCGTCTGCTGCCCGATCGACCCTGTTGCGCCGAGCACCGCCACGTTGATCGGAGCTCTCATCAAAGTAGGTGGAACACCACGACATAGAAGTAGACGAGGATCGGTGGAAACAGGATCGAGTCGAGGCGGTCGAGCACGCCGCCATGTCCAGGGATCAGGTGGGACGAGTCCTTCACCTCGGCGATCCGCTTCATCTGCGACTCGACGAGATCGCCCAGCTGGGCGCTGACGCCGACGAGCAGGCCCAGAGCGACCGCGTGCAGCGGAGAGATCCCCATCACGCCCGAGACTCCGATCAGCATCACCACCACGGCGCCGACCACGCCCGCGATCGCGCCTTCCACCGTCTTGTGCGGGCTGATCGCCCCGAAGAACGGATGCCTGCCGATGCGGCTCCCCACCAGCAGCGCGGCCGCATCGCACGCGACCACGGCGAAGATCGTGAACAGCGCCCACACCAGGCCATTCGCCTTCGATGTGTACAGCAGCAGGTAGTAGTTGAACGGCATGCCGATGTAGAGCGCTCCGGCCATGCCCATCGCCCACCGGCCGAGGCCCTGTCGGCGGCCTGGAACGAAAAGGAACGCGGCCAGGCCGCCCACGAGCGCGAGCGAAAGCACCACGTTGACGTCGATGTTCTTGAGCAGGGTGCCGCTGTAAGCGAAGAAGCCGCCGAGCGGAAACAGAAGCCACACCGGAGCGCGGGAGCCCATCCCATCGGAGAGGCCAATGAACTCCCAGAGCGCGAGGGCGGTCAGGATGAAGACGAGTACGAAAGCCCCGTAAGGCCGTATCAGGGCCAGGCCGATGACGAGCGCGAGGATGACGAACGCGCTGAGAATCCGCACCATCAACGCGCTCGGCTTCCAGGCGCGGGCCAGCGACGCGATTGTCATGAGGCGCGCTTTACCCCGCGAACTCCGAGGCTACGCCGTGAGTTCGCGGGGACCCCTGATTGCGCGCGCCCGGCCGCCGTCAACTCAGTTCGCCTCGGCTGCCAGCTCGTCTTCGGGCCGGCCGCCGAATCGCCGCACGCGTGACGCATAGTCGGCCAGCGCAGCCTTGAGGTCCTCGGCGTCGAAATCCGGCCACAACGTCTCCGTGACGAGCATCTCGGAGTACGCAGATTGCCAGAGCAAGAAGTTGCTCATGCGGCGTTCGCCTGCGGTGCGGATGATCAGGTCGGGGTCGGGCAGATCCGGGTTGTAGAGGCGCGACGCGATCGCCGCCTCGTCCACCTGGCTGGGTGTAAGCCCGTCGGCAACGAGCTTCTTCACCGCATCGACGACCTCGGCGCGGCCGCCGTAGTTGAGGCATACGTTGAGCACGCCGTTGGTGTTCGCCGCGGTCCGCTTTACCGCCTCCTCGAGCCGGTCGCGCATGCGTGTCGAGAGATCATCGCGCCGACCGCTGACGACGATGCGCACGCCGCGCCTGTGCATCTCGTCGATCTCGCGCTGCATCGTTTCGTGGAACAGGCGCATGAGGGCGCGCACCTCGGCCCGCGGCCTCGACCAGTTCTCTGTGGAAAACGCGTAGATCGAGAGCACGTTGACGCCGAGCTTCTCGCAGGCATCCAGCACGCGCTTGATGGAGCGCACCCCGGCCCGGTGGCCGAAGCTCGCAGGGTGGCCGCGCCGGCGGGCCCAGCGACCGTTGCCGTCCATGATGATCCCGATGTGGCGGGGGACCTGGGGGTCCAAGGTGAGCACAGCGTACCGACTGAGCCCCGAAACCAGCACCGCGTGGGCAGCCGGGTTCAGCCCGGCTGCAACTTTGTCCAACTCGCCGCCCAAGCGTCGCGGGGAGAAAGATTCTGAAAATCCCAACCGCGGGAAGATGAGCAGCCCCGTCGGCGAAGCCGACCGGGCGATGCAATCAGTAAGTCCCATCCTCATCGCCGCTTGCGCGCAGAAGGAACCGTCAGGTTCCTTCTCATACTTCAGACTTCCATGACCTCGCTTTCTTTTCGAGCCGCCAGGGCGTCTACTCGTTCGATCTGGGATTCGGTGATCTTCTGCAGGCGCGTGGTGCCGCGTTTGGCGTCGTCTTCGGCGACCTCGCCCTGCTTCTGCATCTGATCGATGCGATGGACCTCGTCGCGACGGATGTTGCGGATCGCCACGCGCGCCTCCTCCGCCTTCTGGCGCACGACCTTCACGTACTCGCGCCGGCGCTCCTCGGTCAGCGGCGGGATCGGAACGCGAATCACCTGCCCGTCACTGGCCGGGTTCAGGCCCTGGTCGCCCGAGCGCAGGGCCTTCTCGATGGCCCCGATCTGGCTCTTGTCGTAGACCTGCACGACCAGGAGCCTCGCCTCGGGCGCGCTGATCTGGGCGAGCTGGTTCAGAGGCGTTGGCGTCCCGTAGTAGGGGACCATCACCCTGTCGATGAGCGCCGGGTTGGCGCGACCCGTGCGGATGCTCGTTAGGTCGGTGCTGAAATGCTCGACCGACTTGGACATCTTGGTCTCGGCGTCGCGCAGGACTGGATCGATCATGAAGGGACGTGAGGTCGGCGGGCCGACCGAGAGATTTGGCGGATCGGCGGCTGAGATGGGAGGAGCCGACGAGCACCGGAGCGAGCGCATCCGTTGATGCGTGAGCGAGGAGCGCAGGAGGCGACGCTGCAGATCAGCCGCCTAGACGGCAAAGATCCGGTTGGCATCGCCGGCCTCACGTCCCAGTGCCTCACGTCCCAGCGCCTGAGACCAGCGTGCCGATCTTCTCGCCCATCACGACCCGCTCGATGTTTCCCGGAACCAGGAGGTTGAACACCACGATCGGCACGTCATTGTCCATGCAGAGGGTCAGGGCCGTGTTGTCCATGACCTCGATTCCGCGGTTGAGCACCTCCAGGTAGCCCAGCTGCTCGAACTTGACCGCGGCCGGATCGAGCTTCGGGTCGGCGGTATACACGCCGTCCACCTTCGTCGCCTTGAGGATGACGTCGGCTTCGATCTCGACCGCGCGTAGCGCCGCTGTGGTGTCGGTTGTGAAGTACGGGTTGCCGGTGCCCGCGGCAAGGATCACGACGCGGCCCTTCTCGAGATGGCGCACTGCGCGCCGACGGATGTAGGGCTCGGCCACCTGCGGCATCTGGATTGCGGTCATCGTGCGCGCTGGTATGCCGATTCGCTCGAGCGCGTCCTGCAGCGCCAGCGCATTGATCACCGTCGCCAGCATGCCCATGTAATCACCGGTGGCTCGATCGAAGCCGAGCTCGCTCGCGGCCAGCCCCCGAAAGATGTTGCCGCCGCCGACCACCAGCGCGATCTGCACGCCCATCTCGTGGACTCGCTTGACCTGGTTCGCGATCGTCTGGACGACCTGAAGGTCGATGCCGTAGTCGCGAGCCCCGCCGAGGGCCTCACCGCTCAGCTTGAGCAGGATGCGGTTGTACTTCGGCGAGCCGTCCCCGATTTCCACGCCTTCAACTTTGCGGATCAGTTCGTTCAGGACTCCCTGATGTTAAATCGCGCGAAGCGCCGGACGGTGATGTTCTCCTGAAGCTTGGAGATGTGCTCAGCAACGTACTGCTGGACCGTGAGGCTCGGCTCCCGGAAGTATGGCTGCTCCAGGAGACAGCTCTGCTTCAGGAAGTTCTCGATCTGGCCCTCGACGATCTTCGGGATTATCTGCTCCGGCTTGCCGTCCTGGAGCGCTTTGGCCTCGAGGACGTTCTTCTCGGACACGAGCACGTCGTCCGGCACGTCCGTGCGCGAGACCCAACGCGGCTCGTAGCCGGCGATCTGCAAGGCGATCTCCTTGGCCAGCTTCCGGAACTCGGCGCCCTTCGCGACGAAGTCGGTTTCGCAATTGACCTCGACCAGCACTCCGACCTGTGGCGGAAAGCCGTCGCCGGTGTTGTGCAGGTATGCCTCCACGACGCCCTGGCCCGTCGCCCTTCCCGCTCGTTTGCCCGCCTTGGCGATACCTTTCTCGCGCAGGATCGTGAACGCCTTCTGGAGGTCGCCTTCGGCTTCCACCAGCGCGTTCTTGCAGTCCATCATGCCGGCGCCCGACATCTCTCTGAGCTGCTTGACCAGCTCCATGGGAACGTCCGCCACCTAGCGGGCCTCCTCTTCGTCTCCGGTGCGAACGAACTCTTCCTCGGAGACAGTCGGCAGGTAGTCTTCCTCGTCCTCGAGGTACTCCTCGATCTCCTCGTAGCGAGGCGTCTCGAGAAACTCGCGCTCCTCGACCTCAGGCAGTATCTCGCCGCGCGCCTGGGCTTCTTGGCGGCCCTCCTGGCATGCGTCGGCGATCTTGCCCGTGAGCAGCTTGACGGCGCGGATCGCGTCGTCGTTGCCCGGGATGACGTAGGTGATCAGGTCGGGGTCGCAGTTCGAGTCGGTGATCGCGACGACCGGGATCTTCAGCCGGTTGGCCTCGGTGACCGCGATGTGCTCCTTGCG
>JBGPEO010000030.1:0-21779 GCA_041482895.1 Candidatus Dormibacteraceae bacterium | reverse complement strand
GAGACCACGATCAAACCCACCACCGACCCTTCGCCCGCCGCCGCCCCACCGCACATCTTCCTGATCGTCATGGAGAACCGCAGCTACAGCCAGGCGATCGCGAGCAGCTACATCTCCGGGCTCGCCTCGCAGTACGCGATCGCCACCGACTACCACGGCGTGTCGCACCCGAGCCTGCCCAACTACCTGGCCCTCACGTCGGGAACCACGTGGGGGATCGCCGACGACGGCTTTCACGCCCTCCCCGCCGGCGGTCTCGGCGCGCAGCTCACCAATGCCGGAATCGACTGGCGCGCCTACATGGAGGGCATGAGCAACGGCTGCTTCCACAGCCCCTACCCCTACGCCTTGAAGCACAACCCCTTCGCGTACTACGGGAGCGCGTGCCCGTCACAGGTGGTGCCTTTCACGCAATTCGCCTCGGACATGTCCGGCACCGTCCCCCAGTTCGTGTGGATCACGCCCGACCTGTGTCATGACGGCCACGACTGCGCGACCTCGGTCGCCGACGCCTGGCTCTCACAGACGGTGCCGGCCATCCTCAACTCCAACGGCTGGAAGGACGGCGGCATGCTCGTGATCACCTGGGACGAGGGCGAGGACAGCGCCAACTCCGTTCTGACGCTGATCATCCGCCCGAACCCTGTAAACCACCGCAGCGCGAAGCCGTACGACCACTACTCGCTGCTCGCGACACTCGAGGACACGCTGGGAGTTGCGAGGCTGGGCCAGGCGGCTCAGGCCACCCCGATGACGGACCTCATCGCCATGCAGCCCCCAGCACGCCTCCGAAGCAAGACCGGTTAAGCGCCGACCGTCTGCTTCCAGTGCGTAATCGAATCGAGAAACTCGAGGTCCACCTCGACGCCAAGCCCCGGTCCGCTCGGCACGTCCAGCCGTCCGTCGCGCAGCACGAACGGCGCCGTGATGTCGCGATGGAAGTAGCGGTCGGACGCCGAGGTGTCGCCGGGTAGGGTGAAGTTCGGCATCGCCGCCATCGCGACGTTTCCCGCGCGCCCGATCCCCGTCTCGAGCATCCCTCCCATCCACACGGGCAGCCCGTGCTCCGCGCACAGGTCGTGAATCCGCCGCGCCTCCAGGTAGCCGCCGACGCGCCCCGGCTTGATGTTGATGATCCGGCAGGCGCCGAGCTCGATGGCATCAGCCGCGGCCTGCGCCGACGTGATCGATTCGTCGAGGCAGATCGGCGTGCGCACCACCTTCGCGAGGGCCGCGTGCGCGAGCACCTGCTCCTCCGGCAGCGGCTGCTCGATGAGCAGCAGGTCGAACGGATCCAACAACGCGAGATGTGCGGCGTCCGAAAGCGAGTACGCGGTATTCGCATCGACCTGCAGCGGCACCTTGCCAAATCGCTCGCGCACCGCGCGCACCGGCTCGACGTCCCAACCCGGCTTGATCTTCAGCTTGATCCTCCGGTAGCCCTGCTCGATGTAATCGCCCACTGTTTCCAACAGCTCCGGGATGGACTTATGGATGCCAACCGAGACTCCGGCGTCGACGGCCGGGCGCACGGCGCCGAAGTACGAGGCGAACGATTCACCTCGCGCCCGAAGCTGTGCGTCGAGAATCGCCATCTCGATCGCCGCCTTCGCCATCTGATGACCGTGGACGGGCCGCAGCACACGCCCAACGTCCTCGGCCTCCAGGCGCGGCTGGTCGAGCAAGCGGGGCAGCAGGTGGTGGATCAGCACATGTTGAGCGCCCTCCACGTACTCCGACGAGTAGGTCGGCTCCTCACCCGCCACGCACTCGCCCCAGCCCTCGCCGTCGCTGGTGATCGCCTTCAAGAGCAAGATGTCGCGCTCCGTCTGCACGCCGAACGACGTCTCGAACGGCGCCACCAGCGACAGGTGGATGCGCCGCATCTCGACCGAATGAAGCTTGGACCCCTTATTCATGCGCTAAGGCTATCGAGGCGAGCCGACTCTTCGTCCGACAGCGCGATGTCGCCCGCCGCGACGTTTTCCTCCAGCTGCCGCACGCTCGAGGCGCCGGGGATCGCGACCACGTTGGGCTTCCGGATCAGCCAGGCGAGAGAAACCTGCGCCGGCGTCGCGCTATGCCGCTCGCCGATCTCGCGCAACGCGGCGATCAGCGGTGCTATACGCGCTCGGTTGGCGGCGCCGAAGCTGCTCCGCCTGCGCCTTACCAGGTTGCTCGGCGGCGAATCCTGGTACTTGCCCGAGAGCAATCCCTGCCCAAGCGGGCTGTAGGCGATGATCACCCGTCCGTTCTGCTGAGCCCACGGGAGGAGCTCGCGCTCGGGCCGGCGATCGACCAGGTTGAACAGCACCTGGTTGGACAGCACAGGCCCGCCGAACGCTCGCTCGGCTTCCTGCCACTGCGCGAGGTTGTGATTGCTGACCCCGACATGGGCGACGAGACCCTGCTCGACCAGCCGTCGCATGCGCGGCATGGCGGCGCGCGACGGAAACAACGGGCTGGGCCAGTGCAGCTGATAGAGGTCGATCCGGTCGACCCCGAGCCGTCGAGCGCTGCCGCGAGATCGCCAGGGCGTCATGAACGGCAGGCCGATCGGGAAGATCTTGGTCGCAAGGAACACCTCATCGCGGCGGCCGCGGATCGCCTCACCGACGATCCGCTCGGAGCGTCCGAACCCGTAGAACTCGGCCGTGTCGATCAAGTTCACGCCCAGCTCGAGGGCACGCTGCACGATTTTGCCGGCCTCGACGCGGTTGTATTCGGCGCCGTAGCCCCACTCCGACGAGCCGAACTGCCAGGTGCCGAGCCCCACGGCCGACACCCGCACTCCACCGACCTCGACATATTTCACGTCGCCAGTCCGGTCAACCTGTCGAACACCATCTGCGACCACGACTCCATCTCGAGGTAGTGGATCCGCATCTCATCCAGAGTCATGAGCTCACCGGCCAGCTTCGTAGTTTCCCGGATCGCGATGTTGGGCGAGTCCCCATCGACCAGGAACACCACGCCCAGGTGCACCTTGGAAACCGGCGCCGACTCATCGTTGAGCAGCCCAATGAGCTGAGCCTCGAACCGGCCGTCGTACACGACCTCCTCCGCCCACTCCCGCTTCAGGCCGTCGAGGATCGGGTCACCGCCATCGAGGTCTCCCGGGTTGATGTGGCCGCCAATGCCGAGCGAGTACTGCTTGCGCAATCGCTTCTCAGACGAAGCGCGCAGGCGGTGCGTCAGGAGGTATCGGCCGGCGTGCCGGAACACGACGTACGGGATGATCTGCTGGAAGTTGGGGTCGTCCTCGACCTCGGCGCGCGGCTTGAAGAAGTGGCGCTCGCGGATCACGGCCTGGTGCCTTTCGAGGTCTTTGCTGACGAATCCGTGCCAGGCGCCGTCGGGAAAGATGTCCTCCCGCTTCACGCACAGCACCTGCTCGGAAGGAGTCGTCATACCATCCGGACCAGGCCGCGGCCGAACACCGCGATCAGCTCCGCGGTGCGGTCGATGTCATCCTCCCGCACCGGGAGGAAGTAGACCCAGGCGGCGCGCTCGGTGTCTGTCGTGATCATGGTTCGCGCCGAGTCGGCGCTCGGGTTGCCGCACGGCCCTTCGGCGTCCGCGACGCAGATCCTGCCGGCCAGGTTGACGTGCTCCTTTCCAATGCCCGTGTATCCCTCTCCGTGGGCGCCGAGCCGGATCACGAGCTCATCGCCCTTCACCTTGTCGAGGTCGTAAAGCCCGACCGGCACCTGCAGCTGCACCGACAGGGCGTTGGCGACATCGACGAGCGAGTTGATGCGCGGCAGCGGCTCGCCCTTCTTCAAGCGGCGCAGGAGCGCTTCCGAGGATGGGCGGATCCGGGTCGGGTCGAGCCCGAAATGCCTGTAGAGCTCCCTTGCGCGACCCACCGCGCCAACCTCGCCGGTTTTCGCCACCTGCATCGTCCGGGCGACCTCGAGCTCGAAGTCGTCGCGCGGAGCCGTCACCTCGAGCTCATAAAGCTCGAGCACGACCGGCTCGACGTCGATCTCGGTGCGGACCTTCAACACAGGTATTCGAGGTGGTCGAAGAACTCCGGGTAGGAGATCTCCACGCATTCGGCCCCATCGACCTCGGTCCGTCCGTCGGCGATGAGGCCCGCGACCGCGAGCGCCATAGCCACTCGGTGGTCGCCATGCGCGCTCACCCTCGCGCCTTCGAGGAATCGCGGCCCGTTGATCACCCAACCGTCCTCGACCGCCGTGACGTCGGCGCCCATGGCGACCAGCCCCTCTTCCATCGCCTCGATGCGATTCGACTCCTTGACGCGCAGCTCGGCGGCGCCTGAGATCACGGTTCGCCCAGGGATCTGCGTGGCGGCCACGGCCAGCACAGGCAGCTCGTCGATCATCTCCGCCGCCCTGTCGCCGCTGACCTGGATCGAGCGCAAGGCGACCGCCGACGTCACCTCGAGATCCGCGACCGGCTCGCCACCCACGAATCGCGACTTCGAGAACTTCATCTGGAAACCGCAGCCAAGGAGCAGGTCGATGAAGGCGGTCCTCGTCGGATTCACGCCCACACCTTCCAGCAGGATCCGAGAACCCGGCATCAGCCCCGCCGCGACGAGCCAGAAGGCCGCCGCGCTGAGGTCGCCGGGGATGTCCATGTCCAGCGGCTTGAGCTCGCTCGCGGGCTCGACCTGGACGCGCAGGCCATCGACCTCGACTGCCGCGCCCATCGCCTGGAGCATCAGCTCGGTGTGATCTCTCGTCTTGACCGGTTCGGTCACTGAGCTCACCCCGTCGGCGAACAGCCCGGCGATCAGGAGGGCCGATTTCACCTGCGCGCTCGGTTTCGTCATCGTGTGACTGAAGCCATGCAGCGGCGCCTGGCCTCCCACGCGCAGCGGAGGCCAGCTCGCGCGAGCCCCCATGTCGCGCAGCGGCGCGACCACCCGGTCCATCGGCCTGCGCGACAGAGACTCGTCGCCGATGAGCTCGCTCTCGAAATCCTGCGCGGCGAGCAGGCCCGCGAGCAAGCGCATCGTCGTCCAGGAGTTGCCGCAGTTGAGAGGCCCGGACGCCCTGTGCAGGCCGTGCAGGCCGCGGCCTTCGAGCGTCGCGCCATCGAGCTCAGCTCCCAGCTCCTGCATGCAGCGCCGCGTGGACTGCACGTCCGCGCCCGGCGACAGCCCGCGCAGCCGGCTTCGCCCGGTCGCGATGGATCCGAGGATCAGAGCGCGGTGCGAGATCGACTTGTCGCCAGGCACGCGGATCTCGCCGTCGAGCTTTCTCGCCCGCCGAACCGTGGCGATCACTTGCGCGCCCACCGCTCGCGGACCGCCTGGGCCTCCTCGAACAGCTCGACGAGGCGAGCGTCGTCCGCCTCCAGGTGGCGGCGGAGACGCGCGAGCTCGGCGGTGATCGCGTCGAGCTGCCCTATGAGGTGCGCGCGGTTCATGCGCGCGACGCCCGCGTAGAGCTCGGGGTCGCCCGCCGCAAGCCGGCTCATGTCACGAAATCCACTGGCCGCCAGGCGCGACGCCTCCGGCCAGTCGGAGCGTCGCGAGACGGCGAGAACGTAACCGACCGAGAGCAGGAAAGCGGCATGGCTCACTCCGGCGACCAGCCGGTCGTGCGTTTCCGCATCCATCACGATCGGATGCGCGCCCACCGCCTCGACGAGGTCGACGAGCACGGGCTCGCTGCGGGTCAAGACCCAGGGCGCATCCTTGAACATGGTCGCCTCGGCGGCGTCGATGCCCGAGGTCTCCTTTCCGCACATCGGGTGGCCTCCGACGAGGTCGATCCCCGCCGCCGCCGCCCATTCCATCACCCCGGCCTTGGTGCTCGCCATGTCGGTCACGATCTTGCCCTGCGTCCTGCCGGCCAGCTGCGCGAAGACGTCGCGCATTGCGCTGATGGGCGCACCGATGACGACGACCTCGGCCATGTCGGCCACGCTCGTGTCGGCGCTGGCGCTCGCGACGATGCCGCGGTCCAGCGCCTTGCGGAGAGTCATCGAGTCCGTGTCGCTTCCGACGAGGACGATCTCGGGCCGCGCCTCTTTGAGCGCGAGGGCGAACGAGGCGCCCATGAGGCCGAGCCCGACCACCGCGACTGTGGTCACGCGGAGTGCCGCGGCCACGAGATCCGCCGCATATTTCGCGGCATCGGCGGCCGGAGGCAAGGAAAGGGTGGCGCAGCTAGGAGCGCATCGTTAGATGCGTGACGACGCGGCGCCCGGCCGCCTAGGCCGCGAAGATGCAAGGAGCCTCGGGGCCGCGGCACTCTAGGCGAGCTGCTTGGCCATCGCACCCAGCATGCGCCGCAGGTCGGTCATCAGCAGATCGAAGGCCGCGAAGTCGAGCGACTGCGCACCGTCCGACAGTGCCTGATTGGGCTGCGGGTGCACCTCCACGATCAGGCCGTGCGCGCCGGCCGCCACCGCCGCCAATGACATCGGCCGCACCAGCGACCAGCGTCCCGTCGCCTGCGACGGGTCGACGACGATCGGGAGGTGCGACAGCTCGCGCGCAAGGGGAATGGCGTTGAGGTCGAGCGTGAACCGCGTCGCGGTCTCGAAGGTGCGAATACCACGCTCGCACAGGATCACATCGCGGTTGCCCTGCGACAGGATGTACTCGGCGGCGAGCAGCCACTCCTCGATGGTCGAGGACATGCCGCGCTTGAGCAGCACTGGTTTGCCGGACCGCCCCGCCTCCTGCAGCAGGGCGTAGTTCTGCATGTTGCGCGTCCCGAGCTGAAGGATGTCCGCGTACCGCGCCACCAGCTCGACGTCGCCAGGGGCCACGACCTCGGTCACGACCTTCAACCCCGTCTCGTCGCGCGCTGTCGCCATCATCTTCAGCGCCGCTTCGCCGAGGCCCTGGAAGGAGTAGGGAGACGTGCGCGGCTTGAATGCGCCGCCGCGCAGGATGCGCGCGCCCTGCTTTGCCACGTGGCGCGCGGTTTCGAGGAGCATCTCCTCTCCTTCCACCGAGCAGGGACCGGCCATCATCACGACATCGTCGTTGCCGATCTTCACCCCGCCCACGTCGACCACCGTGTTGACCGGGCGGAACTCGCGGCTGGCCAGCTTGAAAGGCTTGGTGACCGGGATGATCTCCTGGATGCCGCCCAGGTGAGAGAAGGCCTCCTTGTAGGCGTAGGCGTTTCCGCCGATCACCCCCACCAGGGTCCGCTCCTCGCCCTTGGAAAGCTCGGTCTTCAGCCCGATCTCGTGGACGCGGTCGACCACGGCGTCGATCTCGCCCTTGGTCGCTCCGTGCGACATGACGATGATCATTTGGTCAGCGTCCCCTTCAGATAGTCCAGGTCGGCCTTGATCGCCTGCGCACCGCGCAGGTAGGCGAAGCGCATTGCGGATTGCGGCAGCGGCGTGTTGTACAGGAGCAGGACCCGCACGCACTTCTGCACTCCACGCGGGTTGGGCAGCTGCACGTCCATGTCGTGGCCACAGAGCAGGGGCACCTCGGTCCAGCCAAGCCGGCGGGCGGCGAACGCCGGGAACTCCGCCGTCAGGTCATGCGTCGTGGTCAGGTACGCGAAGCAGAGCTCCGCCGTATCGAGGTCATTGAGGCGCACCAGCTCGCGGAGCAGCTCCTCGGTCGCCTCCGTGATGGACTCCGCCGTGTTCGCCCCGGCGGTCGTCGCGCCCCTGATTCCTCTTACCGGCAACCCTTCAAAAGCTCCTTGACCAATCCGACGGGGTCTTCGCCGCGGTCGATCTCGTTGACGATCGCGCTGCCCACCACCGCCGCGTCCGCGATGCCCCGGAGCGCCTTCATGTGCTCCGGTCGCGAGATGCCGAAGCCCGCGGCGATCGGCAGCTCCGTATGCCGTCGAACCTCCGCGAAAAGGTCTTTCATTCCGGCCGGCAGCTCCCTTCTCGCCCCGGTGATACCGGTCACGGTGACGCAGTAGACGAAGCCGCTCGAGCGCTCGCATATCGATCCGAGCCTGTCGCCGGCGGTCGTCGGAGCGACCATGAAGATGGTGTCCAGCGAGGCCGCGCGCAGCCAGCCGGCCACCGGCTCGGACTCCTCCATGGGCAGGTCGGGAACGATCACGCCGGCCACGCCGGCCTGCGCGGCTTCGGCGGCGAATCGCCTTGGGTCATGTGCGAGCACCGGGTTGATGTAGGTCATCAGGACGACCGCCACGCCCTCGGTCGCGATCGCGGCGGCGACTTCGAGCGCCCCCGCGACGTTCATGCCGTGCTCGAGGGCGATCTGTCCCGCGCGCTGGATCACCGGGCCGTCGGCCAGCGGGTCGGAGAACGGGATCCCGATCTCGAGTGCCGCGATGCCGGAGCCCGCGAGCCTCTTCCCCACGTCGATCGACTTTTTCTTCGTCGGGTGGCCGGCCATCATGTAAGCGACGAGCTTCAGGTCGCCCGTAGCGCGAACCGCCTGTTCCAGCGACGATTGCGTTGAATATGCGCCCTGCGCGCGCCCGGCGTCAGTCCGCATCTTCGACCGAGTCCATGTCCTTGTCGCCACGGCCCGACAGGCAGACCAGGATCCGTCCGCCCGGCCCCATCTCGCGCGCCAGGACGCCCGCGTGGTGCAGCGCGTGAGCCGGCTCGAGCGCGGGCATGATCCCCTCGAGCCGAGTGCAGAGCTTGAAGGCGGCGAGCGCGTCCTTGTCCGTCACGGCGACGTACTCCGCCCGTTCGATATCGCGCAGGAAGGAATGCTCGGGGCCGACGCCCGGGTAGTCGAGCCCGGCCGAGATCGAGTGAGTGGGCAGCACCTGGCCGTCGCCGTCCTGCAGCAGGTAGGAGTAGCTGCCGTGGAGGACGCCCGGGCGCCCGCCCACCAGCGACGCGGCATGCTGACCACTCTTCACACCCTTGCCGGCGGCCTCGACCCCGACCAGCAGCACGTCCTTGTCTTCGAGGAACGCTGTGAAGATGCCGATCGCGTTGGACCCGCCGCCAACGCAGGCGACCACCACGTCCGGAAGCTTGCCGTCGACCGACAGATACTGGTCGCGAGCCTCGTCACCGATCACTCGCTGGAGGTCGCGGACCATCTCGGGGTAGGGATGAGGCCCGACCACCGAGCCTATGACGTAATGGGTACTGCGCACATTCGTGACCCAGTCGCGAATCGCCTCGGACGTCGCGTCCTTCAATGTCTTGGATCCGCTCGTCACCTCAACGACCTGCGTGCCGAGGAGCTTCATGCGCCGCACGTTCATCGACTGCCGGCGCATGTCCTCCGTCCCCATGTAGACGGTGCATTCGAGGCCGAACCTCGCGGCCACGGTGGCCGCGGCCACTCCATGCTGGCCGGCGCCGGTCTCGGCGATGATTCGCTTCTTGCCCATTCGCAACGCCAGCAGGGCCTGCCCGACGGCGTTGTTGAGCTTGTGCGCGCCGGTGTGGCAGAGGTCCTCGCGCTTGAGGTGGATGTGGGCGCCGCCGAAGTGCTCGCTGAGGCGTGTCGCCGCGTAGAGCGGGGTCGGCCGGCCGACGAAAGCATGGCGATGGCCGGCGAGCTCCAGCTGGAACTGCGAGTCGGCCTTGGCCTCGTGCCACATGTCCTCGAGCTCGCGCAGGGCGCTCATCAGCGTCTCGGGCACGTACTGTCCGCCGTAGGCGCCAAAGCGCCCGTCGACCGGGTGAGTCGGGGAGCTGCGCGCCATCACATCAACGCCTCGGCGAGGCGCACGGCGTGCACGAAGGCGCGCACCTTGTCCGGATCCTTGACCCGCACCGAGGCCTCGACACCGCTCGACACATCGACCCCATAGGGCTTGAAGCCGCTCACGACCTTGCCCACGTTACCCGGTTCAAGACCACCGGCGATGAAGACCTTCCGCGCCGCGAGCAGAGGCCGCGCGAGCTCCCAGTCCCAAACCTGGCCGGTGCCGCCGCGCTGGTCGGCCGACCAGGAGTCGAGCATCACGGGGTCGGGCCAGGCGGCCGCATCGGGGATCACGCCGTCCCTGACCTTCAGCACTTTCATCACGGGACGGCCCGCATCGAACCCCGGCGGTTCGGAGCCGTGCAGCTGAATCAGGTCGAGGCCGACGAGCTCCGCGATTTGACGGACCTCCTCCGCGTCCTGGTCGATGAAGACCCCGACGATCGCGGGTCGGACCGTCAACCCGTCCACGATCGCCCTCGCCTCCTCGGGCGTGACCCGCCGCTGCGAGGAGCAGAAGTGGAAGCCGATGAGGTCGGCGCCGGCTTCGATTGCGGCGGCCGCGCCCGCGGCGTCGCAGATTCCGCAGATCTTCACCTGGACCACTCGGTCAGCTCCTTGATCCGAAGCGCGGGCTCGGCGGCTCGCATGAGCGTCTCCCCCACGAGGATCGCGTTCGCGCCCGCCTCGTACAGGCGGCGTGCATCTTCGGCATTCTTGATGCCGCTTTCGGCCACAACGATCACGGTGGACGGGATGAGCTTACGCAGCCGCTCGGTCAGCCCGAGGTCCACCGTGAACGTGCGCAGGTCGCGGTGGTTGACCCCGATCAGCTCAGCGCCGGACTCGACTGCGACCTGTGTCTCGGTCTCATCGTGCACCTCGACCAGCGCGGCCATCCCGCGGCTCCGTGCCACCGCAAGCATCTCAGCGAGGTGGGGCCCCTCCAGTGCGGCGACGATCAGGAGCACGGCGTCGGCCCCCGCGGCCCTTGCCTCGGCGATCTCGTAGGGGTCGGTCACGAAGTCCTTGCGCAGGATCGGCAGGTTCGTCGCGGCGCGCGCAGCCAGCACGTGCTCCGGCCGCCCGCCGAACCCCGCCATGTGCGTGAGCACCGAGATCGCCGCGGCCCCGCCGTCCGTGTACGCGTGGGCGAGGTCCGCTGGCCGGTAATCCTCCACCAGCACACCCATCGTCGGGGTGCGCTGCTTCATCTCGGCGATCACCGCCAGGCCGGGGCCCCGGAGCGCACCCGCGAAGTCCTTCGGCGTGTACAGCGCCACGGCGCGCTCGAACTGGTCCGACGCGATCAGCGCGCGGCGCCGCTGCAGATCCTGCCTCGCCTCAACGACCAGCCGCGATAGCAGATCTTTCTGGTCCTTGGTCACTCGTGGGAGATTTTCGCCCACCGCTGCAGGACCTCGCCCGCCCGCCCGGAGTCGATCGCCTCGGCGGCCACGCCCAGGCCGTCCTTCCAGCTCGCGGCCAGGCCCGCCGCCCGAAGCGCGGCGGCCGCATTCAGCAGCACCACGTCCCGCCGCGGTCCTTTCGCTCCCTGCAGCACTTCGCGGGCGATCCGCGCGTTCTCTTCCGGGCCACCTCCGCGCATCGAGTCGACAGGAGCCCTGCCCAGTCCAAGCTCGGCGGGATCGAGCTGGTATTCGCTGCGGCTCCCGTCGATCTCGATCACGAACGAGGGCCCGCTCACCGACAGCTCGTCCATGCCGTCCCCGGCGTGGAAGACGATGGCGCGCTCCACACCAAGCCGGATCAAGACTTCCGCCATCTTGCCGGTCATCGAGCCGTCGGCCACCCCAAGGGCCTGGTACTTCGCGCCGGCGGGGTTGCACAGAGGGCCGAGCACGTTGAAAACGGTGCGCAGCGCGAGCTCTTTTCGTGGAACGCCCGCGAAGCGGAACGATGGATGGAAGACAGGCGCGAACAGGAAGCCGATGCCGGCTTCGTCGACGCAGCGGGCCACTCCTTCGGGGCCGAGGTCGACCTTCACGCCGAGCTGCTCGAGCACGTCTGCGGAACCGCACATCGACGATGCGGCGCGGTTGCCGTGCTTGGCGACCTTCGCCCCGGAGGCGGCGGCCACGATGGCGGACAGGGTCGAGATGTTGAACGTCGCCAGGCCGTCCCCGCCAGTCCCGCACGTGTCGAGCAGCGCGCCCTGGATCTCGATGGGCGTCGCCACCGCGCGAGCCGTTCGCGCAAAGCCGGTGATCTCGTCCACCGTCTCGCCTTTCATGCGCAGCGCGACGAGAAACCCGGCGATCTGAACGGGCGTGGCATCCCCCCGCATGATCTCTTCAAACGCGGACGCCGCTTCCTCCTCAGATAGCGATTCACACCTCACCAACTTCGCTATTGCATCAATCACGGCAATCACTCATCACCCCCTCCCCCGCAGGGGGAGGGGTAGGGGTGGGGGGACTTGGCCGTACCAATCAAGCCTCGAGTCAAGCCTTCCTCTCCGACCGCCGCACGAAGTTCGCCAGGATCTTCTTGCCTTCCTTGGTGAGCACAGACTCCGGGTGGAACTGCACCCCGTAGGTCGGGTGCTTGACGTGGCGGAGTCCCATCACGGTGCCGTCCGCCGTCCAGGCGGTGATCACCAGCTCCTCCGGGATCGAGTCCCTCTCGACGATCAGCGAGTGATAGCGCGTCGCCTCGAAAGGATCTGTGACGCCGGCCATGACTCCCGAATTGTCGTGCCGGATCCACGAGGTCTTGCCGTGAGCGGGCTCGTTGCGTACCACGCGGCCGCCAAACGCCTCGCCCAGGCATTGATGGCCCAGGCACACCCCGAGGATGGGCACCTTGCCGCTCAGCTCGCGGATCGCCTGTGTCGACACTCCAGCGTCCTGCGGCGTTCCCGGCCCAGGCGAGATGACGATGCCGTCGAAAGAGCCAAGCTCTTCGACCGTGACCTCGTCGTTGCGGTACACCTTCGGTTCGGAGCCAAGCTCCGCCAGGTACTGCACGAGGTTGTAGGTGAAGGAGTCGTAGTTGTCGACGACCGCGATCATCTACATGTCCTCAGCCATCTCGATGGCCTTGAACATCGCGCCCGCCTTCTCCAGCGTCTCCTCGAACTCACGCTCCGGACGCGAGTCGGCGACCACGCCGGCGCCGGCCTGGACATAAGCCACCCCGTCGGCAACCACCACCGTGCGAAGCGTGATCGCCATGTCGAGGTTGCCCCCGAAGCTCACATAACCGAGCGCGCCCGCATACACGCCGCGCTGGTCCGGCTCCAGCTCGGCGATCACCTCCATGGCGCGAATCTTCGGTGCGCCCGACACGGTTCCGGCCGGGAATGCGGCCCGCAGCGCGTCGAGGGACGTGCACCCGTCGCGAAGCTGCCCACTGACGGTCGATGAGATATGCATCACGTGCGAGTAGCGCTCGACCTCCATGAGCCGGTCGACGTTCACCGTGCCCGGTCGCGCGACGCGGCCCACGTCGTTGCGCCCCAGGTCGACCAGCATCACGTGCTCGGCCCGCTCCTTCAGGTCGCTGAGCAGCTCCCTTTCCAGCCTCTGGTCCTCGTCGGGGTCGGATCCGCGCCGGCGCGTTCCCGCGAGTGGTCGAGTCTCGACGCGCTTGCCTTCGACCTGGATGAGCTTCTCGGGCGACGTACCAACCACGTGCCGGTCTCCGCCCAACGACAGGTAGTACATGTACGGCGAGGGGTTGATCGCGCGGAGGCAGCGATACACGTCGAATGCGCTGGCCTCCAGGGGCTTGCGAAATCGCTGCGACACGACGATCTGGAATGCGTCGCCCGCGAGGATGTGTTCCCGAGCCGCGTCGACCATCGCTTCGTACTGGCCTTTTGTGACGTTGGACTCCCAGCGCGTCCCATCCGCGCCGCGCGCGTACGACGCAACCTGGTCCGAAGCGAGCCGCCGCTCCATCTCGTCGATCCGGCTTACGGCCTCCTCGTAGTCCTCGCGTTCGGGCCGGTGGATGGTCAGGAGCTTGAGCTTCCGCGTTACGTGGTCGAAGACGGCAAGGTCGTCCGCACGCAGGAACGCACTCTCGGGCATGGGGGGCGGCGGGCCCGCGGCGAGAGGCAGCCGCTCGAAGTGGCGGGCCGCTTCGTAGCCGAGATAACCGACCGCTCCGCCATGGAATCGCGGCACGCCGGGGACAGGTGCGGTGAGCTCGGCGGCGACGGCGCGGAGCGCAGCGAGGGGATCGACTTGATTGACTGATGCGCCCTGCGCGCGCCCGGCCGTCAGGTCGAGAGGTTTCGGCTCGAAGCCGATGAAGGAGTAGCGAGCCAGGTGCTCGCCGCCCTCGACGCTCTCGAGGAGGAACCCGGGAGTCCCCGGCGGACACAGCAGCGTGTACGCGCGGACCGGGGTCAGCATGTCGGCCAGCACCTCCCGGTACACCGGGATCAGCGCGTGGTCTTTGGCCAGAGCCCGGGCTTCGTCCCGGGTGGGCGTGCACTCTCTCATCTGATCTCCCCTTGTCCTTTCTTTCCGCGCGACTCACTGTGGCCGCGCCGGATGCCAAACCCTACCAGATCAGATCCCCCTCTCCCCCTCGGGGAGCAATCAGTAAGTCCCATCCTCATCGCGCTTTGCGCGCAGGGTCGGGGTGAGGGGCTTAAGCCTCCTTCCGGGCTTTCATCTCACGCTTGATCTCGCGCGCGTGCGCCATCGACTCGACCGAGTCGACGTCCGCTACCGTGTGCCAGCTTGCGGCGTGCTTCTCCCAGCCGCGCGGCTTGACCCCGAACTTCTTGGCGAGGACCGCGACGAGGATCTTCACCTTCATGTCCCCGAATCCCGGCAGCTTCTTGATCCGGGCGGCGAGGTCGTCACCGTCGCGGGCCTCCCTCCACACGGAGCCGGCATCGCCCGCGTACTCGGCGACGATCACCTGGCACAGCGCCTGCGTGCGCTTGGCCATACTCCCGGGGAACCGATGCAGCGCCGGGCGCTCCCGAAAGACAGCCACGAGCTTGTCCGGGTCCATGGCAGCGATCTTGCGGACGTCGAGGTGGCCCAGCCGCTTCTTCAGCTCGAGGGGCCCGCCGAACGCCTTTTCCATCTTGACCTGCTGATCGAGCACCAGGCCGATCAGAAGCGCCAGTGGATCCGTCTCGAGGAGACGGTTGGCGGCGGGGTCGCCGGTCCAGGCGATGGGCACCCCAAAACTGTAGGCCACCCGCAAAACCGCCGGTCACCGGGCTGAGTACCCTTTGCCGTTATACCAAGCGTGTCGGCCCTGCCTGATCAGAGGCAAGAGACCTATCAGCCAGGCTCGCGAGAGGATTTCGACCGCCTCTATCGCAGCGCGTATCCACGCGTCTACCGGACTCTGACGGCCATCCTGGGCGATGCGGCTGAAGCCGAGGACTGCGCCCAGGATGCGTTCGTCAAGGCCTACAAAGCCTGGAAGCGCTGGCGTCCGGACGCGCCCGCGGAGGCCTGGATCCATCGCATCGCCGTCAACGGGGCGATCTCGTACCGCCGCCGGGCGCAGCTGCGCTCGGTGCCTGAGCTGCTGCGCCGGTTCGGAAGGCCTGCGGGGACGGCTGACCCGGCTCACGTGGCGACCCAGCCCGATCTCCTGAAGGCGCTGCGCTCGATACCGCCGAAGCTCGCCGCCGCCATAGTCCTGCGCCACTATCACGGCTACAACAACCGGGAGATCGCCGCCGCGCTGGGCGTCTCGGAGCGCACCATCGGGACCCGCTTGAGCCAGGCCACCGAGCGGTTGCGCGCGCTGATCGAAGAATCTGACGCGCCTGCCTTCTCACTTGACTCCGGTGCCGCGTTGTCTTCAAAGCAGGACTCGAAGAATGCCGAACACTGATCACGATCCGATGGACCCGGGTTTCGAACGGCGGCTGAAGGCCGCCCTCGACCGGATCACCCCGCCAGCGTCACGCCCTCGCTACGAATCGGCGTCGATGGGCGGCGCCCGGTCGTTGCGCATCGCACCGGTTCTGCTTGCGGGAGCGACCGCCGTTCTCCTGGCGGTGACAGCCACCGCCACGACCGGGAGCCCAAACCCGGTCGTGTGGACTCAGCGCGCCGCTTCGACCATCGAATCGGTTGGACACGCGCCGGAAGCGAGTCCCAGCCCCGAACCAAGCCCCGAACGGGATGAGACTCCTGGTGGCGCCGCGGCCGCGCAGCCCACTCATGAACCGGAGCACGAGGCGTCGCCGAGTCCCGAGCCTTCCGAGCACTCGGAACAGTCTCCGGATCCCGAACCAACCACGTCACCAAGCCCGTCGGAAGACCATGGCGGCTCGAGCTCACCGAGCCCGTCACCAAGCCTGTCGGACGATCACGGCGGCTCGAGCTCACCAAGTCCCTCACCCGGCACCGACGGCCACTAAGTCGGACTTCCGACTCTGGCTGGGTCAAGCGTTGGTAGAGGTATGAAAAGACCAATCAGTATCGTCGTCGGTCTAGCAGCGGGGGCCGTGCTGATCGCCGCAGTCGGGGCCTCCGCCCACACGGGGTTCTCTCTGATCAGGACAGTTGGGGTCCAGCAGAGCCAGTTCGGTGATGAGGCAAGTGGGGCGAGAACCCAGTCGCCCGAGCCTGCCGAATCGCCTGAGGCTTCGCCTGAGCCGACAGAGAAGCCTGAAGCGCCGCCCACCGCTGAGCCATCGGAGACACCGGAAACCGACGAGTCGGGCGAGCCGGCTGACAGCGATACGAAGTCGAGCCCCGCTCCGACCACGGAACGTTCGGGTTCAGGCGAGCACGACAGCGGCGGTGATCACCACGGAAGCGGCGACTAACCCTCGAGCGACCACTAAGCAGCCAACAACCCTTCCTTGAGAGGCCGGGCATCTCGCCCGGCCTTTCTCATACCCTCCTGCGCTGTACGAACTGGAAGCCGAAGCGTCCCTTCACGCACAGGTGCCCTGCGGTGACGCTGTGATCGAGCGGCGACGTGACCTTGACGATCGAGTTGTCCTGCACGTGAAGCTCGAGCATGCAGCCGACCCCACAGTAAGGACACACCGTCTCGGTCACGGTCTGCGCTGATTCATCCCACGTTCCCGCCTGTCTCATGTCGTATTCGCTCTTGAACATCAGCGCTCCCGTCGGGCAGACGCCGATGCAATTGCCGCAGTAGACGCAGGCCGAGTCGGGCAGCGGCGCGGTGAACTCGGTGGAGATGTGCGCGTCGAAGCCGCGGCCTGCAACGCCTATGGCGAAGGTGTTCTGCGCGTCCACGCCGCAAGCCTCGACGCACTTGTAGCAGAGGATGCAGCGCGAGTAATCGCGCACGTAGAGGTCGTTGTCGACCTTCACCGGCTGAGCGACGGTGGCGGCCTCGGAGCCAAAACGCTCTGGCGTCGCGCCGTAGCGCCGCATCCACCCGTGCACCTGCGGCGAGCAGAGCGACATGTCGACCGACGACGCCAGGAGCTCAAGTACCAGGCGCCGGCTGTGCCGGACCCTTTCGGAATCCGTCTGGATCTTCATGCCCGCCTCGACCGTGCGCGAGCAGGCAGGCACGAGCACGCGTGATCCCTCGAGCTCCACGACGCAGACGCGGCAGACGTTGACCGGCGTGAGTGTCTCGAGCTGGCACAACGTCGGCGTATCGATGCCAACCCGCCGGCACGCATCGAGGATGGTCGAGCCCTCGAGCACGTCCATCTCCTGGCCGTCGACGCTCACCTTCACGAGCCGCCTGGGTAATCCGACGAACACCGCCTCATTTCGGGGTCCCCGCGAACTCACGGCGCAGCCTCTGAGTTCGTGGGGTCTTCAGCCATTTAGCACCTTCAGCTGAGTGAGTCCCGACGCGATTGCGTTCGCGGCGGTCTGGCCGAGGCCGCAGATCGATGCGTCGCGCATCGCCTGGGCGATGTCGCTGAGCAGGGCGATGTCCGAATCCTTGCGGTCGGTAAGCAGGCGGTGCAGGACCTCTTCCTGTCGCACGGTGCCGACCCGGCACGGCACGCACTGGCCGCACGACTCGTCGCGGAAGAACCGCGCGATGCGAAGCAGGATCTGCTTAAGGTCGGCGGTGTCGTCGAGCACGATCACGGCGCCGGACCCCAGCGTGGCCCCTATCGCCCGCGTTCCTTCGAAGCTCAGGGGGACGTCGAGCTGAGCTCCGGTCACGAACGAGCCCGCCGCGCCGCCCAGCAGCACCGCCTGCAGAGTCCGTCCGTCCCGCAGGCCGCCCCCGAGGTCGATCAGCGCTCGCAGGGTGGTGCCCATCGGGACCTCGTAGAGACCCGGCTCGCGAACGTGGCCGGAGAGGCAGAAGAGACGCGTGCCGGCGGAGTCAGGCGTGCCGGTCGCGGCAAAGGCGGCACTGCCCTGAGCCACGATGTCCAGCACGTTGACCAGCGTCTCCACGTTGTTTACAAGCGTCGGCTTGCCGAACAAACCGACCTGGACCGGGAACGGCGGCTTGTTGCGCGGTTCACCGCGCTTTCCCTCGATCGAGTTGAACAGCGCTGTCTCTTCACCGCAGATGTAGGCCCCGGCGCCGCGGCGGACCTCGATATCGAAGCGAACACCCTTGCCCTCGATGTCGTCGCCCAGAAACCCGTGGGCCCGCGCCTGCTGAATCGCGTCTTCGATCCTCTGCCTCGCGAGCGGATATTCACCGCGGACATAGAGATAGCCCTGTTCGCACCCGGTGGCAAACGCAGCGATCGTCATCGCTTCGACCACCGCGAAAGGATCGCTTTCCATCAGCACCCGGTCCTTGAAGGTCCCGGGCTCTGACTCGTCGGCGTTGCAAACGAGGTGGTGGGGGCGGACCGGCGCCTTGGCGACCGAGTCCCATTTGCGACCAGTCGGAAACGCGGCCCCGCCGCGGCCCAGCAGCTTCGCCTCCGACACTTCCCGGATCACGCCCTCCTGGCCGAGCTCGAAGGCGCGACGAAGCGCGGCATAACCGCCATGACTCCGATAGCTGTCAATGCTGTCGGGATCAACCGCACCAACGCGTCGCAGCAATCTCCCTCTCCCCGCAGGGGAGAGGGTCGGGGAGAGGGTCGGGGAAGGCCAGCTCCCCCCACGCAGAACCTCCCGCGCCACCTCGATCGTCAACCCTGTCAGTTGGCGCTCGTGGTGGCCCGGCCCGGCCCGCTCCACCAGCCCGGCGGGGGCGCGATCGCACAAACCGAGACACGGGCTGCGATGCCACGTCTTGCCCGCGGGCCCTTCGGATCTCTCGAGCGCCTCGCACAGTTCGTCGGCGCCGGCGCACTTGCAGGCGATGTCGTCGCAGACGTGCAGCACGAGGGCCGGCCTCTCGTCAAGCGCGAAGCGTCCGTAGAAGCTCACCACGCCGTACGCCTCGGCCGGCGGGATGGACAGCCTCCGGCACGCGTACTCGAGCGCGCCACGGCTGACCCATCCGACGCGGTCCTGGATCGCATGCAGCACCGGCAGCAGCAGCGGGCGCCGCGAACGCGCGGCGCTACCCCCGAAAGCGACGTGATCGTCCTGGGGCCCGCGCTCGCCTCCCTCCCACAGCGAGGTGGGATCGCCCAGCACACCGTCGACCGCCGCCGTCTCCTCGGCGGTCGGTGGCCCCCCGGTGGTCCGGATGTCCACTAGGCTCTGGCGCCCGCAGCCAGCTTGTCGATCCTGATCGCGCTCGCCTTGAACTCAGCGGTGCCCGACTTGGGGTCCGTCGCGTCGATCGTGAGCACGTTGGTCGCGACCTGGTCGGGGAAGTGAAGCGTCAGAAACGCCAGCCCCGGTCTGAGCGATTCTTCGAACCGGATCGGCACCTCGACCGAACCGCGCCGCGAGCTGGCGCGCACCCTTTCTCCATCGTGGATGCCAAGCCGCTCGCCATCCACCGGCGAGATGAGCAGCGCCTCCTTGCTGCGCAGCGGCGAGGTGTACCCGTTGCTCTGCACGCCCGTGTTGAACGAGTCGAGACGGCGGCCGGTCGTGAGCCGGATGGGAAATTCTTCCGTGAGGCGATCGACCGGCGGGTCGTGTTCGACGGCGGAGAAAGGAGCGAGCATGCCCTCGGCCGGGTCCTTCCAAAGGCGTGCATGGAGGAACTGCGTGCCCGGGTGCGACTCGTCGGGACACGGCCACTGGATGCCGCCGAGCTCGTCCAGGCGCGCGTACGACATGCCGGCGTGCATCGGCGAGAGGCTGCGGCATTCGTCCCACGCCTGCTCGGCTGTCGGATGGCCCCAATCGCAGCCGAGCCGGCGCGCGAGCTCGCAGATGATCTCGAGATCGGCCCTGGCGCCGGCCGGGGGCTCCAGCGCGCGGCGCACACGCTGCACGCGGCGCTCGCTGTTGGTGACGGTGCCCTCCGACTCAGCCCAGCCTGCGGAGGCCGGCAGCACGACGTGGGCGAGCTCCGCGGTCTGGGTCAGGAAGATGTCCTGAACGACAAGGTGATCGAGTCCGCCCAGCAGGCGCACCGCTCGCGTCTGGTCGGCTTCGCTGCGGGCGGGATTCTCGCCCACGATGTAGGCGGCCGTCAACTCGCCGTGGTCCATGGCTTCGAACATCTCGCTGAGGTGGTAGCCCTTCGTCTCGGGGAATTGCGCGCCTCCCCACGCCCGCGAGAACTTTTCGTGGGTCGCGGGATCCTGGAGGTCCTGGAAACCGGGAAGTCGCGCGGGGATCGCGCCCATGTCGCCACCGCCCTGGACGTTGTTCTGGCCGCGCAGGGGGTTGAGCCCGCAGCCATAGCGGCCCACCTTTCCGGTCAGGAGCGCGAGATTGATCAGCGCGAGAACGTTGTCGGTGGCGTTGTGATGCTCGGTGATGCCGAGCGTCCAGCAGATCATCGCCCGGTCGGCCTGCGCGTACTCGACCGCGACGTCCTCGATCGCCGACGCCGGCACCCCGGTCTCGCGCTCGGCGACTTCGAGCGTGTAAGCCTCGACACAGCGCGCGAAATCGCCGTACCCGGTGGTCGCGCGGTCGATGAACTCGGTGTTGGCGAGTCCGGCATGGATGATCACGCGCGCCATCGCGTTGGCCAGCGCGATGTCGCTGCCGACGTCGATGCCGAGCCAAACGTCGGCCCACTGAGCGGAGCTCGTGCGCCGCGGGTCCACCGCCACCAGCCGCGCCCCGTTGCGCACGCCGCGCAGCAGGTGATGGAAGAAGATGGGGTGCGTCTCGCGCGCGTTCGAGCCCCAAAGGATGACGAGATTCGTGTCCTCAGCCTCGCGGTACGAGCTGGTTCCTCCTCCAGCTCCGAACACTGTCGCCAGACCGGCGACGCTGGGAGCGTGTCAAGTCCGGTTGCAGCTGTCGATGTTGTTGCTGTGCATCGCGACGCGAGCGAACTTCTGCGCGATGTAGTTCATCTCGTTGCTCTGCTTGGAGCAGCTGAACATGCCGAAAGCGTTCGGTCCCTTATCCCGAGCCGTCGCAAACCCGGCGGCGGCGCGCTCGAGCGCCTCCTTCCAGGAAGCGGGGCGCAACCGCCCACCCTCCCTGACCAGCGGCTCGGTCAGACGGAGAAGCCCGTCATCCATGACACGGACAATATATGAGCCGGTGAGCGGTGGGATTCCGCCAGTCGGGCACAGTTGGTGTATCGCTCGCCACGGATACAGCCAATCGGGCTCAGATGGCGCCATTCGCGCCTGGCAAGGCCTCGATGGCACCAAACGAGCCGACTCGACGCGCCGCCCCGACTACCGCTGGGGGTTCGCCGCGATGAACTCCCCGATCCGCTCCAACCCAAGCTTCAGCTCGTCCTCGGACTGCGTGTAGGCCAGGCGGATGAACCCCTTCCCCGCATGCCCAAACGCCGTCCCAGGCAGCACCGCCACCCCAGCCTCGGCCAGCAGCCGGTCTGACAGCTCGTGCTCCTCGAAGCCCGTCCCCTCGATGTTGGGGAACACATAGAAGGAACCCTGCGGACGGGCGCACCTCATGCCCGGGATCTCGTTGAGGCCATCCACCACCAGGTTCCGCCGGTGCTCGAACACCTTCACCATGCGGGCCACCGCGTGCTCGGACTCGGGCGCGCTGAGCGCCTCGATCGCGGCCATCTGCGTGAAGGCGGCGGCGCATGACGACGAGTTGATCATCAGCTGGTCCAGCTTCGCCGCCAGCGCCTTCGGGGCCACCGCATAGCCGAGCCGCCAGCCGGTCATCGCGTACGACTTCGACAGGCCGTCCATGAGCACCGTGCGCTCGCGCAT
>JBGPEO010000029.1:0-22558 GCA_041482895.1 Candidatus Dormibacteraceae bacterium | reverse complement strand
CTTGACCGAGTCGCCGATCAGCTCAACGGTCGCCCTCGTCAGACCCTGGGTTGGCGTTCACCAGCCCAGAGACTGACCGAGTTCATGGAAGAATCGTCAGCGGCGAGTGGTGCAACCACCGCATGAGACCACCTCCGGGTTTTCCCTCATAACTATCGAGACCTACCGCGCCCTGAAGCGCTGATACTCAGTAAACCGCATCTCTCCAGACTGTTGACCCCTCCTGAAACCATTCGGCTCGATCAAGCGTCTCTATTGACGAGGGTGTTATGCAAAAGCTGGCGATGAGTCGTGGGCAGATGAGAGTCAAGTGGGCAGTCGGAGTAATCCTCCTGGTGGCGGCTTGCGCCGCCCCTTCTACTGCAGAGAATCCTCCGACTCCGCCGCCGCCGACCCTCACCTCGTCGGGCTTGTTGCCGCTGACAACCGCCGACTTCCGCTGCACGCTGCCGGTTTACAGCTACGCCGGCCCTCGCGTGATCGACGCAATGGTCGCTCTTCCGACGCTCACTACCACCCCGGGCGGAGAGGGCGGCTACTACTACGACCGCGAGGTTGGTCGCTGGCTCCCGGTGGCCCGGCAGGCGGTCTCGCCCGACGGTCGTCGCTACGCGTACACAGAGGGATGGACCGTAACCCCGCCCGTCGCGCCGCGCGTCCACATTGTCGACGCGGCGACCGGCACGGACATCCGGGTGGTCACAATGCCCGACGTCCAGCCCTACGCCGTGGTCGATTTCACCAGCACCGCGATCTACCTCGTCATCTCGTACGAGGGCACCGGGCCCGGAGTGTGGCGCCTGGACCCGGCCACAGGCACCGTGACGAAGGTGTCGGACGGGCACTACCAACCGGCAGGGGCCGGATGGGTCAGCGTCGTCGATCCCCGGGATCCCAACCCGACGAGGAGCGCGCTGGACGGGCAGCCACAACCGAACCGGATCGACCGAACGGACGGCGCCGGCGGCGCGGTGACCTGGTTCTACAGGCCGGGCCACGCCGTGTACGCAACGGCATTCACCGGGAACCAGGCTCTGCTTGTCCAGGTCAGCTCTCAGGTCAACACCGCGGCCATGTTTACAACCGAGTACTGGCTGGTCTCCGCGCCGGGCAAACAGGTCAAGCTGGCGGGCTACGACGGGAATGCGCCGGTTCCATCGCCTTACCTCGACTTCGCGAGCGGCTTCTTCAGCGCGATCGCCGACGTGCACGGGATCTGGATCGGCGGCCAGCATTCCCTGTACCTGGTGAAGCCGAGCGGCGACATCCTCCGCGTGTTCGGCGAGTCCGCGTACCCCGCGAACGGCTGCTTCTAGCTGGCGAGCGTCGCGGGTTCGTCCTGGCGCTGGTGGGCGCCGGCACTGGCCGGGCGCGCGAGCGCGGCGGCGCAGATCATCGAGGCCATGTCGGCAGCGTCCGCGGCGACAGAAGAAACGGCTCCTGAGCGCAGCGTCGCCAGCGCGGCCTTGAGCTCATCGCCAGTCCTGAGCACTCCCGCAGCAGCGTCGAGCACATCACCGACCTGCGCCACCGTGAGGGCCCCGCGCCGCCACGGTCGAGGCCGGACCTGGGCAGAGCGCTGCGTTCTGGGCGCGCTGGCAGCGGCCGCTGCCGCGCGGCGACCGAACGCGGCGGCCTCGAGCAGCGAGTTGCTGGCGAGCCGGTTCGCTCCGTGGACCCCGGTGCGCGCGCATTCGCCGGCGGCGAAAAGCCCGACGACCGACGATCGCCCGTCGAGGTCGCTCACGACCCCACCCATCGTGTAGTGGGCGGCCGGTGCGATCGGCACTGGTTGGCGCAGAGGGTCGATGCCGGCCTGGCGGCAGTTGCGCATGAAGTTCGGAAAGCTGCGCTGGAGCAGGTTGGGGTCGAGGTTCACAGTGGAGATGAAGGCGTGGCCACGGTGCGCCGCCACCGCGCGCGCCACCTGGTCGCGGGGCAGCAGCTCGTCGACGAACCGCTCGCCTTCATCATCGACCAGGATCGCGCCCGCGCCCCTCAGAGCCTCGGTGATCAGGAAGGACCGCGCGCCGGCGAAGACGGTGGGATGGAACTGGACGAACTCCAGGTCGGCAACGCGCGCACCGGCGCGGGCAGCCTCGAGAATTCCTTTTCCGTTGCTGATCCGGCTGTTGGTGGTTCGTCCGAACAGGCCCGCGTAGCCGCCGGTGGCGAGCACGGTCGCGGCGGCATGCACGGTGAGACCGCCGGAAAAGACAGCCCCTCCAACCGCGTCATCGACGATCAGCGACTGCAGGCGCGCCCGATAGCGCGTGATGCTCGGCTCCCGCTCGATCGCCGAGCGCATGAAGGCCATCAGCGTGCTTCCGCTCTGGTCTCCGCCGAGGTGGAGTACGCGCGGGAGAGAATGCGCGGCCTCGCGCGCGGAACCGCCGTCGAAATGGACGCCCAGCGACTCGAGCCAGTGCACCGTCGCGGGGCCCGCGGAGGTGAGCATCGCGACCGCGCTCGGGTCGCACAGGTCCCCGCCGGCCGCGAGCGTGTCGAGGGCGTGAAGGCGCGGCGAATCCTCGGGCAACGTCGCGGCGGCGATGCCGCCCTGCGCGCGATCGGACGAACCGTGAGCCGCCGAGACCAACGCCACCGACGCGCCCATGCGCGCCGCTTCGATCGCCGCGGCCGAGCCGGCAAGCCCGTCGCCGATGACGAGGATGTCGGTCCGAATTTCACCTCCCCGCCCCGCGGGGAGGTCGGCGCGAAGCGCCGGGTGGGGAGACCCGGTCATAGCTCAACCATCCTCTGGATGGCGAGGCGAGCTCGGTCCGCCACCTCTAGCGGGACGGTGACTTCGAATACGTCTTCTCGCAGCGAGGTCAGCAGCTTGTCGAGCGTGATCTTCTTCATGTACCGGCAGATCGCGCGCTCGCTCGCGGCGTAGAAGCGTCCCTGCGGCGCTTCCTTCGACAGCCGGTGCATGATACCGAGCTCGGTCGCGACGACGAAGCTGCGGCTCGGGTATTTCTGCGCGTGCTGGATCATGCCTTCGGTGCTCAAGATGTGCGTGCGGTCCGCGTCGATGTCGCCGTTCGCCTTGAAGTACATGCACTGGCTGGCGCAGCCACATTCGGGGTGAACGAGGAGGTCGGCGTCACCATGCGCGCGGCGTGCGACGTCGATGTCGGCAGGACGGATTCCGGCGTGCACGTGACACTCGCCCGGCCAGACGTGCATCGCGCGGCCCGTCACCTTCTCCAGGTACGTTCCGAGAAACATGTCCGGTAGGAAGAGGATCTCTTTGTCCTCGGGGATCGCGCGGATCACGCGCTCGGCATTTCCCGACGTGCAGCAGTAGTCGCTTAGCGCTTTCACCTCGGCGGTGGTGTTGACGTAGGACACCACGATTGCGCCCGGGTGCTCGGCTTTCCACGCGGTCAGCTGCTCCGCATTGATCGTCGCCGCGAGCGAGCAGCCGGCCTCGAGGTCCGGAATCAGCACACGCTTGGTCGGGCTGAGGATCACCGCGGTCTCAGCCATGAAGTGGACTCCGCAGAAAACGATCGTGTCCGCGTCCGTGGCGGCTGCCTGGCGCGAGAGTCCGAGCGAGTCGCCGACGTAGTCCGCCACGTCCTGGACCTCGGGCACCTGGTAGTTGTGCGCGAGGATCACCGCGTTCCGCGCGCGAGCGAGCTCGCGGATTTCCCGGCTCATTTCTTCTATGTCGCGAGGGACGGTGCGCTGCGCGTATGCGTTCGCATCCACCTGGAGGTCGAGCACTTCTACCGCCATGTCTTGGTCACCTCCAGGCTCAGGTCGAGAGCCGGCGCGGAATGCGTCAGCGCCCCGACCGAGATGCGATCCACTCCCGCGCTCGCCCCAGCCACAGCACCCTGCAACGTCATTCCCCCCGACGCTTCCAACTTTGCGCGGCCCGCGGTCATTTCAACGGCGCGCCGCATGAGATCGGAAGTCATGTTGTCGAGCAGGATCATCTCCGCGCCTACGGCCAGCGCCTCTTCGAGCTGCTCGAGCGTGTCGACTTCGACCTCGACCGGCATGCGCGCACGCCGAGCTCGATTGATGGCCTCTGTCACACCGCCCGCCGCGGCCACGTGGTTGTCCTTGATGAGGATCGCGTCCCACAGGCCGTCGCGATGGTTGTGCCCTCCGCCGGCTCGCACCGCGGCACGCTCCAGGAAACGCAGCCCGGGCGTCGTCTTGCGCGTGTCGAGCAGCGTGACGGCGGGATACGCCGCGAGCGCGTCGACGTACTCGCGGGTGACCGTTGCAATGCCCGAGAGCCGTTGAAGAAAATTCAAGGCGGTCCGCTCCGCCGTGAGGAGTGAGGCCAGCGGTCCCACCACCCTGGCAACCTCGTCGCCCGGCTCCAACCGCGCGCCATCCGGCTTGAGCGCGACGTATTCGCACGGCGGGTCGACCTTCTCGAAAACTCGCGCCGCAGCGTCGCCCCCGCTCAAGACTCCGGCCTTCTTCGCGATGATGCGGGCCTCTCCCATGAGGTCGGCGTCGACGACGAAATGAGTGGTTACGTCGGTGTCGTCCAGCTCGCCGCCCAGGTCCTCGCGGAGGGCGGCGGCGACCAGTTGGTCCAGCTGCGTCGACCGCAAGGACGCGCGCTTAGGCGTCGATGAAACCATCGGGCTCCTCGCGCAGTCCGAACGGCTGCTGGCTGAAATGGAAGAGGATGGCGCGCTTGCCGCGCACGCTGCGCTCCTTGCCGGTGGGCTCGATGACGCCGCGGTCGACGACCTTGCGCCAGAAGTTGCCGCGATTGATCGAAAGCCCGAGCACCGCCTCATAGACCTGCTGAAGCTCGGTGATCGTGAACTCGGATGGCAGCAGCTGGAAGGCGATCGACGAGTACCCGACCTTGCTGCGCAGACGCCGCACTGCGTAGTCGACGATCTCGCGATGGTCGAAGGCCATCTCCACGGGAAGGCGACGCACCGGGTGCCACAGCTGGTCGCCCTCTCCTTTGCGCTCCGCGCACACCTCGGCGAGAGCGGTCGGAACAATGGCGATGTACGCGACGGACATGACGTCCCCGCGAGGGTCGCGGCCCGGGACGACAACCTGACCGGCGGAGTCGAGCTGCTGCGGGCGGTCGAACGTCTTGAGCTGCTCGATCCAGCCCCCGTCCAGGCCGGTCACCGCAGCCTGCCGGGCGCGCGCCTGCGCGTCGAGCGAGATGCCGGGCCGGCGCAGGCTGCCGGGAAGCGCCCAGAAGCCGGGAAAGGGCGGCTCGGTGCGAGTGGTCAGCAGCACGCTCAGCTCCCGGCCGACGAGGGTGAAAACAGCAAGGTCGACGGAAATCGGGCCGCTCGACTCCGCGAGCCGGTCGGGGGAGAAACTACGCTCCACGATCCGCTCCGCCATCCCATGCCTCATCTTATCTCAATCCGAAGCGACAGTGGAAGCGAACTATTCCCTCGAAGGGCGCAATCCGAGCGTCATTCGCGCAAAGCGAGCGCGACGGAGAGGCCTACAAGCGCGGCCGTGTCGGCGCGGAGGTTGCGGGGACCGACGGTGGCCTTGACCGGGACGGCGGCGAGCTCGCGCTCCGTCCACCCGCCCTCTGGTCCGACCAGCAAGGTGAGATCGCGCGGAGCCGTCAGGGTGGCCAGCGCTTGGTGGGATTCCCGCGCGAGCATCACGGCGTGGTCACTCGCCTTCAGCACTGCATCGAGCGAAGGGAGCGCATCGACCGCGGGGATGCGCAGCCGGCCGGCCAGCATGGCCGCCTCGCGACAGATCGTCCTCCAGCGCTCGAGCTTGGCCCCGCGCGCGACGCTGCGTTCGGCCTGAAAAACGTGGAAGGCGTAGGCGCCCGCCTCGGTGCAGCGGGACAGCACGAGCTCGAGCGCCGGTGCCGGCAGGTTGGCAATTGCGATCGTGATGTGCGCAGCCGGTTCAGGGTCGTGCGGGCGCTCCGCCACGACCACGCCTTCGACCCTGTCGGGTGAGACGGCATCCAACCGGACCGTCAGCATGTGGCCGGCCGGGTCGATGACCTCGACCTCCTCCCCCACGCGCGCCCGCAGCGAGCGGGCGAGGTGGCGGGCATCGCCACCGATTATGGTGACGCGCCCGCCGGCCCGCTCAGCAAAGAATGAAGGCAACCTGTCAGCGCAGACGGATCACATCGCGTTGAAGGTTTCGTAGACCGCGATCTGGCCGCCACCCTTGATAATTGGGCAGCCCTTTGCCATCTTCGAGGCCTTGTCCATCGACGGGGCCTCCAGGATGCTGTAGCCCGACGCACGTTTGCCGATCGCGCCTTTTGCGATCGTGCCGTCCTCCTTGACTTTGTTGACCGCGCCAGAAAATGGATTGCCGCCGTCGACCACGGCAGGTCCCAGCTTGGTGAACCACTTCTCCCATTGCTTCAACACGCGAGCCTGCGCCGCGGGTGTCTCCGGCATTCCGCCGCCGTAATAGACCAGTAGATACTTCACGTCTTTCTCCTCATCGCCTTTTCATCCAGCCCGCTCATCGCGGGGCGGTCGCGCCTACCGCCGTCGCTATTGTGCTTCCTGGCACCAGGCGCAAGACCTGAACGCAGTTGTCCCACCAGCGCCAGCGCCGCGGCCAGGTGGTCTCGGTTTGCGGGATCGTTGAGCCACCGGCTCTGGCCCGACGGGTGCGGTAGGGGGATCATCACCGGCCGCTCACCGAAGCGATGGCCGACACGCTCCTCGAGGCGGCCGGGTCCCAGGAAGCGGGCGATCGCGAGCTGGCCGACGAGGATCAGCACCTTGGGCTTCAATAGGCGAAGCTCGGCGTCGAGCCAGTGGGCGCAGTTGGCGACCGCGGCGGGCGGCGGCTTGAGGTCCCCGTTTCCGGCGGGGTTACGACCGGGAAAGCAACGCATGAGCGCGGCGATGTAAGTCAGGCGCCTGAACTCCTCGGAGCTTTCGAATCCGGCTCGCACCATCCACCGGTCGAGCTCTTTCCCGGCGCGCCCTGAGAAGGGACGGCGCGACTCCCTCTCGACCGGACCCGGCGCCTGCCCGACCAGGAAGAAGGGTGCGCCCCACGTCCCCGCGAACGTCGGGGTCGCCTCGGGGATGATGCCCTCGTCGACGCAGACGTGGCACGCACCGCACGCGGCCTGGAGTGCTTGCAGCTCCGCGCTACCGTTCATGTCCTGCGAAATTAACAGGCAGGGTTGTGGGGCCTTCGAGTCGGCGGTAGGTTCAACCGCGGTTCGGTTGCGTCGGCTTGGGGGTGGGAAGCCAAACGGTAGGGTGGGCCCCCCCAGGGGTGCGTCTCTTCGGCGGCGCGATCCCGAGGTGCCACTTGTGCCCTTTTGGCTGCAACCCGGCGTCTGGGTGCAACCGATTGTGCCCTTTTGGCTGCAACCCGGCATCGATACGGCGTCGGTACGAAACGGGCGCCGGCCCAGGGCAGGTTTCGAGTCCCGGTAACATGCCGTGCGATGGCCGTCCCCTCCTCGCAGCAGATCCTCGACGTGCTGTCCCACATCCAGGACCCCGACCTCGGGCGCGACGTCGTGAGCCTGGGGATGATCAAAGAGCTCGACGTCAGCGCGCAGGGCAAGGTCAGCTTCACGTTCGAGCTCACCACTCCCGCGTGCCCCGTCCGCGACCGCTTCAAGTCCCAGGCGCAGGACCTCGTCGGTGAGATCCCGGGCGTGACCGGAGTCGACGTGAGGATGACGGCCAACGTGAGGCCCGCCTTCATGCGCGCGAAGCCGTCCGAGATCCTGCCCGGGGTCAAGCAGACGATCGCCGTCGCGTCTGGAAAAGGTGGCGTCGGCAAATCGACCGTTGCCGTGAACCTCGCGGCCGCACTCCGCCTGAGCGGCGCCTCGGTCGGCCTGCTCGACGCGGACATCTATGGACCTTCCGTACCGGCCATGACCGGCTCGAAGCAAGTGCCGGAGCAGGTCAACGGCCGCCTGCGTCCGATCGAGGCCCACGGACTCAAGCTCATGTCGTTCGGCCACATCTATCCGGGCGAGCAGCCGACGATCTACCGTGGCCCGATGGTCGGCAAGGCGATCGAGGCGATGATGGTCCAGGTCGATTGGGGCCAGCTCGATTACCTCGTGATCGACCTCCCGCCAGGTACCGGCGACGCTTCTCTGACGCTCGCGCAAGCCGTTCCGCTGACCGGCGTCGCCATCGTCTGCACACCGCAAGACGTGGCCACCGACATCGCCGTGAAGGCGCTTCAGATGTTCAGGAAGCTGAACGTCACGCCGCTCGGGCTGATCGAGAACATGAGCTGGTATGTCTGCCCCAGCTGCGGGCACCGGCATGAGATCTTCAGCCACGGCGGAGCCGAATCGGCCGCCAAGCGACTGGGCGTTCCTTTCCTGGGCGCGGTTCCGCTCGAAGAGGGCATTCGCGAGGATGCCGACCTCGGGACCCCCGTGGTCATCTCGCGGCCCGAGTCCGCAGGCGCGAAAGCGTTTGTGCACATCGCTTCCCAGGTTGCGGCCCGCACGTCGATCCAGTCGTTCCGTCAGCTCCCGGTCATCAACGTCCACTAGGCGCTCAAACTCTGCAAGACCCCGATCCGTTTCCAGTCAACGTCGATGTCGATCGCACGCGGCAGACGGTGGAGATCACGTGGGAGGACGGCAAGCACACGGAGTACACAGCCGAGCAGCTGCGATGGGCGTGTCCGTGCGCTGAATGTCGCGGTGAGGCCGGTGCCCCCGGGCGCCTGGCCAGGGTCAAGACGCTCAGCCCCGAAGAGCTCCGCATCAAGGACGTCGCCCTCGTCGGTCAATATGCGTTTCAGATCGCGTTCGAGAGCGGTCACGCGACCGGCCTCTACACGTTCTCGTACCTTCGCGCGCTGCGGGCCGATCCAGGCCAAAGTCTGAGATAATCCCGGGCGGCCCGTTGTCCATATCCACGTCGCTCCCCGAGATCGAGCCGTCGTTTCCACCGGCACCGCCATACAGGCGAAGCTCGCGTCGCCGGCCGTCATTTCCCCGTCGTGGGCTTATCGCCGTCGGTCTCGTTGTTGTCGTCGTGCTGACCGGGATCGGTGCGTTTCTCTTCTACGAGAACACACTGCCGACCACGCTGACGACGAACTTCAAGAGCGGTCAGAAGAACGTGCCGACCGACAGCCGAATTCTGCTCACGTTCAGCCGTCCGGTCGCGCTCGCGGCGATCGAGGCTGCGTTTTCGATCAGCCCTGGATCGGATGGCTCGATCTCAAGCCTCGATGGACAGACGCAGTACGCATGGTCATCGTCCAAAGGGCTGACCGACCTGACGACCTACACCGTGACGATGAAACCGATAGTGGACATCGGGCGGCACAAGGTCCAGGGCAGAACGTGGAGTTTCACGACGCTGATCGTTCCTCACGTCACCTCCATCACCGGAGCCGCTGGCACTCCGCTCACCGATGGGACGGAGATCGACCCCGGGACCACGCTGAAGCTCAACTTCAACGACGCGATGGAGCCGACGACGATCAAGGTCACGGTCGGAGCACAGGTGGTCAATCCAACGTGGGCGACCGACGATAGGAGCGCCACGGTATCGACCGCCGGAATTCCATCCGGACCGCTGCAGGTTCAGTTGAGCGCCGGTGGACGCGACCAGACCGGGCACCTCATTCCCAGCACGTTCACCTTCAACACCGGGATCTACTACCACGACAGGGAGCACACGACCGCGCTGAGATACCCGGCCCTGATCCAGATCCCCAACGACGAGTTCGCGCGCGATCAGAACGGGCTTCAGGCTGCCGACATCGTCTGGGAGTACCTGGCCGAGGGTGGCATCACGCGACTGACGGCGATGTACGACAACGCACCGGACCTCATCGGCCCCATGCGCTCCGCGCGATTCATCTCGCTGAAGCTCGGCCGCCACTACAAAGGACTGCTGTTCCAATCCGGCGAGTCGGCCGCGACGGCCGCGCGCGCCGCGTCAGACCCGACGCCGCAGTTCTTCGACACGATCGGGTACCAGTTCCGGGCCGCACCGCCGCGCTACGCGCCCGACAACCTGATGATCAAGGGTCCTTTGGTCAAAGCGGCGGAGGACAACTACTTCTCCTGGATTCCGACATACACGATCCCGAAGACGAGGCCTGTGCTGCCAGCCGGCACAGCCAGGACGGCGATCAACGTCGACGAGCACTATTCGGTGTACAGCTACGACCCGGCCACGGGTACCTATCAGAAGAGTGAGGAGGGCCACCCTTATAAGGACGCGAGCCTGGGTCAACCTCTGCGGATCGAGATGCTGATCACCCTGCACACCACCGAAACTCTTCTGAACGTCGGCGACGGTCACGGCGCTCACATACACGACTACGACCTCGACACCAGCGGCCGGATCGATGTGTTCTACAAGGGCATGCAGTACGCGGGCTCATGGTCATCGACCGACAGCCACGGCCCTCTCACCTTCACGCTCGACGGCGGCCAGGCGCTGACCTTGCCTCCGGGCCTGGTCTGGATCGACGTAACGGCTTAGACGGTCGGCTCCTGGACGGCACGGTTGCGTTTCTGCAATGCGCGCAAGCTCGATAGCAGGATGAGCCAGACGATCAGGAGCGCGGGCAGCAGCGCCTGGACGACCCACAGGGTCGGGTCATGAAACGCTGGTACGGCCGCAACCACACGCTGCGGCGTCGGGACCGCGCCGCCCACCGGAACAAGGTCTGATGGACTGCCTGAATCGGGTGAGGTGGCGGCCGGCACGACGGCGGTGATGAGGTGCGACACGGCGGGCGTGATCGTCGAAGGTTTCGCTTTCGGAGCCGGCGGGGGCGCCGGCGCGGGAGCCGGCGGAGGCTGTGGCACCGGCGGGTGCTGGTGCTTGAGCTGGCCGTAGTGATGCCCATGGTTGTTCGGGTTCGCATCGGCATACACCACCAGGCTCGACATCGGGATCAACACGAGCGACCAAAACGCAAGGAGCCCAACGGCCCTTGCCGCAACGCGGATCAATTGCACCCTCCTTCCTCTAGACGCCAATTCAGCGGCTGGCGCCAGCCTACACGGTAGGCCCCTGGCCCGTCTAAGCCCGGGCCGCGTCTTTGAGGGAGGTCACGTACATGGATGCGGCCACCGCGGCCGTAGTCCCGTCGCCCACCGCCGTGGCGATCTGCTTGGTGAGCTGCGAGCGGACGTCGCCGACCGCCCAGATGCCCTCGACGGACGTCTGCATGTTGCGGTCGGTGACGATGTACCCGGCTTCGTCGTGATCGACGTGCACCTTGAGCAGCCCCGAGTTGGGCACGAAACCGACGAAGATGAAGACGCCGCCGACGGCAAGCTCTTTGAGCTTGCCGTGCTGCTCGTAGTGCACCACCTGCACCTTGCTGTCGCCCGCTATGTCCTTCACCTGCGCGTCGAAGATGAACTCGATCTTCGGGTTGGCCTTGGCCCGGTCGATGAGGATCGGCTGAGCCCGCAGCGCGCTGCGGCGGTGAATTATGTAGACCTTTGACGCGTAGCGAGTGAGGAAGTCGCCCTCCTCCACAGCGGCGTCGCCGCCGCCTATGACGGCCAGCTCCTGGCCCTTGAAGAACGCACCGTCGCAGACGGCGCAGTAGCTGACGCCCCGACCCCAGAACTCCTTCTCGCCTGGCACCTGGAGGTACCGCGGCAGCCCGCCGGCCGCCATGATCAGGGCAGGGGCACGCACCTCCTCACCCGACTCCAGGCGGACCACCTTGGTCTGGCCCTCGACGTCGATCTCCTGGACCGGCTCGAAATCGCGAACCTCGACGCCGAACTTGCGAGAGTGCTCCCCCATCTTGGTGGCGAGCTCCGATCCCAGGATCGACTCAAAGCCCGGGTAGTCTTCGATCAGCTCGGTGTTCAGGAGCTGTCCGCCCAGGGGCCCGCGGTCGATCACCACGGTCTTCAGGTCCATCCGGGCCGTGTAGAGGGCGGCCGCCAGCCCGGCGGGACCCCCTCCGACGATAACCACGTCGTAATCGCTCATTGCACCAATTTGAATTGCGCCGGAGGCAGCTCGTATTCCGCCCGGCTAGCCGTGCTTGAACTGGACGCCGTAGCCCCCTCGGGGACTCTCGCAGGAGATGTTGTCGAACGGGCAGCCGATGGAGCAGGCCCCGCACTCGATGCAGTTGCCGAAGCTGACCAGGTTCTTCTGCTGCTCCTCGTTCCATTCATAGACGCCGGCCGGACAGAAATGGTTGCAGTACTTGCCCTTGCACTTCACGGCGCAAACGTTCTGATCGACGATCTCTATGTGGGGGCGGCCGGTGTCCTCGTTGAACTTGTCGGTGAACAGCTTGTCAGTGAGCTTCTCCACGGCTACGCGGCTCCGAAGCGTTCCCAGACGCGACACATCAGCCGCACCGCGTTGACGTAGTCGATGGCGTGGATGTTCTCGTTGGGCGCGTGAATCCTGTTGTCAGGCCGGCCGACGCCCACCGGCAGCACGGTCGGGATACCGAGGTCGGAGACGACCGGGTGCATCGGTCCGGTGGCGGGCATGAACGGCCAGATTATGGGCTCACCGTGCAGCTCGCGAACGCAGTCGATCATGGTCCTGCCGACCGCCGAATCCGGATCTGAGCGCGCGGGCTTCTCGCCGTCGCTCCACACGATCTCGACCTTTTCGAAACCGTGCGAGTCGAGGTGCCTGCGCAGCTGCGACGCTACGTCAGCCGGGTCCTGGTTCGGGATGAGCCGGAAGTCCAGCTTGGCGGTCGCCTCAGCGGGCAGCACCGTCTTGGAGCCTGGCCCCTGGTAGCCCGTCGTGACTCCGGCGATGTTGCAGGTCGGCGTGAAGAGCATCTGCTCGATCACCTGCTCCGGCCTGGGATCTCGAACGAGACGATCGAACCCGACGAGCTGCTTGCGCTTTTCCACCTCTGGGTCGATCTTCGCCATCATCTGGCGGTCGCCCTCGGTCGGCTTCACGACCTTGTCGTAGAACCCTTCGATCTGGATGTTCATCTCCTGGTCGCGCAGGCTGGCGAGCGCGGCGATCAGGTACGTGGCGGCTGACGGATAGATGGAGGCCCAGCCCGAATGCTGGTCGAAGGCGAGCATCTTCACGCGCAGCTGCACGTAGAGCAGGCCCCGGCATCCGAACTGAATGGTTGGCCTGCCTGCGTCATCGAACGAAGCGCCGGACTCCCAGAGGCACCCGTCGGCGGCTAGCTTGCCGGCATGGTCGTGGGCGATTTTTTCGAACGTCTTGGATCCGATCTCCTCCTCGCCTTCGACCAGGAAGCGCAGCGTCACCGGCAGATCGCCCAGCGCTTTCAACGTCTCGAGGGCGTGGATCCGCGCCATCACGTCCGCCTTGTCGTCCGCGACCCCGCGAGCGATGATCCGTCCGTCTTTCTCCACCGGCTCGAACGGCGGCGAGTCCCACAGGTCGATCGGGTCGACCGGCTGCACGTCGTAGTGCTGGTAGAGCAGCAGCTTGCGCCGGCCGCCACCGGGCACCTCCGCGTAAAGGGCCGGCATGCCGCCGGCGTCGAACGTCTCCACGCGGTCGGTGAACCGCGAAAGGCGATCGGCGATCCATCCGCGCGCCGGCTCGATCGCGTCTTTCCCGTGGTTGGAGATGCTCTGGAAGGTGCAGAGCTCCTTGAGCTCGTCGATGAACCGACGCGAGTTCTTCTCGATGTACGCGTCGACCGCGCTGGTCGAAATCACAGTGCCATTGTTTCACCCGCGTAACCTTGTCGTGTGGCGGAGGCGACGGAAGAATTCCACTTTTCGCCGCGCCCGAACCGCGCGGCCGAGATCAACTGGCGCCCGTGGTCGGCCAGTGCTTTCGAGGAAGCAAAGCTAACCTCCCGACCGATCCTGCTCTCCATCTCAGCCGTCTGGTGCCACTGGTGCCACGTCATGGACGAAACCACCTACTCGCACGCCGGGATCATCGACCTCATCAACCGCGACTACGTTCCCATCCGGGTCGACAACGACGTCCGCCCCGACATCAACCAGCGCTACAACATGGGCGGTTGGCCGTCGACCGCGTTCCTGACTTCCTCCGGCGACATCCTCACCGGGGCCACCTACCTGCCTCCGGACCAGATGGCGGACGCTCTCAGTAAGATCTCGGCCTATTACCGGGCCAACCAGCCTGAGATCGCGACGCGCGTGCTGGAGGCGCGCAAGCGGTCCGGCTCCGCAGTCGCACGCGGCGCAGGACAGCTCGACGGAGGGCTGGTCGATTCGATCCTCGAGGCGGTGACCGCGGCCTACGATCCGGAGTACGGCGGGTTCGGCAACGCGCCGAAGTTCCCGCAGACCGACGCGATCGTGTTGCTCCTCGAGCAAGCCCAGCTTCGCTCCGATCCCGAGCTCCATCAGATGGCGGTCCACACGCTCGAACAGATGGCCGGAGGAGGCACGTACGACCACGTCGAAGGCGGGTTCTTCCGCTATTCGACGACGCAGGACTGGAGCGTCCCGCATTTCGAGAAGATGCTGGAGGACCATTCCGGCCTTGTCAGCTCGCTCTCCCTTGCGGGCTTCGGCGCGGTGCTCGATTCGGCAACGGGCTACCTCGACAAGGTCCTGCGCGACCCAAAGACGGGCCTCTACGCAGGCAGCCAGGACGCGGAAGAGCACTACTACTCCATGGATGCGGAGGAGCGTGCGCAGAGGCCGGCGCCATACGTCGACCGCCGCGTTTACACGTCCTGGAATGCCGCGCTGGCAATCGCCTATCTCGACGCGGCTGTACGCCTGGACCGGCCGGCGCTTCGCGACCATGCGGCCAAGCTCCTCGAGCGCCTGTTTCGCGACGCCTACCGGCGCGGCGAAGGGATGGCGCACGCCGAGGGCGTCGGCGGCCAGCTCGCCGACCAGGTCTGGAGCCTGTGGGCCGCCCTTCGCGCGCACCAGGCGGGACTCGGTGATCGCTGGATGCCCGCGGCGTTCGACCTGGCCGCGCATATCGAACAGCAATATGGCGACCCCAACCTGGGCGGCTTCTTCGACCATGCCCGGACCGATTCGCTCGGCCGGCTTGCCGAGCCGATCAAGCCTCTGGTCGAAAACTCGATTGCGGCGATGGCGCTCGTGGAGCTCGACATCATGACCGGCGATCCGGCGACGCCATATCTCGAGCGCGCCCGCCGCGCACTCGAGTCGGTCGCCGCCCTCCCGCGGCAGTACGGATTGATGGCGGCGGTCTTTGCTCGCGCGCTTGACCGCACGCATTACGCGATCAAGGTGACGACCGCCAACCCGGAGCTCGCGCGGGCCGCGGTGCTGGCGCATCCGTACGCGGTGATCGATCCAGCCGGCGACCGGCGAGCGGTTGTCTGCGCCGGAACAATATGCTTGGCGCCGGTGTCGACACCAGGCGCTGTCGCAGAAGCGATTCAAGAAGCCAACAAGACGCGTGCCTGAAACCCGGCGTCATTTCTCGCGCCGGGTCAACAAAGCGCTCGCCGACCCGGATCTACAGCGAGCTCTGACCCAGGCAATGACGGGCCTCCGCGCCCGTCGCAACGCGGCTTTCGAGAGTTTCGACTTCGACAAGGGCCGCGAAGATTTGAAGGGGCGCCGTCGCGCGAACCTCGAACGGCTGCCGGAGCTGGTGCAGCAGTTCAAGACGCGGCTGGAGGCCGCCGGCGGCAAGGTGCACTTCGCGAAGGACGCGGCCGAGGCGCGCGACATCATCGCCCAGATCTGCTGGAACGCTGGGACCGGTCGCACCGGCGGCGGACGGATGGTCGTGACCAAGGTCAAATCGATGGCGTCCGAAGAGATCGAGCTGAATCCGCATCTCGAGTCGCTCGGCATGGAGGTCGTCGAGACCGACCTGGGCGAGCGCATGGTGCAGCTGACGCACACGCATCCCTCGCACCTGATCGCGCCGGCGATCCACCTGACGAAAGAGGACGCCGCAAACGTCTTCGGCACCGAGGCGACTGTCGAAGCGATCCAGCACCACGCGCGCGAGTCCCTGCGCCAGAAGTTCATCGACGCCACGGTCGGCATCAGTGGCGCCAACATGGCGATCGCGGAGACCGGGACCATAGTCCTCGTCACCAACGAAGGCAACGCCGACCTCACCACGACGCTGCCGCCGGTGCACATCGCGTTGTTCGGAATCGACAAGGTGGTCGCGACGCTCGACGACGCCGTCGCGGTGCTGCGCATGCTGCCACGCAGCGGCACGGGCCAGATCATGACCAGCTACGTGAACTGGATCACGGGCCCGTCGCGATCCGCGGACATCGAGCAGTCGCTCACGATCGGCGTCCACGGCCCGCGCGAGATGCACTGCGTGATCCTTGACAACGGGCGCGAAGAGATGCGCGCCGACCCGATTTTCAAGGACGCGCTCACCTGCATTCGCTGCGGCGCGTGTTCGAACGCATGCCCGCCATTCATGGCCGTGGGCGGCCACCAGTTCGGCCACATCTACAACGGCCCGATCGGGCTGGTCCTGACGCCTTTCCATCACGGCCTCGATGAGGCCGACCTGCCAAACACCCTTTGCACCCAGTGCAACGCCTGCCAGGAGATCTGCCCCGTCGACATCCCGCTGCCGCGCCAGATCCTCGAGCACCGAAAGAAAGGCCGCAAGTCGCTTCGCAAGAAAGCCGTCCTTGGCTTGTGGGAGCGTCCCGAGCTGGCGGACCGGCTGCTGCGCGCGGGAGCTCCTTTCAGCGGTCTGGTGCCAGGCGCGCCGCGGCTGGCGCGGGTGCCCTATCGCGACCGGGTCGTGCCGAGCGAGGTCGACGGCGAGCCGCTCACGATCTTCGCGTCCTGCATGGTCGACCGGGTTCAGCCCCAGGCCGCCGTGGCGTTGGAGCGGATCGCGACCGCCGCGGGCTTCAAGGTTGGTTTTCCCAAGGGTCAGTGGTGCTGCGGCTTGATCGCGGCCAACGCCGGGGATTTCGCCGGAGGCGCGAACCTCTGCACCAGCCTTGGCCAGAGTCTTGGAGATTCCAAGGGTTTGATCGTCACCCCTTCCGCCTCGTGCTTCGGCGCGGTCACGATCGACGCCCCGGACTGGGGAGGCCAGGTGCCGGACGGCGTGAGCTCACGAATGCGCGATTCGACGAGGTTCACGCTCGAGCTCTTGACCCGCCGCCCGGAGCTGATGGACCCCGAGCGGATGAGCTTGAAGATCGCGTACCACGATTCGTGCCAGAGCCTGCGCCAGCTCGGTCTCAAGAGCGAGCCCCGGCGCCTCCTCGAGCTTGCCGGCTACGAGGTGGTCGACATCCCCGACATTGCGAACTGCTGCGGTTTCGGAGGCACGTTCAGCATCGAGTGGCCGCGCGTCGCGGGCCGCCTCGCGCAGTGGAAGCTGGATGCCATCGCCAAAACCGGATGCACGGTGGTGGCCTCAGACAACCCGGGCTGCCTGATGCACATCGAGGCGGCTGCGCGCCGCCACGGAATCCACCTTCGAGTCGCACACGTCCTGGAGCTCGTCGCTGAGCACCTGGCCCTATAGCTACGCTTAATCGTCTGTGAAGATCACCCTCGTCGCGACGCCGCCCGCGGACCTCCCAGTCGACGCGCTTGCGGTTGCGGTCGCGACCGGTCAGCGCCTGTCGGGCGGCGCTCTCGAGCTCGACAAGGCGCTTGGCGGCGTGCTCTCCGACATGATCACCAGCGCCGAGTTCCGCGGTCGCATCCACGAGGTTCTCCCGGTGCCGACGCACGCCAAGTCTGGGCCGCGTCGCGTGATCCTCTACGGAGTCGGGGCGCCGCACGACCTGGACGGGCAGCGGCTCCGTTCGGCCCATCACGAGCTCATCCGCGCGTCGCGCACCTACGGGTACAAGCGCATCGGCCTCGTGCGGGCCGAGCCTCCGCTGAGCATGGATTCGTTGAAGGCCGTCGTCGAAGGCTGCGTCATGGGCACGTTCGAACGCCGCTCGAGACAGACCGGCGCCCAGCCGGAGCGCCGCGAGATCGAGGAGCTCGTGCTGACCGGCTTCGGGATCGGCCGCGAGCACGAGGTCGTCGCCGCGCAGGAGAACGGGGAAGCGACCAACCGCGCGCGCGAGTGGCAGAACGCGCCGCCCAACGAGCTGACGCCGGAAGCCCTGTCGCAAGAGGCGCTCCGGATCGCCCAGCGACATGGCCTCGAGGTCGAGATTCTCGGGCCGGCGGAGCTGCGGACCGGTGGCTACAACCTGCTGCTGGGAGTCGCCTCCGGATCGGCGCTGCCGCCCCGGCTCATCCGGCTGCGCCATCGCGGCGGCCGGCAGCCCGGCCTGCAGGCTCAGCCAGGCGCGCCCGTGCTGGCACTCGTGGGCAAGGGCGTCACGTTCGACTCCGGCGGAATCTCGATCAAGCCCGCCGAGAACATGAGCCGGATGAAGTCCGACATGGCCGGCGCGGCGGCCGTACTGTCGGCCATCGACGTGATCGCGGCGCGCAAGGTGCCGCTCGACGTCATGGCGGTCATCGCCGCGACCGAGAACATGCCAGGTCCCACCGCCCAGCGACCCGGAGATGTGCTCGTGAGCGCGGACGGCAAGACGGTCGAGATCGTGAACACGGATGCCGAAGGAAGGCTCATCCTCGCCGACGCCCTCACCCACGCCCTGCGCAACGGCGCCACTCACATCCTCGACCTGGCTACGCTGACCGGCGCGGCCACGATCGCGATCGGCCACGCCGCGAGCGCCGGCGTCAGCAACGACGACAAGTTCTGGACCCTGGTCGAGCAAGCGTCGGCGGACGCGGGAGACCGGGTCTGGCGCCTGCCGACCTTCGCCGATTACCGGATCCTGCTGCGCAGCCAGATCGCCGATCTGCGCAATGCCGAGTACGGAGAGGCGGGGACCATACTGGGAGGCATGTTCATCGGCGAGTTCGCGGCCGGGAAGGCCTGGGCGCACCTCGACATCGCCGCCTCGAGCTGGAATACCAACCCCGAGCTGACAACTGTGCTGCGCGGTCCCAGCGGCGCCGGAACGAGGTTGTGCATCGCGCTGGCGGAACTCATGTCGGGCGCAGAGCGTTAGAGCGTCGATGGGCATCCTGGAGACGATCAACTCACCCGCGGATCTTCGTGCCCTCGACCAGCCCCGCCTCGTGCAGCTCGCTGAGGAAGTTCGCACCTTCCTTGTTGAGCAGACATCGAAGACCGGGGGCCATCTGTCTCCCAACCTGGGAGTCGTCGAGCTCACGTTCGCGCTCCACAGAGTCTTCGACAGCCCGAAGGACGCGATCGTGTGGGACACCGGCCACCAGGCGTACGTCCACAAGATCATCACCGGCCGGTCGAAGGACTTCGCGCGGCTGCGGCAGGCCGGCGGCCTGTCGGGATATCCGTCGCGCCAGGAATCGGAGCACGACCTGGTCGAAAACAGCCACGCCTCGACATCGCTCAGCTACGCGCTCGGCATCGCGGAGGCGCGGTTGCGTAAGAAGGTCCCGGGCCACGTGATCGCGGTGATCGGCGACGGTGCGCTGACGGGCGGTATGGCCTACGAAGCGCTCAACCAGATCGCGCACCTGCAGCCGCCCAACCTCGTGATCGTGATCAACGACAACGGCCGCTCATACGCGCCCACCGTCGGCGGCCTTGCCCGACACCTGTCGCAGCTGCGTGTGGATCCGCGGTACGAGCGCATCAAGGACGAGATCTCGCGATTGCTGCGGGACCTACCGCTCGTAGGCTCCACCGCCGACCAGGCCGCGTATCGCGTCAAGGAGGGTCTCAAGCAGCTGCTGCAGCCATCGACCATCTTCGAGAGCCTCGGCATCAAGTACGCCGGACTGGTCGACGGGCATGATGAGCCCGCGCTCGAAGAGGTCCTGTCTCGCGCCAAGAAGCTGCGCGAACCGGTGGTCGTTCACGTGGTCACCGAGAAAGGCCACGGATACAGCCCGGCGGTCGACGACGAGGTCGACAAGCTGCACGGTGTCTCGGCATTCGATCCACTGACCGGCCGGCCTCGCTCGACCGAGCTCACATACACAGACGTGTTCGGCGAAGCGTTGATGACCTCGGCGGCCTCGCGGCCCGAAGTGTGCGCGATCACCGCGGCGATGGCCTCTTCCACCGGCCTTCTGAACTTCGCCAAGGAGTTCCCCGACCGCTTCTTCGACGTCGGGATCTGCGAGCAGCACGCGGTGACGTTTGCCGCAGGCCTCGCGATGGCGGGCATGCACCCCGTGGTCTGCATCTACTCGACGTTTCTGGCCCGAGCTTTCGACCAGACGATCATGGATGTCGCGCTCCACAAGCTGCCGGTCGTTTTCGTGATCGACCGCGCCGGCGTGACCGGCCCCGACGGCTCGTCGCACCATGGGATCTTCGATCTCTCGTACCTGCGCCTCATCCCCAACTTGAAGATCGCCGCGCCCGCTGACGCGACCGAGCTCTGCGCCCTGCTGGAGACCGCGCTCTCGATGGACGGACCGGTCGCCATCCGCTACCCGCGCGGTCCGGTGCCGGCCACGCCGGACCTGCCCGTGGAGCCCCTGGCGGTCGGCCGTTGGGAAGAGCTTCGCAAGGGATCGGACGCCGTCATCTTCGCGGTTGGCCGCATGGTCGGGGTGTCGATGGAGGCAGCCGAGCGGCTTGAGATGCAGGGCGTCTCATGTGCGGTCGTTAACGCGCGCTGGGTCAAGCCTGTCGACCCGCGCATCACAGAGTGGGCGCGCACGCATCCCGTCGTCGTGACCGTCGAGGACAACGTGGGCGCCGGGGGATTCGGCGGAGCGGTGCTCGAGACGCTGGCGCCGCAAGGGTTGGCGGGGCGCGTCAGGACCGTCGCGCTGCCAGATCGATTCCTGCCTCAGGGCAAGGCGTCGGACATCCTCAGCGAGAACGGGCTCGACGCAGCCGGTGTCGCCAAATCAGTCTTCGAAGCGGTACGAGGAAAAGTCGCGAAGGAGCTCTAGAGCTTGTTTCGTCCGGCGAAGCCTTCGCCGATTTTGTGCCAGTGCTCGACCCGCTCCTCACCGAGCTTCCAGCACAGCTCGATGGGCTCGCCATCGCGATGTGAGGGAAAGTCGATCAGCCCCTCGAGCGGCCCCTTCAGCTGGATGCCCATGCCGTTGAGAGTGGCCACCGCCTTGAGCAGCTCGAGCTCCGCGCCGCCGACCGCGTCGTGAGCCTGCTGGTGCCGGTCGCGATCCTCGGCCCCGGCCGACGGCCGTTTGGATTCGTACTCGGCGATGCGCGCCTCGTCCTCGAGATCGGGCAGGAGGGCCGAAAGCTCCGCGATCTGCGCAACGATCCTGCGCACGCGAGGCAGTTCCTTATTCGCCTCGTCCACGGTGTAGGTGCGGAGCCTCTGCACGGCTCAACCATAGCCCGAATGCAGTCCACACTTCACCGCATGGAAGCGTCCGAGGCGAGGCGCCGCCTTACCGGCTCCAGGCACGCTCGGCTTGCGACGATGAGCGAAGACGGGAGACCTCACCCGGTGCCGATTGTCTTTGCCGTCGACGGCGACATCCTCTACTTCGCGGTCGACTCGAAACCGAAACGGACCTCCAACCTCAAGCGTTTGAAGAACATCGCCGCGAATCCCGCCGTCGCGGTGCTCGCCGATCACTACGACGACGACTGGACGAAGCTCTGGTGGGTGCGCGTAGACGGCACTGCTCGCATCGTCACGGACGAGGCCGAGGCGCAGCGCGCCATCGACCTCCTGACGCAGCGCTACTGGCAGTACGAGACCGAGCGTCCGGGGGGACCGGTCGTCGCGATTCACATCGATCGGCTCACTGGATGGTCCGCGATCACGTCGCGATGAGCTCGGGCTGGGCCTGCTGCACCGGGTAGACGAGCGGATGAGCCGGCAGCTCCGCAGAGCCGAGCGGGTATGGGCCAAACGTACGACCTCCGACCACGGACGCCCACGTCACGTCGTAGCGGATCGCGGCGCGCACCGCATAGCCGTCTTGGCTGTGCGCCTGATAGGTGTGCGTCACCGACGACGGCTCCGGGTAGGCATGACCGAAAGCGGAGCTGTCGCTGGATCGATCGATGCTTCCATCTCCAAAATCCCAGCTCGCGGCCATCGGCGTCGCCGTCACGATGTAGCGCGACCCCAGATACGTCTCCTCCACTGAGAGCGTCTCCGGCCTGGGCGCCAGCCAGAACCAGGTGTCGAGACCAACCAGGCCCACCCTGTTCGGGTTCGCCATCACGGTGCTGTCCACCGCGCCCCACACGGGCATTGGAGGCGGCGCCAGGGGTGCTGCGCAGGAGACCTGGTCGGGGGTCGAGTTCTGCACCCGGTCGACCGCCACCACGTGAAGGCAAGCCGTCTCTCCCGGCGTCATGTCCGCCGGCGAAACGGTGCGCGGCGCGAAAGTCGACGCGAGCTGGAACCGCAACGGCCGGTCACCGATCGTCAACCACGAGACGTAGTGGTCGAGACCCGCAGCGAAGTAGTCCCGTCCCGCGCCGTCCCCGCGATCGGCCACCGGGTCCCAGGTGAACGCAACCGAGCTCGGCGTGACGGCCGTCACGTAGGGCTTGGGGTCGAACGGCGGCACCGAATCGACGTAGATGTCGACGACCGGGTAGCCGTACTGGTCCGCCATGTATGGCGGAGCCGCGTTGTTACCGTAGGCCCCCAGCCCGCACTGCCCGCCGAAGGTCCAGTTGTAGTACGCGATGTACTGCTT
>JBGPEO010000028.1:0-22601 GCA_041482895.1 Candidatus Dormibacteraceae bacterium | reverse complement strand
GCCGCCGCCCCGTCCCCGGCCGGCTTGCCAGAGCAGTACAGCCAGAAGTCGATGTGCTGCGTCTCCAGCTCAGCCGGCGTGCGCGGTGTGTCGATCCGGAAGAACAACTCCTCGTCGTCGTTGCCGTAATAGACACGCTCGACGATTCCCGCCGGGCGGTGCAGCGCCCCGAAGCCCGAGCCAACCTGGAAATAGCCCGCTTTGCTCCACTCCGCGTCATCGTGTGAGGCCGGACTGATCGCCGCCGCGGGTGCGCCACTCTCGGGGGCCGGCGCGCGCTTGATGATCGGCTGAAACAGGCGCGCCGGGGCGCGCGAACCCATGAGCTTGTAGACGTTGCGCAGGTGCAGCCGGAACTGGTTGTCCCAGATCGGGTCCATGCCCGAGTCGTGCTTGCGGCTGAACCACCAGAACCAATCGCTGCCCTCGGTGATCAGGATCTCGCGCCAGGCGAGCGCCGACTGGTCCGAGTCTTTCGGCCGCTGCACGGATTGGTCTTCGAGCCAGGCACGAGTCTCGGCGAGCAGGTCCCAGGCGACGTTGTGCTCGGGGTCCCCGATCCATGTGTCGAGGCTCGCCCCGATCCAGCTGCCCGTGTGAAGGTGGTGCAGCAGCTGCTCGGCGGGATGCTCCGCGATGAAGTCCGACACGGTCGTGGTCACGACGTCCTGTGTCGCTTCGAGCTCGGTGTACAGGGCGTTGAGGAAGTCGTGGCCGTCGCGCGGGTAGAACTCCCACGCGTTCTCGCCGTCCAGCGCGATCACCACGAGCAGGTCGCGATCGCCCTGCTGCTCGCCGATCCCCTTGAGCCTGCCGACGAGGTTGCGCGCCGCATCTGTTGACGACATGCGCTGGTAGTCGAAGCCGATGGCGTTCGAGATCTGCGAATCGCGGAACACCATCGTCAGGTTCTTGTCCTCGCGCTCTATTCGCTTCGGGCTGTACAGGTGCTCGTCCCGCGAGTAACGGCTCTCCATGGAGCGCGCGAGGACCTCTTCGTCGCTGATCATCCAGCCCACGCCCGCGCTCGCGACCAGGTCGACGATGCTCTCGCCCACCGCCATCTCCGAAGGCCACATGCCGGCCGGCCGGCGCCCGAGCAGGCGCTCGAAAAGGCCCAGGCCGAGCTCGATCTGCCGCTCGGCGTCCTCCCGATGTGAGAAGTGGTGCTCGGGCAGCTGGAGCTGCGGGTTGGCGATGCGTGCAGAGTCGACATGGGTCAGGAGCGGCAGGATCGGGTGGTAGTACGGCGAGAAGGTCAGCTCGGCCTGTCCGCGGTCGGCGAGCTCGCGATATTTCGGGATGACCTTCTTCATCATGTCGAGCTGGGCCGTGAGGAGAGGCTGTTTGTCGGCCTCCGCGAAATCACGATCCTTGCGCTTCAGCTCCGCAAGCCTCGGGTCCGATTCCATCCAGACCGGGTCGCACCAAGCGAGGTTGAACCAGACCTGGAGATCGCGAATGTCCTGAGAAGTGAACTGGGCGTCGACAGGCCGCGAGGCGAGCTCGAGGTAGCGGGGCGACTGCTGCACGCGAAGGGCACGCGGCGACTCGCGCATCCAGCGGAGCAGGAAATCGCGCTCCTCGGCCGACAGGTCGGCGGCCTCGCGCCGGCTCAGGTTGAGGAAGAGGTCGACCGACTCCTCCTTCCCGTAATCCTCGATCTGGGCCAGGAGCGAGGGGACGAGGTTGAAGGTCGCGCGCAGCTTGGGATAGCCGTCGAGCAAGGCCGGCATCTTGAAATAGTCCTTGGCCGAGCGCAGCCTGACCCACGGCAGCAGGTAGGTGCTGGTGAGGTCGTCCTTGTAGTAAGGCTGGTGCATGTGCCAGACAAAAGCGACGTGTACGGGTTTCATCTCTTATCCAACAAATCGATCCATGGCGCGGATGAAGTTTAAGTACACGCGCTGCTGCTCTCGGATGATCCCGTTCGAGCCGAGCTCCCACCACTCGTCCGGAGTGAAGTACGCGCTGACCTCCGCCGCCGGCCCCGAACGGCCGAACCACTGGATCAGGTGAAGGTTGTCCGACTGGAGCAGCCACCTCGCGATCTCGATCAGCCGCGGGTCGCCCGTGAGCCGGGCCTTGGAGTAGGCATGGTGCATGAGGCGGAACAGACCCTGCTGGGCCTGGTTGCCGAGGAAGAACTCCATGCCGCCCTCGCCCGCCCACGTCGTCCCGTACTCGTTGACCGGGATCTCGTAGCGCGGATCGTCCAGCTCTGCGACCGCCTCTGACGGCAGCATCATCCGGACCTTCCGCTTCTTGAGCTGCGTGCTCAGCCCACGCACGAACTCGAAGATGCCCGTGTCCCGCCGGTGGTGCTCGCCAAACGTCTCGAAGTCCCAGCCAAGCGTGACCACGTCGCCCCAGGCGTCGCGCACCCAGCCCGCGTACGTCTCAGGCCCCAGCGGCCACATGCTCCAGCTGCTGTTCGAGAAGCGGTAGCCGACGTCGTCCGAAAGCGCGTGATGGCGGGCGAGGAGCGCCAGGCTCTGCCCGGGGTACCGGAAGACATGCGTCGGATCCTGCCAGTTCAGCTGCCACGCTCGACCTTCCATCAACGCCGCGGTGAAACCGCACTGCTGGAGGGCGAAGTACACATCGTTGGACATGAACATCTCGGTCGTGTCCGTCACGGTCACGGGTTTCTGGAACACCTCCTCGAGACGGCGCCGGGCCCACAGCATCGACTCCTTGAACTCGACGATGTCCATGTAGAAGAGCCACGAGTGGTACGGCTCCACGCACACGACCTCGACGTTTGGGCTCGCGCACAGCCGCTTGAAGGAGTCCATGACCTTGCTCCCCCACCTCTCCGCCTGGACGAGGAACGAGTTGCTGAACCCGATCGACATCCGCCAGCCGCGCCTGGTGAGGTCGCGGAACATCGCGGTCGCCGGCAGGTATGCGGCACGCGCCACCTGGTCGAAGTAGCGCCGGTCCATCTCCTCGTCGAAGATGAAGCGCGAGAGGTCGTCGGGCTGCGTGCCGGCCGGGATGACCTGCGCCGGCAGCTTCAGGCGCCGTGGCTGATGGACGACGGTGTAGACGACGACGTTCTCAGTCACGCGCGACGCCGGGCTTACGAGTTCGCGCGGGGGCGGCCTTCGGTTCCGCCGGCGGGGGCCTCACCGCCTGCTGCGCGGCAGCGAACTCGATCCGCAGCAGGAGCTCGTCGATCACCTTCTCCCAGACGTAGGCGCGCGCGGTGGTCCGGCCGCGCCTGCGCATGGACACCGCCAGCTTGGGTCGCTCTTTCAGCAGCGCCAGCTCGGTGACGAGCTCGACCGGGTCGCTCGTCTCGAGGACCAGCGCGTTGCGATACGCCTCGGCGTAGTCCTCGCCTGTCGAGCCGGTGACCGCGAGGCCGCCCGCCGCCATGACCTCGAGCCCGACGAGGCCGAATGGTTCGTGCCCGGAGTTCGCGAGGACCGCGTCGCAGGCGCCATAGATCAACAGGAGCATGTCGTCGCTGACAAAGCTCGTGAAGTTGACCACATCCGCCTCCGGGTTCTGACGCAGGAGAGATGCCAATCCAAGCGGGTCGGCCGGCGTGGCGGAGTCGATCACGACGAGGCCCTGGTGTCGCGCATGGTCGAACACCTCGCTCCCGTGCGGCTCGCGGCCGCCGCGCATGAGCAGCTTCACGGTCTCTCCGCGGCGCTTGAGATAGGCCATCGCCGACACGGCCATCAACCAGCGCTTGTCGGGGTCGAACCGCCCGATCTTGAAACAGAGATGGTCCGCATCCGCGCCGGCTCTGACGGCGGCAACCGCTGCGGGATCCGCGTCGGCGATCGACGAGCGAGGGATCCCGTTCGGGATGACCACGGGGTTCTGGCCCGAGTTCCACATCATGAACTTCATGTAGCGGCTCACGGTCGTGATGGTCGTGGCCAGCGCCAGCGCCGTCCAATCGATCCTGTGGAAGCCGAAGGTGTTGTTCGCGTTCCAGAGCATCACGACCCGGTTGCGCAGGCCGCGGCGGTACAGGGTGTCGGAGATCAAGCCCATCGACCACGAGGTGTGCCACTCCTCGCCCAGCACAACCACGCTGTGGCCGGCGGTGACGGCCGGTGCGATGACGTCTTCAATGACGCTCGCCGGCAGGCTGGCGTTCCAGTCGCGGAGCTTGCCCTCCTCGCCGTCGTACACCCCGCCGCGATGCTGCGCGGAGATCCACTGGCACCAGCGGCGATAGTGCAGCCGGCCACCCACGTGGTCTTCCGCGCCGGGCAGGTCGGGATCGCCGACAAAGTACAGGTGCGTGTCGTATCCGAGAGTCGCGAGCGACCGCGACAGACCCTTCACGCGCACCCCCAGACCGCCGGCCTGGCTGTACAGATCGGGGCCTTCGAAGCTGAGCAGGACGAAGACCGTCCGGTCGGGCGTGAAGATCACGGCTGCGGACCGAGAATCTCCAGCGCCTCCAGGTGGAGCTCCCTGGTCGGCGCGCAGAGCAAAGTCGTCCGGCGCTCGAGCGTGGCCGGTTGAGGTCCGATGGGATTCCCCCGCATGTCGGTGGCGACGCCACCCGCTTCCGCAAGCAGAAGCACGCTCGCCGCCATGTCGAAGACGCGCACAGGCATCGGCGCGCAGAAGACGTCGAACCCGCCCGAGGCGGTGTGCGCTATCGAAAGCGCCATCGACCCCAGTATGCGGAGCTTGCTCGCGCGCTCCACGAGCGGTCGGGCGACGGTGATCGCGCGTGGTGAGCTCTCGAGGCCGAGGATCTGGATCCGCTTCGGATCCTGGCGCGGAATCACCGCCAGCGGCGCGCCCGAACGCCGAGCGCCCTGGTTGCGGATCGCCGTCCACTCCTCCCCGGTGTTCAGGTTCAGCACCAGGCCCGCGAACGTGTCGTCGATGGTGGGGCCGTCGAGCACCGCGAGCATGAGGCCGAACAGCGGCACGCCCTGCCTGGCGTTGAGGCTGCCATCAACCGGGTCGACCAGCACGAGCGGGAAGGGCGCGCCGAAGTCGCGCATGCCGGACTCTTCGGACAGGACCGAGAACTTCTCCCCGCGCTCGCGAGCCAGCGCCTCGAGCTCCGCGAAGACGACCGCCTCCGCGGCGCGGTCGACCTCCATCGTCGTATCACCGCCCGCGCCGACCTCGAACCGCACACCGCCGGCCTCGGTCCCAGCGATCGGAATCACGGCGCCGCGAACGCCGGCGCCGATGCGCCGAAACAGCTCGATCCAGTCGACGGGTTTCATCAGTGCGCCCTGCCCGCGCCCGGCGGGTTTCAAATCAGTGCGCCCTGCGCGCGCGCTTTGATTAGTGCGCCCTGCGCGCGCCCGGCCGGTTTCAGGCTAGACCGGAGTCGGGTGACACTTTTCGCCTTCGGCGGCGGCGGCGCTCGACGACGATCGTGATTAGGTAGGGCTGCTGCATCGCCCACACGCGCTCGATGAGCTGTGGTACCGGCACGCTGTGCGGCTTGTCGATGCCCAACAAGACAAGGGCCTCTGCCACGGGATCGGGCAGCTCTGTCTTGTCGTGGAGGTTTAGCTGCTCCAGCGTTTCGAGGATGTCATCCAGCCGGCGCAGACCCCCCCGCCGATTCTGATCGGATCGGTTGAGCACCGCTGACAGCTTAATGAGGTTGCACGGCGCGTGTGAGAGCGCCGCTCACCTCGTTCGGTCGCTCGAACTGCAGCCAGTGCCCTGCGCCTTCGAGAACAACCAGCTCGTAGGGACCGTCGACCCGGGCGGCCGTGGCCTCGACGGCACGCCGTCCAAGCGCTGGATCCTCGTCGCCCCAGAGCAACGTGGTGGGTGAGGTGATGTTCAGCTGCTGCGTGAGTGCTGCCCACGCCCCGCCGCCGGCGCCGAGGTTGGCGCGGTAGTAGTTGAGGGCTGCGGTCATGCGTCCGGGGCGGCTGAGGGAGTGCGCGAAGTGATCGACGATGGTGCGCGGCACTGCTTCGGGGTTCGGGCCGAGGGCGAACATCGCGCGGAGGCGGCGCTGGTCCTCTTCCGCCAGCACGTGCTCGGCCTTGCCCACCTCGAGGAAGAGCGCGACGTAGCGCGACCGGTTGCGCTGGTCCTGGTCGACGCGGCTGGCCTCGGCTAGAGCGGCGGGATGTGCGACCGATAGAACCGTCAGCGTCTTCGTCATCTCCGGATGGCGCCCGGCGAAGAACCACGCGACGAGAGCGCCCCAGTCATGGCCCGCAACATGCGCCTCGGACCTGCCGAATGCCTTGACGATCAAAGCAACGTCTTCGACGAGATGATCGATCGCGTAGTTTTCCACACCCTCGGGTGCGTCACTGAGCCCGTAGCCCCGAAGGTCCGGGGCCACGGCGAGCCGGCCCGCTTTCGCGAGCGCGTCCACCTGTTTCGCCCAGGACTCGGCGCCTTCGGGGAACCCGTGCAGCAAGATGACCATCTCTCCATCCGCCGGCCCGTCGACCATGGCTCGGAAACGGAGGCCGTTGGCCTGGACCATGTGCTGCGAGGCGGTCATTTGCAGTTGGTGAGGATGAATTCCGCCGCCACGTCGAGCGCCTGGTCGAGCACCTTGAGCAGGCCGTGCCCCTGGCCTTTGAAGATCTCGAGCTCGGAGCGTGGAACGAGCTTTGTGTATTGCTTCAAGAGGTCCAGACGGGCAAATGGATCGCGATCGCCGCTCAGAAAGAGGGTCGGACAGCGAATCGATGGCAGGTGAGCGGTGCGGAGCTGGTCGGTGAAGCCCGGGCGATGAAGCGGATATGAAAAAAGGACGAGCCCGCCGAAGTCCGCCTCGACCGCGGCCATGCTCGCGACCCGTCCTCCGAACGATTGACCGCCACCGATGACCTCGTGGCCACGTCCTGAGGTCTTGATGAAGACCGGGACCGCCTTCTCGGCGCCTCCACGAGGAAGGTCGACCGCGACGGCGTCGATTCCGCGGTGCTTGAAGCCATCGACGTAGGGCTTCATCGACGCAGCGTTGCCTGATGCGCCATGGCCGAGGACGACTCGCATGCATGTATGGTCGCAGGCTTTTGAAGGTCGCGGTGCGCGCGATGCGAGAGTCGCGCGACCCGCGATGAAACGGTCGCGTGAGGTCTTCATCGAGCGCCTCGCGAAAAATTTTCAGGACGCGTCGCAAAAAAAATTCGCGCGAACCATTGACGTGAGTGGGTTCATTCAGGTATCACAACGCACTGTATGGCGATGCTGCTCGTGGTTGCCACCACAGAGGCGACGGACCCGACGCGAGTCAGCGTGTCATTTCAAACCACCGCCAACGTCGTGGAGTCCTTGTCAGTGAGGCTCCCCGACGCGACCCGTGGGTCAAATGAACTTCGGGTCCGCATCATCGGAGAAGGAGGTAAATGAAAATGGCAGCTAAGAAGAAGGCCGCGAAGAAGCCCGCAGCCAAGAAGGCCACCGCGAAGAAGAAGAAGTAACTTCTTCATTTCCTTTGTAGTTCGTCCGCGCCGGGGCTCTGTGGAGCCTCGGCGCTTCTCATTTCTTGGACCTCGATGACACGTCGCTCTCAAAAAAACTTCTTGCGAGCCTTGACGTGAGTGGGTTCATTCAGGTATGACAACAACCTGTATGGCGATGTTGCTGGTCGTTGCCACCACAGAGGCGACGGATCAACACACCATTTCGAAAAACCGCCAACGTCTCGGGGTCCTCGTCAGTGAGGCAACGCGGCGCAAAAACTTTGGGGTTGAAAAACCTCGGGTGCGGATCATCGGAGAAGGAGGTTATGCACATGGCCGCTAAGAAGAAGGCTGCGAAGAAGACCGCCGCCAAGAAGAAGCCAGCCGCGAAGAAGAAGAAGTAGTCACTACTTCTTCAATCGTTTAGATCGTCGGTGCCGGGGTTCTGTGGAGCCCCGGCACTTTTCTTACGAGAGGGAACCCACGGGTTCCCTCTCGTGCTCATCCTCCCTCCTCGCGACGCGTGGAGGCGACGAGAACAAAGTTGCAGCCGGGTCGAGCCCGGCTGCCCATGCGACGCTAGCGCTCTAAGAGATCAGAGACGCGACCTGCATCGCCGCGAGAGGAGCCAGGAGAATCCCCTTTCGGTGGTGGCCCGTCGCGACGATGAGGTTGCGGGCGCCGACGGCCTCGACGATGGGACGTCCATCGCGGGTCACCGGGCGCAAACCAGCCCACACACGCTGAAGGTTTGCGGCGCCGAGGTCGGGTACCAACCGGCACGCAAGGCTGGCCCTGGCTCGCGATCCCGGCGACGGTGGGTCGGTCATCGAAGCCCGATTCCTCTTCGGTGCCGCCGGCGATGATCGTGCCGTCGGCTTTCGGCACCAGGTATCCGGTGGCCCAGAAGATGCTGTGCCTGAGGACCACCTCACCCGGGTCGAGCGCAGCGAGCTGGCCGCGTTGCGGCCGCACGTCGAGGTCGACGCCGGCGGTTGAGCTGGTCGCGCTCGAGCAGGGTGACCTGGTGCCCTTCGAAGTTCAAACGGCTCGGCGATGGCGCAGCCGATCACCCTTCCGCCGATCACGACGACCTTCGACATATAAGAAAGATAGGGAGTGCTTGACTTACGAACATCTGTTCGATATGGTTGAGGCGCCTCCACTTCTCCCCTGCGTCTTCTTCCCACGAGGCGGCCAAAGATGCAGGAAATAGCACTCGACGCTGCGATCAACTCGATTCGGGTCCGTTTCGGCAGCCAGGCGCTGACGAGGGCGGCGGAGCTTCCGCCCCCCCAGCCCTGGCCAAGCCGGACTCCGATCGACCGCCTGACCGGGATCGGCGGGCTCCCTCACGGCCGGCTCACGCTCTTGAGCGGGAACGGGACGTGCGGCAAGCTCACCTTCGCTCTCCTGCTGCTGGCCGGCGCGACCCGCGAGTTCGCGCACGCGATGGTGATCGACACCGGTTCGGGTTTCGATCCGTGGACGCTGCTTCCCTTCTATCCCGAGCTTGGCGCGCTGACCGTGGTCCGCGCGCCGGCTCTTGATCTCGCGGGAGAGGCGGCCACCTCGCTGGCCAGGGCGGGAGCCGGCTTCCTCCTTTTAATGGGGGAGATCCCGGAGCACTGGCTGGGGCCCATGGAATCGGCGGCCAGCCGTTCGGGAACGGTGATCGTGGGGGTGGTCGACGCGCCCGGGCGGGCGTTCGCGCACGCCTCGAGCTTGAGCGTTGGTTTTTCCCGCACGGAATGGGTCTGGGAGCGCGGGCAGCTGGTCGGGCTGCGCGCCACCGCTCGCTGTGTCAAGAACCGCGTGGCGCCTCCGCTTGGAGAAACCGAGCTGGAGATCCGCTACCCGCTCGGAGCAAAGCTGCTATCCGACTACCAGGTTCGTGTTGCTGAGATTCCTTCGGTTCGGGTGGAAGAGCTCGAGTGCGAATCTGTTGTGGTCTAACGGGCCACCTCGAGCTCGCCCGGCGGCCGGACCTGTACGGGAATCCCGTCGTGGTCGGGGACTGGGAAGGGCACGTGATCGCCCTCTCCGAAGAGGCGCTGCCATTCGGCGTGGCGGAGGGTATGGCCCTGCGCCAGGCCGAGCACCTCTGCCCGCAGGCGACCTTCCTTCCGCCTGACCCCGAATCCACGACACAGCTGCGAGAGCTCATCTCGTCTGCGCTCTACGACCTCGCGCCGACCGTCGAGGTTCGCGTCGAGGGCGTCGCGTGGCTGGACGTGAGCGGAGTCGTGAAGCCTGGTGAATCGATCCGCGAGGCTCGACGCCGGCTGCGCGCCGCCACCGGCCACGAACCGCGACTCGGTCTTGCGCCCGGACCTTTCTCCGCGAGGCTCGCCGCCGCGCGCGCGCGGCCGGGCCGCCTCATGCAGGTCGACAACGCAAAGACATTCCTCGCTCCCCTCTCGTCTCGCGAGCTCCCCCTCGACGTGGAGCAGCTCGAGCGCCTGGATCTCCTGGGCCTTCGCACGCTCGGCGCCGTGGCGGCGATCGGGCCGCGCGAGCTGGAGAGCCAGCTCGGCCGCGACGGGCGGCACGCAGTCTTGCTCGCGCGAGGTCTCGAGCCGGACCAGCTCGCGCCATGGCGCCCTCCTCTCTTCACCAGCGCGCATCGACAGTTCGAAGAGGCGGTCGAAGACCGCGAGGCTTTGCTGTTCGTCGGGCGCGCGTTGTGCGGCGACCTTGCGGAAGAGCTGGGGCTGCGAGGCGCGGGCGCGAAGCACGTGCGCGTGCGGCTGAGGTTCGAGACGGCCGGGCGCGCGCAGGGCGCACTTCCCGCCGGGCGCGCGCAGGGCGCATTTACGGCCGGGCGCGCGCAGGGCGCATTTACGGCCGGGCGCGCGCAGGGCGCATTTACATCAGACACCGAGCAGCGCGAGAGCGTCGTGCGACATCCGCTGAGCAGCGCGGCCGAGCTGTTCGGCCTCATCGGCTCATGGATCAAGGAATGGCAGCCACGCGCTCCGATCACCGAGCTGTGGATCGAGCTGCCCGTGCTCGAAGGCGCGGGCCGGCGGCAGCTGCGGCTTTGGGCGGGCGGCGATGGAAACAGCGAGGAGGTGACCGCCACGCTCGAGCGATTGCAGGAGCGATGGGGTGAAAACGTGGTGCACAAGCCACGACCGGCGCTGCTCTCCTCCCCACTCCCTTCACAGCGTTTCGCGTGACGCGCCTCCTCTCGCCTCCCGCCGCGGTCGAGGTCACGCTGGCCGGCGACGGCACGCCGGCATTCATCACCGGCGCTTTCAGCGGGTCGATCGATCCGATCGCACAGTGGAAGGTCGAGACCGAGTGGTGGAAGCAGCCGGTGGTCCGCGAGTACTGGAAGGCGCTGCTCAACAGCAACCTGCTGTGCGAGCTGTACCACGACCTATCGCGAGACGAGTGGTTCGTGGAGCGGGTCTATGACTGACGGGTCAGAAGGGCAGCGCGACCATGTCCGGCTCGCGCCACGCCGCCCGTGCCTCCGGCGCGAACATCGCCTCGCGGCTCCAGTGCCGCAGCGGAGCGTTCTTGTCGAGCAGCAAGGGGTAGGCGGTGAGGAGCTCGTCGAAGTCCGCGATCTCCGGCCGGTCGGACACCGCGTGGGCGACCAGGCGCACCCAGAACCTGGTCATCGTGTCGTGATAAGCCGGGCCATGCCTGTGGTGCTCGGCAAACCTCTGGATGCCGCCCGTCACGACTTCCTCCGCCCGGGCGGCGCCATGGCGCTGGACGGCCAGCCACGCAAGGCGGACGTGGTCGCGATGGTGGAACTCGGAGTTGGGCAGTGTCAAACCGAAGAAGGCGCGCAGAAACTCATCGTCGGGGAGCAATCAGTTGGTCCCATCCTGGTCGCGCTTGCGCGCCATGGCTTCAAGAGCCTCCTCAGGAAAAAGAAATGACCCCGCCGGCTCGCTTCGCTGGCTCCGGCGCCTGCCTTGCGGCTGGTGCCAGATCCCTCGCACGTTTCCTTCGGGGCCGTCGACTACCGTATCGCGCCCAACGACAAGATGGCAATCCCCAATCTTGGTCGCCTGGCTACGCCCGGTAGCCGGGCCCGCGTGAGTCCTTACGTCGAGCTGCACTGCCACTCGAACTACTCGTTCCTGGACGGCGGGTCGCATCCCTTCGAGCTGGCCGCCCGTGCGGCCGAGCTCGAGATGCCGGCGCTCGCGATCACCGACCGCGGCGGCGTCTACGGCGCGGTGAAGTTTCTCCAGGCGTGCCGGAAGCTCGGGGTGAGGCCGATCATCGGCACGGCGCTGGAGGTCGACGGCCAGGAGGTCGTCATGATCGCCCGCAACCTCAGCGGCTACTCGAACCTGTGCCGGCTGCTGAGCTTTGCGCATGCCGACCAGCCCAAGGGCGAGGCGCGCGCAAGCATCGCGAAGGTCGCCGAGCATCGGGGAGACCTCTTCTATCTCAGCGCGACCGATGACGAGCGGCGGCTGCGCGATCTGCAAGAGGCGCTGGGCAAGGAGAACGTCTTCAGCGAGCTGCACCATCACCTGTGCCCTGAGGACCAGTGGGTCCTCGAGGGCCGCGCGGCGATGGCGAAACGATGCGGCGCCACCGTCGTGGCGACCAACGAGGTGCACTACCACGTCCCCGAGCGGCGGCGGCTGTATGACGTGCTGGTGGCGATCCGCCATCGCGCCAACCTCGAGTCGGCCCGCCCGCACCTTTTCCCCAACTCGGAGCACCACTTGAAAGGCGGAGCGGAGATGCGGCCGCTCTTCAAGGGACATGCCGAGGCTCTGGCGACGTCGTGGGACATCGCGCAGGAATGCGACGTGGACCTCGACTTCCGCAAGGTTCGCTTCCCCGGCTACCCGGTGCCTGCCGGCGAAACGCCTTTCTCATTTCTCTACAAGCTCTGCTTCGAAGGCGTCCGCGAGCGCTACCGTCCTATCACGGTCGAGGTGACGCGGCGCCTGCAGCGCGAGCTGGAGGTGATCGAGAAGACCGGGCTCGCCGAGTTCTTCCTCATCAACTGGGACCTGATGAGGTTCGCGCGCGAGCATGGCGTCCCGGGGCAGGGCCGCGGCTCGGCCGCCGACTCGATCGTCGCGTACGTGCTCGGAATCACGCGGGTCGATCCGATCGAGCACAACCTGCTTTTCGAGCGCTTTCTGCACGAGGAGATGACGAGCACGCCGGACATCGACATCGACTTCTCGACCGAGCATCGCGAGCAGGTGATTCAGTACATCTACGACAAGTACGGGTGGGAGCGGACCGGGATGGTGTGCAACGTCGTCACCTTTCAGCCGCGGATGGCGATCCGCCAGGTCGGAAAGGCGCTCGGCTTCTCGGCCGAGCTGCTCGACCGGCTGGCGAAGGGCGTCGACCGATGGTTCACGGAGGACGTGGCCGACTCGATGCTGGACGCGGTGCCGCCCCCCGAGATGCGACCTCAGAGCTGGCAGCAGTTTCTCGAGCTGTGCCGTGAGGTGATCGAGTTTCCTCGTCACCTGTCCATACACAACGGGGGCATGCTGGTCACCGGAGAGCCGCTCGTCGAGATCGTGCCGGTCGAGCCGGCGACCATGGAGGGGCGCCGCGTCGTCCAGTTCAACAAGGACGATGTCGAGGACCTGGGCCTGATCAAGATGGACATGCTCGGGCTGCGCACGCTTTCCGTGGTCGCCGAGTGCCTCGAGCTGATCAAGGACGCGACCGGCGTTCGCCCCGACCTCGATCAGCTGCCGCTTAACGATCCGAAGGTTTTCGAGATGTGTGGCGAGGCGGATACCATCGGGGTCTTCCAGATCGAGTCCCGCGCGCAGATGCAGACTCTCCCCCGCACGCGCCCGCAAACCTTCAACGACCTGGTGGTCGAGGTGGCGATCATCCGGCCCGGTCCGATCCAGGGCAACGCCGTCCACCCCTACATCCGTCGCAAGCAGGGTCGCGAGGTGGTCACGTACGCGCACCCGCTGCTCGAACCGATCCTCAAGGACACGCTGGGCGTGATCCTCTACCAGGAACAGATCATCGAGATCGCGATGCACGTCGCCGGCATGAGGCCGAGCAAGGCGGACGGCTTCCGGCGGGCAATGACCCGCCACCTCAACCACGTTGAGATGTCTTCGCTCGAGGGTGACTTCATCGGCGGGTGCCTGGCCAACGGCGTGCCTCGCGAGGTGGCTGACCAGCTCTTCGCGGCCGTGCAGGGTTTTGCCGTGTACGGATTCTGCCGCTCGCATGCGGCCGCCTTCGCGCGCACCTCATATGAGACAGCGTGGCTCAAGCTCAATCACCCGGTCGAGTTCGGCTGCGGCCTGCTCAACAACCAGCCGATGGGCTTCTACCACCCGAGCGTGCTCGTCGAGGACCTGAAGCGCCACGGGGTCACCGTGCTCCCGGTCGACGTCAACCGCTCCGACGTCCGGTGCCTCCCTGAGCCTCTGCCACCCGGCCCGATAGCCCCCTGGATAGAGTCACACTCGGCTTCGGATTCGGCTGATTCCGCACGTCTGGCGCCACCCGTTCTCTATCAAGCGCCGAATTCCGCTCGTTTGGGCCCACCGGCGCGTTTTCCGCCAAAGCCCTACCTATCCGAGGGCCCTCCCTCCTCCACCGGACCAGCCCTCCCCCGCCGGCCAACCGACTTCAGCGTACCCACGACGTCAACCCAGGCTGTTAAGACCATGACCCACGCCATGCGCGTCGGCTTCAACTACGTCCGCGACCTCGGCGAGGAGGGACGCAAGGCGATCGTCGACGAGCGCGCTCATCGCCCCTACACCTCCTTCGACGATTTCCTCCACCGGCTTCGTGGCGCGCCTGTCGGCCCGCGCGCGGTGCGCAACCTCGTCATGGTCGGCGCCTTCGACGCGCTTGGGCCACTATCCCGGCGCGAGCTGCTCTGGGGCTGGCAGGAAAGGTGGCATGGGCAAGGCCTGCGCAAAGGCATCGAGCAGCAATCCGAGCTGCGCCTCAACGGCACCGCGCCCTCGCTCCCCGCGATCGACGACTTCGATGCCAACCAGCTCGAGTACCGCATCTCCGATCTATCGACCGGCCACCACCTCATCCACTTCTGCCGCGAGCGCCTGCAGAGAATGGGAGCGCTGGAGAGCAACAAGCTCGCCTCCATCCCCAACAATCGGAAGGTGAGAGTCGCCGGCCTGGTCATCACCCGGCAGGCCCCGTCGACCGCCAAGAAGATCCGCTTCTTCACGCTCGAGGACGAGTTCGGCCAGGTCAACGTGACCATCAAACCGGACGTTTATGAACGCTACCGCCAGGTCGCCAACCGCCAGCCGATCCTGGTCATCGACGGCGTGATACAGCGCAACGACGGCGTGTACTCGGTGCTGGCCAGCCACATCGAAGCCCTCCAGGGCGTGCCTCGGCCGCCGCAGAAATCACACGACTACCGCTGAGCGCAGACCGATCGAGGCTTACTTTCCGTAGCCAGAAAGGGGTCCTTTGAGCCAAGCTATGCATTCGGACTAAGCCGAGGCACTCAACGCAGCAGCCCCAAAGGAAGGATCCATGTCGATCGGCCGAGAAATCGAAGACATCGCGCGGGACCTGATCAAGCACCAGCACGACCACCCTCCGGTCCGAGACCTGAACCGCGAGGTCGAGCGCAAGCTCACCTTCGCAGATCGCGTCGCCGCCGATTTCGCACGCCTGGTCGGGAGCTGGGTCTTCGTCCTCGCCCAGACCGGCATCATGCTCGTCTGGGTCGGCCTGAACGCCTTCAACCTGATCCATCCCTGGGACCGCTACCCCTTCCTGTTCCTCAACTTCATCCTCAGCCTCGAGGCCGCGATCTGGGTCTCGGTCGTCTTGATGGCGCTCAACCGCTTCGCGGATCGCGACCGCATTCGCGCGCAGCACGACTACGAGCTGGACGTCAAAGCCGAAGAGGAGCTCAAGGCGCTGATGAACCACCTCATGCACCAGGACGAGATCCTCTTGCAGATCGTGAACCGCCTCGACCGCGGCGATCGCGAGATGAAGCGGATCGCACGCCACCTCGAGGTGGTGATCGAGACGACCACCAATCCGCCGACGCCGCGAGCGGCCGAACACGAACGGCCGCCGATCAGCCTCCCCGCGCCCTAGCTCACGACTCTGTAGACCGCGTATTCGCCGCTGTCGTAGACCAGAATGCCGTGCTGGTCCCAGTAAGCGCGGCTCGCGCCGCGTGGAATCTCCTGCGGGCCGATCATCACGTAGTCCACGCCATATCGACGCACGAGATCCATCGCCGCCGGATCGCCCTTGAGAATCCGCGTTTCGTCGGCGCCTTTCTGCATGTAATCCGGCATCCCATAGGTCCACAACCATCCGGGATAGCCGATCAGCACACGCCTTCCGGCCAGCGTCGGGATCGGGCTGTTGTGCTCGTCCGCTACGACGAACAACGCGGTCGGGCTGGTGTGCGTGCGCACCCAGTCAGCAACCTGCAGCCCTCCCGTGTCTGTGAACTGCACAGCGCTGACGCTGAAGTCCGAGGCTCGGGCGAGGTCGAGGGCACCCGAAAGCCCCAGCAGAACAAGCAGCGCCGACGCGGCGATCGCCGAGCCTGGCCCACGCCGGAACAGGTGCGCGAGCAGGCCTCCCACCAGGACGCTGCCGAGCAGCGCCCAGAAGACGAAGAACTTCGTGTTGTCCCAGTCCCAGGGCTGCAGCACGATGACGTTCGGGACGAGGAACCACATCCACATGGGCGCGAACCAGTTGGGAAACGCGGTCGGAATCCAGTTCCGCAGCAGGTGTGCCGCGACCAGCAGGGGGATGAACACCGAGGTGTTCTTGATCCAGAACCAGACCCAGTCGCGCCCGAACCAGATCGGCGAATCGTGCTGCCAGTCGAGGTACGACAACCAACCGACCTCGAAGCAGTAACCATGCAGGCTCGGGTTGCTGCCGCACACGCTCGTGTTGGCGGGCGGCCACATCCAGACAAGAATCGGGATCCCGATCACCAGCGCCGGCACAAAGAAGCCGAGCCACTGAATCCGCAAGCTGAACAGCGCCCAGAACAGCGCGAGCGCCACGACTGTGCCGTAGGCATGCACGTGGAAGATCGGCATCAGCCCGGCGACGATTCCGGCGAACACGTATGGCTGCCAACCCGCGCGGCCGCGTGCGGCCACCCACAGAATCACCAGCGCGATCAGCGCGAGGCTGAAGCCGAAAAGGGTCGAGCGTTGCGGCACGAGGTAGGCCAGCACCGGGTTGAGCCACTGGAAGTTGAGGTCGCGATTGAGCGTGTACTCGCGAGGAAGGTGAAGTAGAGCTGCCGGCCCGAAATGCTGGAGGTCGCCCAAAAGGTAAACGAAGCCGAGGCCGCCGCTGAGCAAGAACACGCTGACGGCGAGCACAGGCGCGGCGCGCCCGCCCAAGAATCTCTGGACCGCCAGGTAGAGAACGGCGGGAAAGGCAAGGCCGAGAAAGCCGCTCGTCAGCACCAGGGATGAGGTCAGGCGGCTGCCCAACGGAACGAGGTTCGCCGCCAGGAAATCGATCATGAACGGGTAGCCGAGGTGGTGGCCGGGGTCGATCGGATACTCGGGAGGAAAGTTGTGCCCGTACGCGAAGGATCCCGCGAAGCTCAGATGTGCCGCCCAGTCGCCCCAGATGTTCACGTAGCCCGCGTACAGACCGCTTGGCGTGTACACATAGGCCTGGTGCAGAAAATGCACCGTCCACGCGCCGCAGACGAGCGCGACCGCCGCAAGCGGCCACGGATGTCCTGGCGAGCGCGGCGAGACCAACCATCGACTCCGTGCATCCGCCAGGTCGGCTCGGAATTGCTTCGCATGCAGCGCGATCGACGCCACGCCGGCGAGAACCGCGACAACGAGCGCGGCCACGACCGTCACCACCGTCACGTCGCTCACGGCGAGCGACAGCAGAAAGCTCAACGAGGTGACGGCCATCGCGCCCAGCACCGCGCCGAAAGCCATCCGCTCCTCGAGCAGCAGACCGATGCCAGTGAGATACGTGAGGCCGTAACCGGCCGCCACGCAAGCAGCGAGGAAAGCTGCCGGCGCTAGTTCCAACAGAACAGCTGAGGCTGGCTGGGGGGCAGGTCGTTGCGGCAGTTGACCAGCCAGGTCTTCGGGCCCCACGGAGGAGTCTGCGGCCCGCTGAAGTACGCAGCGCCTGAGATCGGGAGTCCCGTCCAGATGGGATAGAAGTAGAAGAAGAACGCCACGGCGAGGCCCAGGAAGCTGCCGACCAGCAGCATCCGGCCAGGAGAACGAAGCTTTTCTGCGATCTGCGTCAGCACGAACGCGACGGCGAGAACCATGAAGATGAGGCCGCCGAACATGTGGTACATGAAGATCACGCGGCTGATCAGAGACCACGGCAGCCACTGCGTGATGAACCCGAGCAGGATCACGGTGGCGGGGAAGCTGCGGTGCCGGATGATGAAGTACGGCAGGGACGCCACGCAGGGCAGGCTCGTCCACCAGATCCACGGGTTGCCGAGATTCGCCATTCGCGAGATCAGCTGCTGCCCGGTCCAGTGATCGATGCCGAGGTTCGTGTACTCGGCGTAGTAGAGAACCGGCCGCGCGAGGAACGGCCACGACCACCATGGCGAGCCGTATGGGTGAGTCGCCTTGAGATTCGCATGGTAGAGGTACGACTGCTGCTGGTAGCTGATCAGGTCAGCGAGGTTGTGGAACTGGCCGCGCGCGAAGAACGGGTACCACGACGCGACGTAGATCGCGACCGGGATCGCCACCAGGGCCACGGCCGCGACCCCGAGGTACACGCCCCAGTTGACTCCCCGCGGAATCACCGGCGCATCGCCTCTTCCCCACGACCAGAATGGATTTCCGGGCGGCCCGATATTGACGTCGACGTTGTGCCGGATCGCCCTGACGATCATCAGGAAGACGATGCTCGCGAAGGCTGCGAGCACGATCCACTTCGAGGCGATGCCGATTCCCAGCACGATGCCAAGCGCCACGAGCGAGGCCAACGACCCGCGGGGCGTGCGGCTCTGGATGTGCACGAGGTACAGGAAGTAGGAGAGGAGGATGAAGAAGATCGGGAAGATGTCGATCATCCCGATCCGTGACTGGATGAAGAACATACCGTCGAAGCACGCCAGCGTCGCGGCGGCGATGGCGAACAGCCGGTTGGGCCAGAGCCGCCGGGCGAGCAGGTACATCATCGGGATGCAAAGCGTTCCGAAGATGCAGGCGGCGATGCGCCAGCCGAAGGTGTTGAACCCGAGGTCGATGTAATCGCCTGAAGCGCCCTGAAAATGCGCGCGGTACCACCCATAACCCCAATCGCCCGAGGCGATGAACAGCTTTGCCAGCGGGGGTTCGGGGTCGAAGTAGTTGAACTGGCAGTTGGACGTTTTCGGCGTGCAGAGCTCGATTCCCTTCACATCGTCGTAGGCGTCGACCGGGAAGTAAATCTCGTCGAAGACCTGGCCGTTGGGGGGCGACAGGAGCCCCTGGTTATCGGGGTAGCCGCGGTTGAATGGGTACGCGAGGCCGCAGATCGTGCCGGGGTCGCCCTTGGGATCGCTCGGAGTGTTCGAAACGCAGTTCGTGATCGCGGGGCCCTGGAAGGGATGGAGAAAGAAGTCGGGCATGATCGGGCTGTAGAAGCGGAGAACGAACGCGACCGCGGTCAGCGCCAGCACCGCGACCAGGTCCCAGCGATCGAAATACGTCGTCTCGCGCTCGACCTGCGCTGGTTGTGTCTCCTCTAGCTCGTAGGCGGGGGGCCCATTCACCGCCGCCGTTTTTTGCGCTTGCCGCCTCCCTGGTTCTGACCCAGGCGGTAGGGCAGGCGCGAGCTGATCTGCCACGCGGCGGCGTCGGCGTCAGGCACCGGGATCGCGATCGTGTCCTCGTGCATCAGACGCGACCCGAGGGTCTTCTTGATCGCCGCCAGCTCGCTTTCGTCGCCGCGGATCCTGATGAACAGGGCTGGTTTGTCCACGTACTGCTTCATCACCGGCGCAATCATCCGGCTGCGGCGATCCTGGAAATGCGTGCGCAGCGGCTGCGCCTTCACCGATTTGATGGAGTCGTAGTCGAGCAGGACGTGGGACCTGAGGGTCGACACCCTGACGCCGTCCTCCTGCACGAGGACGTGGCTGCGGTGTCGGTAGTAGAGAAACGCGCCGCCCAGCAGGAGTCCGCTCGGAATGTAGAGAATCCAGATCAGGTTGGCGAAGTTGCCGGCATGTGTGAGCTGGCGCTGGTAGATGAGGATGGCCGTCATCACGACGCCGATCGCGATCAGGAAGCCGGCAAAAAAGCGCTGCTGCCGCCACATGTGATGCGCGTGGAGGTTCTGGTGGCGGACTGGCCCGGGGGGGGCTTCGGTACTCAAGGCCTACTGATTATCGCCGGGCGCGCGCAGGGCGCACTTTAGCGGCCCGCCGCGCGCGCGCACAGGGCGCGTTAGTGAGGTGACCATCCCCGACTTCTCTTCACGGCTTCGCGCCACTGCGACTGGAGGCTTCCGGCCTGGTCGCGGGACATCGCCGGCTCGAACTCCCGGTCTAGCTTCCAGAGGCCCGCCAGGTCGGCGTCCGTCCAGAGCCCGGCGCCGAGGCCGGCGAGGAAAGCGGCGCCCAGCGCCGTGGTCTCGGTGTGGCGCGGCCGGCGCACCGGGATGCCGAGCAGGTCGGCCTGGAACTGGCACAGCACGTCCATCACCGCCGCGCCGCCGTCGACGCGCAGCTCTCGCATTGGTGAGCCAAGGTCGATCTCCATCGCCTCCACCACGTCGCGCGTCTGATACGCCATGGATTCGACGGCTGCCCGCACCAGCTGGACGCGACCGCTGCCCCTGGTGAGCCCGACGATCGTGCCCCGCGCGTAGGGGTCCCAGTGCGGAGCGCCCAACCCGACGAACGCCGGCACCATGAACACGCCTCCGCTGTCCGGCACCGACGACGCGATCGGCCCGGCCTCGGCCGCGCTGCCGATGATGCCCAGGCCGTCGCGCAACCACTGCAACGCCGCGCCGGTGATGAAGATGGCGCCCTCGAGCGCGTAGCTGAGCCGGCCGGCCCGACGCCACGCCACCGTGGTCAGCATCCCGGACGACGAGGCGACGCGAGCGGGACCCGTCTGGGTGAGCACGAAAGACCCGGTGCCATACGTGTTCTTGGCCATGCCGGGGGTCGTGCAGGCCTGGCCGAAGAGAGCCGCCTGCTGGTCGCCGGCGATGCCAGTGATCGGCGCCGCGACCCCACCGAAGACGTCGGGGTCGGTCATCGAGATCTCGCCCGACGAATCGACGACGCGTGGCAGGTTCGCCAGCGAGACGCCGAAGAGATCCGCCATCTCCGGGCTCCAGGCGCCCTGACCGATGTCGAACAGGAGCGTCCGCGAAGCATTCGATGCGTCGGTCACGTGGTCACGCCCGGCGGAAAGGCGCGCCACCAGCCAGCTGTCGACGGTGCCCACCGCGGCGTTCGCCGCCCCGTCGACGTGCTCGAGCGCCCAGGCGAGCTTGGTGGCCGTGAAGTAGGGATCGATCACCAGGCCTGTGACCTCGCGCACCCGCTGCCCGTGGCCGGCCGCGCGGAGCTCATCGCACACGGCGGCGGTGCGGCGGTCCTGCCACACGATCGCGGGTGCGAGGGGCTCTAGAGTCCGGCGATCCCAGACGACCAGCGTTTCGCGCTGGTTGGTGATGCCGACGGCCCTCACGTCGGCGGCCGAGACACCCGCGGCCTGCAGCGCTTCTTTCGCGCTGAACTTCACCGCGGACCAGATCTCCAGAGGATCGTGCTCGACCCAGCCACGCTGCGGATAATGCTGCGCGATCTCGCGGTAGCCCTTCGCGCGCACCTCGCCGTCGAGCCCCACCACCACCGCGGTCGCGCCGGTGGTGCCCTCGTCCAGGCTCAACACAACGCCGCGCTCAGCCACGACTCGCGCCCGCTACTTGTTGGTCTGCTGCTGCCAGGTCCGGTTCAGGCTGCCCGATGCATAGCCCTCGAGGTCTGCGGACACGAACGTGTAGCCCGCCTTTCGCACGGCGTCGACCACGCGGTCGCGTTCCGCGACGAGCCGGCCGATCTCGGCGACGTCGACCTCGATCCGCGCCACGTCGCCATGGTGCCGCACGCGGACCTGCTTGAATCCGAGCGCCTTCAGCGCGTCCTCCGCGGCTTCGATCTGGCGCAGCGCCTGCACGGTGACCTGCGTGCCGTGCGGTATGCGCGACGACAGGCACGCGAATGACGGTTTGTTCCAGTTGGGCAGGCCAAGCTCACGGGCGGCGGCGCGGATCTCGGGTTTCCCCAGGCCCGCCTCGAGGAGCGGGAAGCGGACGCCGCGGCGGATGGCCGAACCGTGGCCGGGACGGTGGTCGCCGGCATCGTCCGCGGTCGCGCCGTACGCGAGACTTGCGAGCCCCAGCTGTCGCTGCACGGGTTCGAGCGTGTCGAACAGCTCCTCCTTGCAGTGAAAGCAGCGGTCTGGGTTGTTGCGCGCGTAAGCCTCGAGCTCGACCTCGCTGGTCGAGACCTCCACCAGCCGCGCGCCGAGGGAGCCGGCCAGGTGGCGCGCCTCGCTTTGCTCCGACTCCGGATAGGCGGGGGAGCTTGCGAGCACCGCGACGGCGCGATCGCCCAGCTCACCCAGGGCCAGCTTGAGCAGAAGCGTCGAATCGACTCCGCCCGAATAGGCGATGAGCACCGACCCGAGGTCACGCACGATGGCGCGGGCAGCATCCAGGCGAGTGGCGTCGTGACGGTCGAGCTGGATCATCAAGTGGACTGTACCGGCCGGACGGGCTGCAGGTCGGGGCAGGCGGCCTGCAAAGGTCGCCGGTCTGAGCGCCGAGACGAAGGCAGGGGTGGCCTGGCTAGGAGCGCACCTTACGTGCGGGACGACGACGGGCCGGGCCCCCTAACGCACGTATCGGCGCTCAGAGCCCCGAGATGCGGCTCGGCTGGCCGGTGCTGGCCACTAAGCGACCAGACTAGCTAATCCCCACGAAATCAGAGGCTGCGCCGTGATTTCGCGGCGCCCCTCTATGACGCCCGGGCTTCCGAAGGCTCCATTGCAGGGGTGCCGCACCACGCTTCGTAGTCGATGAGCGAGTGAACCGTTGGGTTCTCGCCGCACAGCGGGCAGGCCTTGTTCTGGCGCAGCTTCAGCTCGCGGAAGGACATGTCCTCGCCCTCGAAGAGGAGGTAGCGGCCGATCATCGGCTTGCCGATATCGAGCAGGTACTTGATCGTCTCGAAGG